>DAIRVC010000063.1:0-13789 GCA_036803025.1 Anaerolineales bacterium
CCGCCGCGGCGATCGGCCCGGCGCTATGCCGGGCTTCCCCTCACTCGCCTCAGAGGCGGACGCCTGAGCCTCAGGCAGGCGTCGGCCTGCGCTCAGTTCTCCACCCGCTGAATGCGCGCCCCCAGCCGGCCGAGCTTCTCGTCGATGCGCTCGTAGCCACGCTCGATCTGTCGGATGTTGCGGATGTGCGACTGACCTTCAGCCGCCAGCGCGGCCAGTATCAAGGCCAGGCCGGCGCGGATGTCGGGGCTCTCGAGCTGCTCGCCGACGAGGTGGCTCGGCCCCTGGACGATGCAGCGGTGCGGATCGCAGAGCACGATGCGCGCTCCCATCGAGACCAGCTTGTCGATGAAGAACATGCGGCCTTCGAACATCCAGTCGTGAAACAGGATCGTCCCATTGGCCTGTGTGGCGATGACGATGGCGATGCTCATCAGATCGGTTGGGAAGGCCGGCCAGGGCATGACGTTGATCTGAGGGATGTGCCCGCGCAGATCGGGGACGACCTCGAGCTTCTGCCCGGCCGTGACCACCAAATCGTCGCCCTCGACCTCCCAGCTCACGCCCATGCGGCCGAGGACCAGGCGGACCATGCCCAGATGCTGCGGGGCGGCGTTGCGAATGCGCACGTCGCCGCCGGTGACGGCGGCGGCGCCGATGAAGCTGACGACTTCCAGGTAGTCCGGCCCGATGGTGTACTCGCCGCCATGCAGGCGCGCCACACCTTCGATGTGCAAGGTGTTCGATCCGATGTTCTCGATGTTCGCCCCGAGCAGGTTGAGGAAGTGGCAGAGATCCTGGACGTGCGGCTCGGAGGCGGCGTTGCGCAGGACGGTGTGACCGCGGGCGGTGACGGCGGCCATGATGGCGTTCTCCGTCGCCGTGACACTGGCCTCGTCCAACAGGACGTCGGCGCCGCGCAGGCCGTGCTCGACTCGCAGGCTGAGCCCGCCGGCCGTGTACTCGCAGTCCACCCCCAGTGCCTGCAGTGCCAGGAGATGCGTATCCACCCGCCGCCGCCCGATGAAATCGCCGCCGACAGGGGGCAGGCTGCCCCGGCCGGCGCGCGCCGCCAGTGGGCCCGCCAGCAGGACGGAGGCGCGCATGCGGCGGCACGCCTCCGGGTCCAACTCGCCTTGTGGTGTCCCGGCGGCATGGACCCGCCAGGTGTGTGCGTCGAGGACTTCGATCGCGACGCCAAGGCTTCTGAGCAGGTCGCCCATCGTGCGAATGTCGCCAATGTCGGGCAGGTTGTGCAGGGTGACCGGTTCCTCGGTCATCAGGCACGCGGCCAGGAGGGGCAGGGCGGCATTCTTGTTGCCGGAGGGGGTCACCTCGCCGCGCAGGGGTTGAAGGCCGTCGATCAGAAAGCTGCTCATCGCTGAGTCCTCCTTGCAGAGCTGAGGCGGACCGCCTGTCCGGGGGCGAGGTCGAGTTGGTCGACCGCGCGCCCCTGATTCACGCCGATCTCGAGCAGGCCGCTGCTGCCGATGTAGGCCAGACTCTCGCCGGGCGCGACCGCGCCGAAGGTGGTGACCAGGTCCAGGATCAGGCCGCCGACGATGACCTGCGACCCGGCCAGGGCCAGGCGTGCGGGAACACTGCCCGGAAGCCACGGTTCAAAGGCGAGCTGCTCACCCTCCCGGTGCAAGATACCCACGCTCGTGACGGCGTTGCCGAACGCGTCGCCGGCGATGATTTCTCCGACGATCGTGGTCTCGGACTCCAGTTCGCAACGCGGCAGGGGAAAGCGGACCAGGTCGCCGGCCGGCCGGCCGAGCGAGGCGAGCGTCTGGCCGACGGCCAGGCGCGCCGCGGCTGGAGCAAGAACATCCCGCCCGTGGAAGGTCCAGCTGGGCTCGGGAAGGCCAAGTATCTCGGCTTGCAGCGCCACGGCCCTCCAATCGCTGCGGGTGGCGAGCAGATAGGTGAACAATCCGTTGTCAGGACCGACGCAGGCGAAGCCGTTGAATTCGACGGCCAGCGCGCGCCGGGGGGTGCCCACGCCGGGATCCACGACCGCCAGGAACACGGTGCCGGGCGGGAAGTACGGGGCAGCCTGCCAGAGCAGCAGCGCCGCCCGGCGGATGTCTCCGGGCGGTACCTGGTGCGTGATATCGACGATCGGTGCGTGCCGCGCCAGGCTGAGCAGGACGCCCTTCATCGCCCCGACGTACGCGTCCAGGTCTCCGAAGTCGGTCAGCAGGGCGATGGGGCGAGTCTGCATTGGCGTTTGGATTGTAACTCGACTTGCGCGGTCGGGCGCCTGCGAGCCGCCGCGCCTCGCAAGCCGGCCCCGCATGGTAGAATCGGACTTCGTGAATGCGCGTCCTAACCCCACCGCTGCACCGCCGATCGGCGTCCTGCGTGCCCTGGCCACGGGCTTTGACCGTGTAGCCGCCCGGCCGGGCCTGATCGTGCCGGCGTTCCTGCTGGATCTCTTCTTATGGCTCGGCCCGCGCCTGGGCGTGGCCGGGCTGTTGAGGCCCCTGGCCGCAGGCCTGACGGCCCCAGCCGGCGCCGATGCCGTCATGACCGAGCAGGTGGGGGCGATGCGCCAGGCCCTGCTGGACCTGGCCTCGCGCTTCAACCTGTTCTCGGCGCTGAGCAGCCTGCCGGTTGGCCTCCCCAGCCTGATGGCGGCCCGCATGCCGGAGGCGGCCCCGCTCGGCCCGCCGACTGGCATCGACCTGCCCAACGGTCTGCTGGTCCTGGCGGTCTGGCTGGCGCTGTCCCTCGTGGGGCTGGGGTTGGGGTCGCTCTATCACGTCTGGGTTGCGCGCCAGGTGGCGCCGCGCACGGAGCTGCTTTCAGCGGCGGCCGCCTGGGGTCGGATGGCCTTGCTCTCGCTGGCGGTCTATGCCGGCGCGTTGACGGTCGCCCTGCTCACCTTGCTGGTCGCTTCGGCGGCGGCCTACTTGGTGCCGCTCCTGGGGCTGGCGCTGGCCTTCCTCGGCTTCAGCCTGCTGTTCTGGGCGGCGGTGTATCTGATCTTCACGCCGCACGGGATCATTCGCCATCGTTTGAGCGTGTTCCGGTCCGTCTTGGAAAGCGTGCAGATCGTCCGCTGGAACATGCTGGGGACGGTCAGCTATCTGTCGCTGGGGTTCCTGGTCAGCTATGCCACGAATTGGGTCTGGAGCCTGCCGCTGGAGGACTCCTGGTACGCGCTGCTGGCCGTGGTCGGTCACGCCTTCGTCAGCGCCACGCTGCTGGCGGGCAGCTACGTCTTCTACCAGGGGCGCAGGGAATGGATGCTGCAGATCCAGCGTACGGTGACGGCCGGTCAGGCGGCAAACACGCCGCCGGCCGCCGGCGTCTGAGGACCGGTTGAGGGAGAGCGGAATGACCAAGAAGTCGGTCAAGCCTACCGGCAGCTATGCCGCGAAAGACATCCAGGTCCTGGAGGGCCTGGAGGCTGTACGCCGCCGCCCGGGCATGTACGTCGGAGGCACGGACGTCAAGGCCCTGCACCATCTCGTCTACGAGGTGGTCGACAACTCGATCGATGAAGCCCTGGCCGGCGCCTGCAAGAACATCACCGTCACCATTCACACGGACAGCAGTGTGACGGTCGAGGACGACGGGCGCGGCATTCCGGTCGACATCCATCCCGAGCAGAAGAAGTCCGCGCTGGAAGTCGTGATGACCAAGCTGCACGCCGGCGGCAAGTTCGGCGGCGACGGTTACAAGGTCTCGGGCGGGCTGCACGGGGTGGGCGTCTCAGCCGTCAACGCGCTCTCGGAATGGTGCGAGGTCGAGGTGCTGCGCGACGGCCAGGTCCATCAGCAGCGCTACCAGCGTGGCATCCCCACCGGGCCGGTCAAGGCCATCGGCAAAGCGCCCAAGGGCGTCACCGGGACCAGGACGACCTTCCTGCGCGACCGCAAGATCTTCTCGGGCGATTTCGACTACCGCTTCGACTCGCTCGTGCAGCGTTTCCGCGAGATGGCCTTCGTGACGCGCGGCGTCACGATCCACTTCATCGACGAGCGCGAGCAGCGCGAGATGAACTTCTACTTCGAAGGCGGGATCACCTCCTTCGTGCGGTTCCTCAATCGCAACCGCGAGGTTCTGCATCCGGTCGTGCACGTCGACGCCGAGGTGGAGGCCATTGGGATCGAGGTGGCGCTTCAGTTCACCGATGCCTACGCCGAATCGGTCTACTCGTTCGCCAACACCATCAACACCATCGACGGTGGGACGCACCTGACCGGCATGCGCGCCGCCATCACGCGCACGATCAACGACTACGCCCGCAAGGCCGGGCTGCTCAAGGACTCGGACCCGAACTTCTCCGGCGACGATACGCGCGAGGGCCTGACCGCCATCGTCAGCGTCAAGCACCGTGACCCGCAGTTCGAGAGTCAGACGAAAGTCAAGCTCATGAACGCCGAGGTGCAGACGCACGTGCAGTCGGTGCTGAACGAGGCCTTCAGCGCCTTCCTGGAAGGCAACTCGCGCGCTGGCCGGGCGATCGTTCAGAAGTGCCTTACCTCGGCCAGAGCGCGCGATGCGGCCAAGAAGGCCCGCGACCTGGTCATCCGCAAGAGCGCACTGGAGAGCCTGACGCTTCCGGGAAAGCTGGCCGATTGTTCGGAACGCGAGCCGAACAAGTGCGAGCTTTACATCGTCGAGGGCGATTCGGCCGGCGGCTCGGCCAAGCAGGGCCGCGACCGGCACTTCCAGGCGGTGCTGCCTCTGCGCGGCAAGATCCTCAACACCGAGCGCGCCCGCCTGGATAAGATCCTCTCCAACAACGAGGTCAAAGCGCTCATCTCGGCGCTGGGCACCGGGGTGGGGGAGAGCTTCGACTTGAGCGGCCTGCGCTACGGGCGGGTGATCATCATGACCGACGCCGATGTCGACGGCAGCCACATCCGCACGCTGCTGCTGACGTTCTTCTTCCGCTATATGTCCGACCTGATCGATGAAGGGCACCTGTTCATCGCGCAGCCGCCGCTCTTCCGAGTCAGCCACAAGAGCAAAGTGCATTACGCCTACCGGGAGGAAGACCTGCCTCGGCTGCTGAAAGAGCTGGGCACGACGGCCGACAAGGCCGGCCTGCAGCGCTACAAGGGCCTGGGTGAGATGAATCCTTCGCAGCTGTGGGAGACCACCATGGATCCGGCCAACCGTACGCTGATGCAGGTGACCATCGAGGATGCCGCGGCCGCCGATCGGACGTTCGACATGCTCATGGGGGAGGCCGTCCCGCCGCGGCGGCGTTTCATCCAGACACACGCCCGCGAGGTCCGGAACCTGGACATCTAGCCCTCCGGCTGCGCCCACCCTCAGGCTCCCGGACCGCCTTGAGCTCCGGGAGCCTGCGCGTCGGGGGGTCAGGCGGCGCTCAGGGTCGGCGTGGACTCGAAGCGCGCGTGCGAGCGCAGATGCGCAGCCAGGTCGATGGCGGTCTTGAGGGCGACCATCACGGCCAGCGCCAGGATCGGCGCACCGAGGGATTTGACCAGCAGGCCGCCGATCAAGATGGTGACGTGCATCACCACGATGCGGCCGTACGGCCGGGACATCTGCTCCGCCACGTTTACTCGGCGGTACTCCCCGCGCAGCAGGAAGTAGGTAACCAACGAGAGCACATGGCTGGCGAGCAACAGGCCCAGCATCAACACCGCGTCGAACAAGGGGATGTCCGGCGGGCCGAAGAAGGCGAACAGGAACGCGACATGGCCGGCCATGAAGATCCCGTAGTGCACGGTGAAGAAGGCGATCAGGAAGAGCTTGCCCAGGATGGTCATGCCCGGCGCCAAGGCGGTCAGCGCGCTCTCCACAGGGGGCGGTGGCGCCGCGGAGGACAAGGCGGCCTGGGTTCGCGCCTCAGCCTCCTGGCGGACCTGGCGGAGGAAGCGGGCCGCCCGCGGGGCGCGCTTCCCCCAGGCCTGTTCGATTTCGGTCAGCCGCTCGAGGTCTTCCGCTCCGATCGGTTCGCGCTTGCGGACCCGCCTCTGCGCAGGCATTCCCTGGGCCAGGGCCATCTTGACGATGTTCAGCCCGCCGACAATCACACTCTCTAACCAGTACAGGTAGAGGATCGTACCGACCTCCCATCCAAGCGTCAGGGCGCCGGCCAGCGGCACGAGGTTGGTCACGACCAGGAAGCCGGCCGTGATGGCGCGGGCCGCTTCGGGGGAGATCATCGGTTCGTCCATGTATGCTGCAGCTCCTGCAACCCAGGCTCCCCGAGTATAGACAGCAGGAAGGCGCCGGGCAAACCGCCCCGGCCGCCTGCGGCGCGACTTCCCGGCCCTGACCCCTGTAGTACGCTATAGGCATGCTCGATTCCTCGGACGCCGATCTGGCGCGGCACGCCCGGCAGGGGATGGTGGAGGCCTACGGTGAGCTGGTGCGCCGCCATCAGACCTCGGTCTTCAACGTCTGCTATCGCCTGCTGGCCGACCTGGCCGAGGCCGAGGATATGAGTCAGGAGGCATTCGTTCGTGCTCATCGGCGCCTGGACACCTTCGACCCCGAGCGGCCCTTCGGGCCGTGGATCCGACGGGTGGCGGCCAATCTGTGCCTCAATCGCCTGCAGCTCAAACTTCCCACCCAGGTGGGGCTCGAGGATGAAGATGACCTGCCGGCGACCGACCCGCCGCCCGGGCCCGAGCAGATCCACGAGGCACATGAGCGCAGTCAGGCGGTCCGCGCAGCCATCCTCTCCCTCCCGCCTCACTATCGCGCCGTGGTCGAGCTGCGCCATTTCCATGACCTCTCCTATGAGGAGATCGCTCGTGCTCTGCGGCTGCCAGTCAGCGACGTTCGCAGCCACCTGTTCCGCGCCCGGCGGCAACTCGCCCGGAGGCTGACGCCCGATGGAACGCTCTCGCACGGGACATCCTGATCCCCTTCTGCTCCAGGCCTATGCCGACGGCGAGCTTTCGACTGCGGAAGCCGGCGGCCTGGAGGCGCACCTGCGTGGCTGCGCCGGCTGCCGGGCGGAGCTCACTGCCCTTCAGGCGTTGCTGCGGCAGATAGGCACCGTCGCCGAGGAGCCGCTGAGGCGCGATCTCAGCCGCCCGGTCGAGGCCGCGCTGCGCCGGCGGCAGCGCCTGCGCACATTCCCGTGGGTGGCGGCCGTCGAGCTGACGGCGGGACTGGCCATCGGCTTGTGGGCTTGGCCGCTGGCGGAACGGTCGCTGCGCGCAATCCTGCCGGTGATTCAGGCCGCCAGCCGCGCTGCGGCGAACGGGGTCCTGACCTCATGGGCTGCCGACTGGGAGGCTCTGCAGACCTCGATCGGTCAGGCGCTGCGCCCCGACCTCCCCGGGCTCCTGCCTTCATTAGGATTGGCGCAGGCTGCGATCATGGTCGCCGCCGGGGGAGCCATCTGGGTATCGGGCAACTTCCTTCTGCTGCGCAGGGGCGCCGCATCGGGGACAAGCCGGTGACCAAGCGCTGGACGATCTCCCCCGCGCTGGTTCTCTTCTTCCTCTCCCCGACGGTCGCAGAGCTGCTCTCAGGTTCGGCGCCTCCGCGCGAGTTCTTCAACCCCTTCACGCTGATCCTGTTGATGGCGCTGTACGGCAGTGGAGCGGTCCTGTGCCGGGAGTTGACGCGCCGGTGGCGGAAGGGCTGGTTGTGTCTGCTCTGCCTGGGTGCGGCTTACGGCATCCTCGAGGAAGGGTTGATGGTGAAGAGCTTCTTCGATCCGGCCTGGGTGGATCTGGGAGCGTTGGGGACCTACGGCCGCTGGGTCGGGGTCAACTGGGTGTGGGCCGCGGCGCTGACCGTCTACCACGCGGTCTTCAGCATTGCGATTCCGGTCTTGCTGGTTGAGCTGGCCTTTCCCTCGCGGCGCGCCGATCGCTGGGTTGGGCGCAGGACCGAAGTGGGGCTGTGGATCCTGCTGACGGCCGACGTACTGTTCGGATTCCTCTTTCTGACGCCGTACCGTCCGCCGCTTGCCGGTTTGGCGCTCGCTTCGGCCGGGATTCTGATCCTGGTTCAGCTGGCGCGGCGACTCGGTGACCCGGCCCTCCCGGCGCCGGCCACAGCCTTGCCCCGGCCGGGCCGCCTCTGGCTCACGGGATTCCTGGGAACGCTGGGGCTCTTCTTCGTTGCCTGGGTCGTACCGGGGACGAGAGTACCACCAATGGGCACCATTGCACTGATTGCGGTTGTTGTCGCGGGATCGGGTCTGGCGCTCTTCCGGATTGTTCGAGCCTCCGGCCCCCTCGGGGACATGCATCGCCTGGCTCTGGCCGCCGGCGGATTGACGTTCTTCATCGTTCTGGCGCCGCTTCAGGAGCTGGATGCCGCGCGAGAGGACGACACGACCGGCATGGCCTTGGTCGGTCTGGCAGCGGTCATCCTGCTGATTGCGCTGGCGGCGCGCCTGCGTGCCGGGGCTTTGGCCGCTGACCGAGCCGCTGGCGCCTCGCCTGCGGGCGGTCCGGGCTGATCAGACTCGCGCGTCGGGCGTTCGCGGACCGACAGTCGAAAGGAGATTGACGATGGGCGATGGGTTGGGAATGTTGACGATCGTCTTGGCGGTTGGGTTGGCATTGGTGGCCCTGTTCGCTGTAGGCGGCGGGCTGTTTCCTCGCCAGCTGGCGTGGACGCGCCAGGCGGCCGAGGCACAGGCGGCACGATCGTTTCTGATCGGGCTGGCGAACACGATCTTCGTCATTGCCCTGGCTTTGGGCGCGGCCGCCCTTGGCGAAGCGACGGGGTGGGCCGTGCTGCCGATTGTTACCGTCTTGCTCCTGGCCGTCCTGGTGATCGGCCTGGCATTTGGCCTGACGGGCATGGCCGAGTTGGTGGGCGAGCGGCTGTTTCCCTCGAGCCGGCCGCTGGCCAAGACCGCCGGGGGCGGGGCGGCGCTGGTGCTGGCCTGTCTCGCGCCGTACATTGGCTGGTTCGGCCTGTTCCCCTACGTATGCCTGCGCGGGCTGGGAGGGTTCATCCTGGGATGGTTCGGCTCTCGCGCCAGGCCTGCCGATTCGGCAGTAGCCTGAGGAGCGGCTGCAACTAGGGCGTACCGGCCCATTCCCGGCGGTGCGCCCTGCGTTTTCGGTCACCCCAGCGCCTGTTCCCGACGCAAGGACAGCCGGACCTCCTTCCAGAGTCCTTACACACGCGCTCCGCCCCCTGCGGAGCGTAGCCAAATCGTTCCCGCTTTGCTACAATTCGATGAGCGTTCCTGATCCCGGGTGGTACGCGAGCAAATCATGCCACTGCAACCCGGTTCGATTCTCCGACATCGCTACCGCATCGAAAGCGTCCTGGGCCAAGGGGGTATGGGGGCGGTCTACCGCGCCTTCGATATCAACCTGGGCGTGGGGGTAGCGGTTAAGGAGAACCTCTTCACCACGGAGGAGTATGCCCGGCAGTTCCGCCGGGAGGCCACCATCCTGGCCAGCCTGCGTCATCCGAACCTCCCGCGCGTGACCGATCACTTCGTCATCGAGGGCGAGGGCCAGTACCTGGTGATGGATTTCATCGAGGGGGAGGACCTGCGCCAGCGGCTGGAGCGCCAGGGCTCCGTAGCCGAGGCTGAGGCGCTGCCGTTGTTCCTGGAGATCTGCGACGCACTGGTCTATCTGCACTCGCGCACGCCGCCGATCCTGCACCGCGATATCAAACCGGGCAACATCAAGATCACACCCGACGGCCGCGCCTTGCTGGTCGATTTCGGATTGGCTAAGGTCGTCGATGAAAGCGGCAGCACGACCACCGGCGCCAAGGCCATGACGCCCGGCTTCTCGCCTCCCGAGCAGTATGGGACGGGGCGAACCGACCCGCGCACCGACATCTACTCCCTGGGTGCGACCCTGTACGCTGCGCTGAGCGCGACTATCCCCGAGGACTCGCTCGAGCGTGCCATGGGGCGCGAACAGCTGACGCCGCTGCGCAAGCGCCGGCCGGAGGTCGCTCCGGCCACTGCCCGGGCGATCGAGAAAGCCCTCGAGGTCCGCCCGGAAGAGCGCTACCAGACCGTGGCCGAGTTCGCTGCGGCGCTGAGTTCCAGTTCCGGTTCGAGCCGCCCGACGATGGTGCGCAACTACCCGTACCTGGAGCGGACGGTCGTCGCCAGTGGACGCAAGCTCTCCGCCCCGGCCTTCACCCAGCCCAGGGGCGGGCGGCCGCGCCGCTGGCCGATCATCGGGGTCTCGGTGCTCTCGGTCATTCTGATCACCGCCGGGGCGACCTACGCGATGCCCGATATCCGCGTGCGGCTGGCCAACCTGCTTGTCCCGCCGACCGCTGGGATCACCGCGCCCATCCCCGACACGCCGACATTCCCGGCGTTGGCGACGGTGACGCCGGTTGCGCCGGTGATCCTGCCCAATCCCACTGACGTGCCGGCGGCATCGCCGACCATCTCGCCGGAACCGCAGGTCTCCCTGACGGCGCCGCCCTCCGGCGCGCCGACACCCACCTCCACCGGAGGCGGGTACGGTCAGATCGCGTTCGCCTCAACTCGGGCGGGACTCCCGCAGATCTTCTTGACCAACATCGACGGCACCGGCCTGGTCCAGGTGACCGATCTGGCCGAAGGCGCCTGCCAGCCGTCCTTCTCGCCCGACGGAAGCCGCCTGGCTTTCACCTCTCCCTGCACGGGCAACGACGACCGCTATGCCGGATCGGCGCTATGGATCATCAACACCGACGGCACAGGGCTCCAGCCGTTGGTGACTGCGCCGGGCGGCGACTACGACCCGGCCTGGTCGCCATCGGGCGATCGCATCGCCTTCACCTCGCTGCGCGGCGGCCGGGCGCAGATCTATGTCATCAACCTGAGTGACGGAAGCTTGCTCGACCTCAGCCAGAACGGCGAGTACGACAGCCAGGCCGCCTGGTCGCCCACCGGCACACAGCTGATCTTCACGTCGATGCGGACAGGGATCTCCACGATCTGGGAGATGCCGGATGACGGCGAGCCGCAGACGGTCTTCAGCCGCAGTGGAGGCCGTGAGAACAGCCACGCTGCCTGGTCCACCGACGGGCAGGTCCTCATCTTCGAGCAGCTGTTGGGGGGGATCCCCCGCTTGGTCGCGGCCCGCTACGAGGAGCACGGACGAATCGAGACGCGCCTGTGCACCCAGGGCCGGCTGGGCGGGCAGGCAATGCGCGAGGCGCGTTGGTCGCCCGACAGCCGCTGGCTGGTCTTCGAGACCTGGCCCGACGGCAGGAATCACGACCTGGCCATCATGTCCTCCGGGTGCACCAACTACGCGCTGTTGGTGACCGACCCGGCCTACGACTTCGATCCGGCCTGGCGGCCGTAGCCTCTGTTCCGGGTGCTCGCCGGGCCCATCGGCAGAGCGCGCCAGGAACAGGACAGGTGTCAGGCCAGGACTGGCAGACCTTCCTTGCCCGGCTCTCGCTTCGGAGAGCATAATTCCCCTTGGAATGTCCCGCGGCGGCTCTCCCTCGACCGGAGGGGCGCGCCGCGTCCGCAGCCGACACCCAGGAGAACGGGAGCCTCACATGACAGCCAAGATCATTGACGGGAAAGCGATTGCCGACGAGATGAAGGCCGAGATCGCCGAGGGCGTGAAGAAGCTGGCGGCGAGCGGCATCAAGCCGGGGCTGGCCACGGTCCTGGTGGGCGACAATCCGGCCTCGCACACCTACGTCGGGATGAAGCGCAAGATGTGCGCCGAGCTGGGCATCGAGTCGTTCGGGCATCAGCTGCCGGCGACGGCCTCTCAGGCGGAAGTCGAGACGCTGGTCAAGAACCTGAACGCTGACCCGAAAGTGCACGGCATCCTGGTCCAGCTGCCGCTTCCATCCGGCCTGGATGAGGAAGCGGTGCTGCGGGCGATCGACATCGAGAAGGACGTCGACGGGTTCCACCCGGTCAACATCGGCCGGTTGGCCCAGAAGGGCCGCGAGCCGATGTTCGTCCCGTGCACGCCTGCCGGCTGCATCATCCTGCTCAAGAAGGCCGGCGCCAAGCTGTCCGGCGCCAACGCCGTCGTCGTCGGGCGCTCGAACATCGTCGGCATGCCGGCAGCCTTGCTGCTGGTCAAGGAAGACGCCACCGTCACCATTTGTCACTCGCGCACCAAGGATCTGGCCGGCGTCTGCCGCCAGGCCGATATCATCATCGCCGCCATCGGCAAGGCCGAGATGATCCGGGGCGACTGGATCAAGCCGGGCGCCTACGTCATCGACGTGGGCACGAACCGCAAGGAAGACCCGACGAAGAAGTCCGGCTACCGACTGGTGGGCGATGTGGCCTATGACGAAGCGCTGGAAGTGGCTGGCGCCATTACCCCGGTGCCGGGGGGCGTTGGCCCGATGACGATCATGGGCCTAATGGCCAACACGCTGCGCGGGGCGCAGATGGCCTCGGCTTGAGCCGGGCCGGCGAGAAGGCTCGATCCCAGGGGCAGCCCGCCGGGCTGCCCCTTCTGATTCCGGGCAGGGTCTTGCTTTTCGGGCCAAGTTGTCAGACAATTGGGCCATCTCCCTGCGGGCTCTCTTTGGGGACCGGTGGCTACCCTCCTCATCCGTCACGCATCCGTATTGCTGACCATGGATCCTGTCCGCAGGGAGCTGCGCGACGCCGGCTTGTTCGCACGTGACGGGTGGATCGAGCAGGTGGGCCCAACGGCGGAGCTTCCCTCGGCGGCGGATGAGGTCCTCGATCTTCGCGACCACATCGTCCTGCCCGGACTGGTCAATACCCATCACCACCTCTACCAGACTCTGACGCGCGCCGTCCCTGCCGCCCAGGACGCCGGCTTGTTCTCGTGGCTCAAGACGCTCTACCCGATCTGGGCGCGGATGCGGCCGCAGGACATCCACACGTCGACGGCGCTGGGTCTGGCGGAATTGGCGCTCAGCGGCTGCACGACCGCCTCCGACCACCTGTACATCTTCCCGAATGGCTGCCGCCTCGATGACGAGATCGAGGCGGCCGGCAAGGTGGGGCTTCGCTTCCACGCCTCGCGCGGTTCGATGAGCCTGGGCGAAAGCCAGGGCGGCCTGCCCCCCGATTCGGTCGTCGAGCAGCCGCAGGCGATCCTGAGCGACACGCTTCGTCTGATCGAGGCCCACCACGACGCACGTCCCGGCTCGATGCTGCGCATCGTCGTGGCGCCATGTTCGCCGTTCTCGGTAACGCCCGATCTGATGCGCGAGTCCGCTGCGCTCGCCCGCGCCCACCATCTCCATCTGCACACTCACCTGGCCGAAACGCTGGATGAAGACGCCTTCTGCCGGGAGCAGTTCGGACACCGGCCGCTGGCGTATGCCGAGGAACTGGATTGGTCCGGCCCAGACGTTTGGTTCGCGCATGCGGTGCATATCGATGCGGACGAAGTGGGCCGCATGGCGCGGGCCGGGATCGGCGTGGCGCACTGCCCGACATCGAACATGCGCCTGGCGTCGGGGATCGCCCCGGTCCGGCGTTACCGGGCGGCCGGCGTCAATGTCGGGCTGGGCGTGGATGGCTCAGCCAGCAACGACAGCTCTCACCTGCTGGCCGAGGTCCGCCAGGCGATGCTGCTCTCTCGGCTCGGACAGCGGTTGCGCCGGCGATCGACGACCAGCCTGGGCTGCTGACTGCGCGCCAGGCGCTTGAGCTGGCGACGCTTGGCGGGGCTCAGGTCCTCGGCCGCACGGACATCGGCTCGCTCGAGGTCGGCCGGTGCGCCGATTTCGTCGCCTTCGATCTTAATCGACTGGACTACGCCGGCGCCTTGCACGACCCCGTCGCGGCGCTGATCTTCTGCTCGCCGGCGACGGTGGACTTGAACTACGTGCACGGCCGTCCTGTCGTCCGATACGGCCGGCTGGTGACGGTGGATCTTCC
>DAIRVC010000064.1:0-13638 GCA_036803025.1 Anaerolineales bacterium
GGGCGACTGCCACTACCAGACCGGCAACTACAAGACCCGCCGGCGCTACGTCGCCTTGCAGGAGATCCTCAAGGCGGCCGGGATCGATGAACGGCGCGTCTGGCTGCGCTGGATCAGCGCCAGCGAGGGCACCAAGTTCGCCTCGACCATCAACGACATGGTATCGGCCATCAAGGAACTCGGCCCGAACCCGGCCCGCCAGGATTGGGCCGCCTGAGCGGGCGAGAACGGCATAGGGAGAAGCGATGAAGACAGTCATCCCGGTCGAAA
This sequence comes from Anaerolineales bacterium, assembly GCA_036803025.1. Lineage (GTDB taxonomy): Bacteria > Chloroflexota > Anaerolineae > Anaerolineales > E44-bin32 > DAIRVC01. Next base: position 271 of record DAIRVC010000064.1, read on the forward strand.
ACAACGACGTGCTCGCTTCCGTGCGCGGGTTCCTGGGCCGCCTGTTCGAGGCCGGCGTGGTCGAAGCCCTGTTCGTCCCGCTCGAGGCCGAAAGTGGGTCGGTGCTCCCGGCGCTGGTGACCGACCCGGCCCGGCTGGCGCTGGCCAATCCGCTGGCCCCGGTCATGCCGATCAACGGCGCTCGGGCGGTTTCGGCGCTGACCGGGAAGCACTCCCCGGCCAAGCTCGGCGCCGTCCTGCGGCCGTGCGAGATCCGGGCCTTGATCGAGCTGGTCAAACTCCAGCAGGCGAGTCTGGAGGGGGTGACCCTGATCGGGGTCGACTGCGCCGGGACGTTTGAGGTCAAGGACTTCGTCGCCCGGAATGGAAAGGCGGCCCTGCCGGGCCTGCTCTCCGCCGCCCACGATGGAACGGAACTCAGCCTGGACGGCATGCCTGTGCGGCAGGCCTGCCAGATGTGCCTGACGCCCGAGCCTCAGCGCTCGGCCGTCCACATCGAGTTGTTCGGCGTCGACACCGCACAGGGCATACCGGTGACCGTCGCAGACGATCTTGCGGCGCAGCTCGGACTGAGCGCCGGCGCGGCGCCCGCTAACGGCCGCCAGGCGGCGCTGGAGAAGGCGCAGGCGCGGCGGAGCGAGACGCGCCAGAAGGAGCTGGCTGGTATCCGCGCCAAGATGCACGGCAACGGCGGCCTGGGCAGCCTGTTCGCCACCTGCATCCGCTGCCACAACTGCATGACCGCCTGCCCGATCTGCTACTGCAAGACCTGCCTGTTCAAATCGGCCTCCTTCGACCACGCGCCCGAACATTACCTGAACGCCGCCAAACGCAAGGGTGCGCTGCGCATGCTCAGCGACACGATGCTCTTCCAGGTCACGCGCATGAACCACATGAGCACCTCGTGCGTCAGCTGCGGCATGTGCACCTCGGCCTGCCCCTCCGACATCCCCGTCGGCGCCATCTTCAGCGCCGTGGGCGAGCAGGTCCAGGCGGTCTTCAACTACCAGCCCGGCCACGATCTGGCCGAGCCGCTGCCGCTGGTCACCTTCCACGAGTCGGAGTGGACAGAGGTAGGCGAATCGAAATGACAGCCACCCCGACGCTCGAGCGACCCCGGCAGTCGGCGCTGGTCATCGGTGGCGGGATCGCCGGCATCCAGGCCGCCCTTGACATCGCCGACGCCGGCTTCCATGTCTACCTGGTCGAGCGCTCGCCCAGCATCGGCGGGCGCATGTCACAGCTGGACAAGACCTTCCCGACGCTCGACTGCTCGGCCTGCATCCTGACGCCCAAGATGGTCGATGCCGGCCGCCATCCCAACATTGACCTGCTGACCTACTCGGAGGTCGTCGAGGTCGGCGGCCAGGCGGGGGCGTTCCGCGCCCGCATCAAGAAGAAGCCGCGCTATGTCGACGCGGACAAATGCCGAGGCTGCGGCCTGTGCGCCGAGGCCTGCCGCTTGAGCGGCCGAGTCTCGAGCGACTTCAATGCCGGGATGGGCAAGCGCGCCGCGGTGTACGTGCCCTTCCCTCAGGCCGTCCCCCTGGTCTACACCGTCGACCCGAATGAGTGCGTCTACCTGACGCGCGGGGTATGCGGCAAGACTTTCAAGTGCAAGGATGCCTGCACCGCCGGCGCGATCGACTTCGATCAGAAAGACGAGTTCGTCGACATCGAGGTCGGGACGATCATCAACGCCACCGGCTTCGACCTGTTCGACGCCCGGCGCCGCCCGGAACTGGGCTACGGCGTCTACCCGGAGGTCATCACCACGCTCGAATTCGAGCGGCTGGCGTCCGCCTCCGGACCGACGGCCGGGAAGATCGCCCTCAACGGCCACCTGCCCCGGCGGATCGCCTTCATCCAATGCGTCGGCTCGCGCGACGTCGGCCTGGGCGCGCCCTGGTGCTCGCGGGTGTGCTGCATGGCGGTGGCCAAACAGGCCCACCTGGCTCACGACCGCATTCCCGGCGCCGAGATCACCATCTACTACATGGACATCCGCGCCTTCGGCAAAGGCTTTGAGGAGTTCTACGATCGCGTGCGCAACGAGGGCGTGCTCTACCGCAAGGGCCTGCCTTCCGAAGTGCTGCGCCGCGGCGACCACCTGGTGGTGCGCGCTGAAGACATGCTGCTGGGCGAGATGGTCGAGGTCGAGGCCGATCTGGTCGTCCTGGCCGTCGGCATCGCCCCGCGCAGCGATGCCGGACAGGTGTCCGAGATGCTGGGCACCAAGCGCGATGAGTCCGGCTTCTTTGCCGAGGACCATCCCAAGCTGCGCACGGTGGAAAGCTCGGTGGCGGGCATCTTCCTGGCCGGCTGCTGCCAAGGCCCTAAAGACATTCCCGACACCGTGGCGCACGCCAAGGCTGCCGCCTCCGCCGCCATGATCCTGCTGGCCCAGACCGAGAAAGCGATGGTGACGAGCTATGCTGCAAATTGAGAGCCGCGCCTTTGCCCGCGAGCACGAGCTTTACGCCTGCGTCCAGTGCGGCAAGTGCACCGGCGGCTGCCCGATGACGCTCAAGACCAAGCTCAATCCGCGCAGCTTGATCCTCCGGATTCTGACGGCCGGCAACGGCTTCGACCTGGAGCCGTTCGAGGAGCTGTGGGATTGCACCACCTGCTCGACCTGCGCCAAGCGCTGTCCGAAAGACGTCAGCCCGATGGAGGCCATCATCGGCATGCGCAGCGCCATCGTCGAGAAGGGCAAGATCCATCCGAACGTCAAGACGGCGCTGGAGAGCACCTTCCGCCAGGGCAACCCGCTGACCATGCCCCGCGATCAGCGCGGCGCCTGGGCCGCCGATCTGGGATTGAAGCCGATGGCCGAAGGCGTCGAGTATTTCTTCTACGTCGGCTGCACGCCGTCGTACGACCCGCGCGGCCAGAAGGTCGCCCGCTCGCTGGTCAGGGCGTTGCAGAAGGCCGGCGTCGACTTCGGCATCCTGGGCAATGAGGAGAACTGCTGCGGCAGCGAGGTGCGCCGGCTGGGCGAGGCCGGGTTGTTCGAGATGATGTCCGAGAAGAACACCGAGACCTACAAGAGCCTGGGCGTCTCGAAGATGTTCACCACCTCGCCGCACTGCTACAACGTCTACCTGAACGACTACCCCAAGAACGGGATGCAGGTCCAGCACTACACCCAGCTGCTGGCCGGGCTGGTGGAGGGCAAGAAGCTGGAGCTGAGCGGCAGACTCGAGAAGACGATCACCTACCACGACCCGTGCTACCTGGGCAAACACAACGGCGTGTTCGACGAACCGCGCGCCGTTCTGGCGGCCATCCCCGGCGCCAAGCTGGTGGAGATGGACCGCTCGCGCGAGAAGAGCCTGTGCTGCGAGGGCGGCGGCGGGCGCATGTGGTTGGAGGGCACCAATCCAGGCTCGCGTTTGGCGCAGATGCGCGTGCGCGAGGCGCTCGAGACCGGGGCGGAGGTTCTGGCGACCGCCTGCCCGTTCTGTCTGCTGACGCTCGAGGAAGCCGTCAAGCACCTGAATGCCGATGACAAGCTCAAGGTGATGGACATCGCCGAGATCGTGGCGGAAGTCCTTTAGCGCGAAAGGGTGATCGATGGCCTTCATTCCTAAAGTCGGCGTCTACGTCTGCCACTGCGGGATCAACATCTCCGCCACGGTCGACGTCAAGGCGGTGGCCGAATACGCCGCCGGCCTGCCGGGGGTGACCGTCGCCCGCGAGTACACCTACATGTGCTCCGACCCCGGCCAGGGGCTGATCAAGAACGACATCCGCGACCTGGGCCTCAATCGGGTCGTCGTCGCCTCCTGCTCGCCGCGTATGCACGAGCCCACCTTCCGGGCGACGGTGGCCGAGGTCGGGCTCAACCCGTACTGCTTCGAGATGGCCAATATCCGCGAGCAGTGCTCGTGGGTGCATCCGGCCGGCGATCTGACCACGCAGAAGGCGATGCAGCTGGTCGCCTCGGCGGTGGCCAAGGCCCGGCTGCTTCAGCCGCTCGAACAGCGCCAGGCCTCGGTCACGCCCTCGGCGCTGGTCATCGGCGGCGGAATGGCCGGCATGCAGGCGGCGCTCGACATTGCCGAGGCCGGATTCGAGGTGACGCTCGTCGAACGAACGGCGCAGCTCGGCGGACACGTTGCGCATCTGCACCGGACCTTCCCCACCCTCGAGCCGACCGCCGATCTGGTCAGCGAATTGGCCGGGCGCGTCGAGGCGCATGCGCGCATCCGGGTCCTAACCGGCGCCGAGGTGACCGAGGTCGGCGGCTTCGTCGGCAACTTCATGGTCACGCTGCGCCGGGGGAATGAGCAGATGGAGGTGCCGGCCGGGGCGATCATCGTCGCGACCGGCTTCCAGCCGTTCGACGCCCGGCGCAAGCCGGAACTCGGCTACGGCGCCTACCCTCAGGTGATCACAACCGTCGACTTCGAGCGTATGGCCAGCGCCAGCGAGATCCGCGTCAACGGCCATGAGCCGCGCAAGGTGGTCTTCATCCACTGCGTCGGCTCGCGCGACCAATCCATCGGCAACGCCTACTGCTCGCGCGTGTGCTGCATGGTCGCGGCCAAGCAGGCCAGCCTGGTGCGCCAGCGCTTGCCGCAGGCCGAGGTGACCGTCTTCTATATGGACGTGCGCGCTTTCGGCAAGGGCTTCGAGGAGTTCTACGACGGCGTGCGCCAGTCGGGCGTACTCTACCGCCGCGGCAACCCGTCCGAGATCATCCGCCGGGGCGAGAACGTCGTCGTGCGCGCCGAGGATACGCTGCTCGGCCAACCGCTGGAGGTCGAGGCCGACCTGGTCGTCCTGGCGGTCGGCATGACCCCCAACACCGGGACCGAGGCGATCGCCAGCATGCTCAAGCTGTCGCGCTCGTCGGACGGCTTCTTCATGGAAGCGCATCCCAAGCTGCGCCCGGTCGAGACCTCGATGGCCGGCATCTTCCTGGCCGGGACCTGCCAGGGTCCGAAGGACATCCCCGAGAGCATCGCCCAGGCGCGGGCGGCGGCCGCAGCGGCCATGATCCCGCTCATGCGCGGGACCGTCCCGGTCGAGGCGGCCACTTCTTCTGTCGACGAAGAGCTGTGCGCCGGCTGCGGGCAGTGCGCCTCAATCTGCGCTTTCGGCGCGCTCAGCCTTCATCCGGTGCGCGGGGTGATGACGGTCAATGCCGTCCTGTGCCAGGGCTGCGGCGCCTGCGCCACCGCCTGCCCCTCCGGGGCGATCAACATCAAGCACTTCACCTTCGATCAGGTCATGGCACAGATCGATGTGGTCGAGGATTTCGGTGCGCCGCTGATCCCCAAACGGGAGGCGGAGGCCCAGGCCGTGCAGGCCTAGCGCCGCTCAGGACGCCGGGCGGCCGTGTGAGGTGGGGTATGCCAACGGAATGGGTACTATACACAGAAGGTGACGCCGTCCACGCGGTGCAGGCCTTTCTCGGCCGGCTGTGGATACAGGCGCACCTGCAGGCGATGTTCGTCCCCCTGCGCCCGGCCGGCGTCTGGGAGCTTGAGCGCAGCCTGGTTGACGACCCCGCCCGACTGGCCGAGGTGGATCCCTTCGCGCCGGTAATGGCCCGCAACACCGGCTGCCAGGTGGCGGAGCTGGCCGCCGCGGACCCGCAGCGACGGCTGGCAGCGGTCCTGCGCCCGTGCGAGGTGCGGGCGCTGGAGGCCGTCTCGGCACGCCGCGGCCCGATGCCGGACAACCTGCTGACCGTCGGCGTGGATTGCCTGTGCACGTTCGCCCCGGATGAGTATCAACGGCGCGCCCGCGAACTCGGCGGCCCCGACGAGCTGACGAACGAGGCGCTGCTCTTCGCCCGCCAGGGCGGCATCGCTCCCTATCGCTACCGCGCCGCCTGCCAGATGTGCGCACAGCCGATCCCCGAGGGCGCCGACCTGACCATCGGGCTGTTGGGCCTTTCGGCCGGCCAGGTCATGCTGGTATCCGCCCGCGAGGCACGGACCGCCGATCGTTTGGGCCTGGCGGGCATCACCGACGGCGAAGCCCCACCGGCCTCCGTCGCTCGCCGGGAACAGCTGCGCGCCACGCTCGCCGATCGGCGCGCCCGGGTGCGTGCGCGGACGGAGCGCGCCCTGGCCGACGTCCCACTCACAGTTGAGGCGCTGGCCGAGCACTTGTTGGCCTGCGCACCGTGCGCTGACTGCCTGGAGGCCTGCCCCGTCTACAACGACGAGCTCTCGGACCCCAAACACGATTTGCGCGCCTGGCTGGAGCACTGCGCCGGGTGCGGCATGTGCGAGCAGGCCTGCCCGCGCGGGATTCCGTTGGCGGCCATCATCGGCCACATCCATCGCCAACTGGCCGTGAGCGGGCATGGCGGGGCCGCCGCCGAGACCCTGCGCTGCTACGCCTGACTCGACCGGGAGGAGCCGATGCCCCTGAGACGTCAGACCGACCCGGCCCGCATCCAATCCGTGCTGCGGCTGATCTTCTCCCAGACACGGCCGCCGGTCGCCCGCTGCCGACTGCTCAGCTCGGGCTTCGGGCCAGGCCACATGCTCCAGGTGAGCGAGGACCTGGCCGGGACCAAGGCCTGCCTGGGCTGCGGCTCGTGCATGGACGCCTGCCCGGTCCTGTTACGCGACCCCAAGCGCCTGCTGCGAGCCGAAGCGCGCACGTCGATGGCCTTGGAGACTCTCGTCGGCGAGGACTGTGACCGCTGCGGCAACTGCGCCCTGGCCTGCCCGCAGGTCGATCCGACGCTGAAACACTACCTGGTGCAAACCCACCTGGCCGAGGGGATGGCCGAGCTCCTGGCGAAAGCCACCTCGGACGACATGTTCGTCATCGATCTGGCGCTGAACGGTTGAGACGGAGACGCCGATGGTCGAAATCTTCATTCTGGGGCAGCGCTACGAAGTTCCTGAAGGCCTGACGATCCTGAAAGCCTGGGAGTGGTCGGGTTTCCAGCTGAAGCGCGGCGTCGGGTGCCGCGGCGGCTTCTGCGGCGCCTGCGGCACGGTCTACCGCCTGTCCGGGGACTACCGCTTGCGCTACGCGCTGGCCTGTCAGACCGTCGTCGAGCCCGGGATGGTGCTCGGGCCGATTCCGTTCTTCCCTGCGCAGCGCGCCGCCTATCATTTGGAGGACCTCTCCCCGGACGGCGAGACGCTGCTCAACCTCTACCCGGAGATCAGCCGCTGCTTCGGCTGCAACACGTGCACCAAGGCCTGTCCGCAGGAGCTGGACGTCCTCGGCTACATGGCCGCTTCGCTGCGCGGCGACATCGCCGCGGCGGCCGATCTATCCTTCGACTGCATCCTGTGCGGACTGTGCGTGGCACGCTGCCCGGCTGAGCTTGTACCGCCGCACGTCGGACTGCTCGCACGCCGCCTGTATGGCAAGTACCTTGCCCCGCGCGCCGAACACATGCATCAGCGCGTCGCCGAGATCGACGGCGGAGCGTTCCGCACCGACCTGGAGGCGTTGAAGGGGCTCTCGGTCGATCAGCTGAAGGCGCGCTACGCCGCGCGTGATATCGAGGCCTAGGTCTCCGGTGGATGCTTCTCGCCGAGACAGGATCTGACGATGGATTTCGAATTCTCCTCCGACGGCCTGATGCTGCGGGATATGCTGCGCAAGTTCCTGCAGAAGGACGCGCGTCCGCTGGAGATGAAATTCTTCAACACCGGCAGGCTCGAACCCGACGAGCGCGCGCGGCTGCGCGGCGCCGTCGAGCAGATGGGTCTTTGGGCAGTGACCGTTCCCGAGAAGTTCGGCGGCGGGGGGTTGGACACCGTCACCGCGTGCCTGATCGAGGAAGAGCTGGGCGGTACTTTCGTGCCGATCGAGCTGGGCGACGTCCCACCACTGCTCTTCGAGTGCACGCCGGAGCAGGCTTCCCGCTACCTCGAGCCGGCCCTGGCCGGCCGGCGCGTGCCGATCATGGCCGCACGCGAGCCGGGCGCACTGCGCCCGGAGGGCTGGCGCACGACGGCCTCCCCGGAGGACGGCGGGTACGTACTCGAAGGCGTCAAGTCGCTTGGCTCGCTGCCGACAGCCGAGTCGTTCTTCATCGTTCTGGCCAAGGCACAGGAAGGTCTGACAGCCTTCCTGCTCGACAACGATCGTCCCGGCGTGAAGCTCGGGCGCAACGGACAGCCGGCGCTGCAATTGGAGGCCTGCCGGGTAGAACACAGCGCGCTCCTGGGACAGGCCGGCCACGCGCTCTCCTCGACGGCCGACGAAGCCGCCCGGGCCTGGATCCGCACCGGCGCGCGGTACGTCGGCATGGCTGCCCGGCTGATGCAGATGGCCGCCGAACACGCACGCGATTGGGTCTCATTGGGCGAGCCGCTTTCGGTGCGTCCGGCCGTCCGGCGGCTCCTGGCGGAGCTGAACGTCGACATCGAGAGTGCACGCTGGCTGGTCTACCGGGCCGCCTGGCTGGCGGACTCCGGCCAGCCTTTGCGCGGCCCGGCGGCGCAGGTAAGGCTGGGAACGGGGGACATGCTCCTGCGAACGATCGACCGCGTCACAATGATCTTCGGCGGGCCGGGGCCGGCCCCGCAGCTCGCCGCGCAAAGAATGGTTCGCAGCATGGTATCGGCCGAGGCTCTTGACCTCGCCCTGGAATACGCGCGCGCGGCAGTGGCCGCAGAGGTCCTGGCGACGGCAGTGGAGAGGTGACCGATGAACGTCAACCATAGGTGGAACATCCGCAACGACGATGCACTGGAAACGCTGCGCGGCTTCCTGGCCGCGTGGTGGATGGCTGTCGGCCTGGAGGCCATGCTTGCTCCGGTCGAGCAGCCCGACGGCCGTGAGATCCAGACCCAGGTCATCACCCAGCGCGCCGAACTGGCACGGGTCAATCCCTTTGCCCCGGTCATGCTTGAGAACGCCGCCACGGCGATCTCCAAATTCTCGCGGGATTACCCCGGCGGTCGGATCGCGGCCATACTCCGGCCGTGCGAGTTGCGGGCGTTGATCGAGTTGCGCAAGCGCCGCAATGTCCCGGCGGCGGACGACAAGGTCACCATCCTGGGCGTCGATTGCGGCGGGACGCTGCCACCCCAGGAATTCGCCGAGCGCGTGCGCGGGCAAGGCCTGCGGGCCCTGACCGACGAGGCGCTGACCTGCGCTGCGGATTGCGACCGGCTGCCGCGCCAGCTGCGCACAGCCTGCCGCATCTGCGCCTCGCCCGCCGCGCGGGGCGCCGATGTCGCTGTGGGCATGCTGGGGATCGCGCCGGATCAGGCGCTGCTGATCATCGGCCGCGATCAGGCCACCTCGGATCGCCTCTGCCTGGCGGCGGTCACCGACGGGATCGCCGAGGAGGCCGAGGTCGTCCGGCGCGAGGTGGCCATCGGCGCCATCTCTCAGCGGCGCTCCCGAGTGCGCGAGGAGTTGGCGCGCGACGTCCCGCTGCGTATGAACGAGTTGGGCAGTCTGCTGTCCTGGCTGGCGCGCTGCTCGCTGTGCGGCGACTGCCTGGATGCCTGCCCGCTGTACGACGGCGAGCTGAGCGGATTGATCGGCGCCGGGACATCGCGTTACGGCGGCCAACCCCTTCTGGCCGAGGTCGTCGATGTCAGCCGCTGGCTGGCCTCCTGCGCCGGCTGCGGGATGTGCGAGGAATCGTGCTCGTGCGACGTTCCGCTGACCGTGTTGATCTCCAGCCTGGCGGAGCGCATCCGCGGCGAGCTGCAATACAGCGCCGGCGATCCTTCAGCCCGCCTGCCCTGGATCGCGGCCTGATCGGATGAGGTGATCATGGCATACCCGCCTGCCTTGCGCGAATCGCTCGCCAGAGTCGAGGCCGGACGCGAGCGTCGGTTGAGCGAGACGCACCCGCGCCTCTCAGCGCAGGCGCGCCAGGAAGTCCTGCACGCCTTCCACCCCGACTTCACCGCCGAGGCCTTCCGCGAGATCCGCCTCGGCCCCAACCGCGGCGAGCGTACCCCGCGCGAACTGGCCGATGCCCTCGAAGGGGCTCCCCGCCCTCTACCTGGCTCGGTCGCCGCGGCCGATGCAGCCTGCGATGTGCTTGTCATCGGTGGCGGCGGCGCCGGGGCCAGCGCCGCGCTGCTGGCGCAAGAAGCCGGCGCCTCCGTGCTGATGGCCACCAAGCTGCGTTTCGGCGACGCCAACACCATGATGGCGCAAGGCGGGATCCAGGCGGCCGACAAGCCCAACGACTCGCCGGCCATGCACTACCTGGACGTCATTGGCGGCGGCGGTTTCACCAACGACCCGGACCTGGTCGACGCGTTGGTCAGCGACGCGCCCAGGGTGATCGCCTGGCTGGAAGGCCTGGGCGCGATGTTCGATAAGGAGCCCGACGGCACGCTGCGCACGATCCACGGCGGCGGGACGAGTCGCAAGCGCATGCATGCGGCGCGCGACTACAGCGGCGCCGAGATCATGCGCACACTGCGCGATGAGGTGCGTTCACGCGGCAGCGGCGCTCGCAAGCCGATTCAGGTATGGGAGTTCCGTCCGGCGGTCGAGCTCATCCTGGACGAGAAGGGGCAGGCCGCCGGCGCCGTTCTGCTGGACCTCGACACCGAGCAGTTTCGCGTCGTGCACGCCGGGGCAGTCGTCATCGCCACCGGCGGCAGCGGCCGGCTGCACTATCAGGGCTTCCCCACGACCAACCACTACGGCGCCACCGCCGACGGGTTGGTGCTGGCCTACCGCGCCGGCGCGCGCCTGAGTTTCATCGACACGATGCAGTACCATCCGACCGGCGCTGCGTTCCCTGAGCAGATCCTCGGCCAGCTGGTGACAGAGAAGGTACGCGGCCTGGGCGCACAGGTGCTCAACGCCGACGGGGAACAGTTCGTCTTCCCGCTTGAGACGCGCGATGTCGAAGCGGCCGCGTTCATTCGCGAATGCGGCGAGCGCAAGCGCGGCGTGACCACGCCCACCGGCCAACCGGCGGTGTGGCTGGATGCACCGATGATCGATCGCATCCACGGCGCCGGGACGATCGCCCGCGAGCTGCCGGCCATGGTGCGCCAGTACAAGCGCTTCGGCATCGACCTGATCAGCGAGGCCATCCTGGTCTACCCGACCCTGCATTACCAGAACGGCGGGGTCGCCATCAAACCGGACGGCAGCACCGCCGTTCCAGGCCTGTTCGTCGCCGGAGAAGCGGCCGGGGGGATTCACGGACGCAATCGTCTGATGGGCAACAGCCTGCTGGACATTTGCGTCTTCGGCCGGCGGGCCGGCACGGCCGCCGCCGCCTGGGCGCAGCAAGCCTCCCCCGGCCGCAGAACGCTCGACCACGTGGCCGCCTGGGAAGAAGCACGCCGCCAGGCCGGGCTGACCGAGGGCGTCATCTCACCGCTGATCCTGCCGGACTACACCCGGCACTAGCCTCCAGTTCCGTCGCTGTCGCTCCGGCCGTCATCCCTGGCGGCCGGTCGCGTTAAACCCGGCATGCGGTCTGGGCGGCCTCACAGCGGTTGGAAACACAAGGGCCGCCCGGCGCAACCCGGACGGCCCTGCATCGGCTCGGGTGACTCGCTGACTAGGGGACCATGGTCCGCGTCGGTGTGGCCGGTGCGGTCGTCCGCGTCGGCGTGCCTCCCACGCGCGTCGGCGTCGGCGTGGCGATGTTGACCGGCACCAGCAGACGCTGCCCGACGCCGATCGTGTCGGTCACCTCGATGTCGTTGGCATCGGCGATCGCTTCGGCGGTGCTGTTGAATTGAGCGGCAATCGATTCGAGGCTGTCGCCCGGCAGGACGATGTACTCGATACGGGTCCCGGGCACGAGCGTCGCCGGCAAGGGTGTGGTGGTGGCCAGCACCGTCCCCGGCGGCGGAATGGTCAGCTCCTGACCGACGAAGATCGCATTTGGATCGGTGATGCCGTTCGCTTCCATCAAGACCAGCAAGTCGATCCCGAACTCCTCGGCGATGGAGGTCAGGCTGTCGCCGTCTTCGACCGTGTAGGTGCGCGGCCCCTCCGGCGTGGGGGTCTCCGAGGGGGGCAGCGTGTTGGTGATCGTTGGCGTCAGGGTCGGCGGACGAGGCGTGAACGTCATCGTCGGTGTGGGCGTGTCGGTCGACAAGAAGGGGAGCGAGGGCGTCCCGCCGCCCGTGATCCACAGCACGATCAGGACGATCCCGACGGCCAGCAACAGGACCGCCAGCCCCCCCAGAAGGAGCGGCACCATCCGCTCCCGGCGGCGGCGATAGGACAGGATCACGTCCTGGACGTTATGTTCAGGGCTCTGCATCCGGTTTCTCCCTTGGCGAGGGGACTGTCTCCAGCCCTCCGGCTCCCTGATTCTACCCGAAATCCCGGCCTGAGGTCCCGGCTGTCCGCTGCCGGTTCTCGGTCACACTTTACGGAATCGACGATCTCGGGGGGATTCCAGCCTCGTTGAAGCTCTGCCAGGCGGAACTCAGGAAGCTCAGCACGCGCTCCAGGGCGGCCCGCCAAGTGGGGTCCTCGTGTGCCCCGGGCACGATCTCCAGGGTCACGCTCCGGCCCGATTCGGTCAGTGTTGCAGCCAGACGCTCGGTGGCGCCCCGCGCCCAGTCGCTATCCCCGGCAACGAGAAGGACCTGTGCCGGCAATTCCTCGGCCTGGCGCGCCAGCTGGAAGGGGTCGAACTCGAGACGCGCATGGTTCACCGACAACGCCGGGCTGAGGGCGCCGACGGTGGCGAAGATCGACGGGTTGCGGAAGCCGATTTCCAGTGCCCATATCCCGCCGCGCGAGATTCCGACCAGGGCGCGCGCCTCGGCGCGCGGGTCTGTCCGGAACGTTCCATCCACGAAGGGCACCAGCCCCTCGATCAGCTCTTCCTCGTAGGACCAGGGCCCGCCGTCGCTATTGGTGAAGATCGGCTCCGGTTGGAGCGGCAGGACGAGCAAGAACGGCGGCCACTCGCCCGAGGCAATCCCTTGGTCCGCAGCCGAGCCGACGCCCAGTTCATCCCAATGGCTCTCGTCGTACGGCTTTCCATGCAGGAGATAGGCGACCGGATAGCGCGTCTCCCCTGCTTCGTAGCAGGGCGGGAAGTAGACCCTGACGGGCACCGCCTCATCGACCACCACTCCGGAGTACGTGAACGCCTCGATGCGCCCGGCGGATTCGGCGCACGCGGGCGTAGAGGACGGTGGAGGCGTCGCCGACGGCTCGGCCGTGGACAGGGGTGCGGCCGGCGTCTCGGTGAACCGCACCGACTGCGCGCCGCCCGGATCCGGCCCACATGCGCCGACAGACAGCGCTGCAGCGTACAGCAGCACAACCGCTCGGATAGGGTGGCCGTAAGGGCGGATCGGTGTCATCGCTCAACCCGGACGGCTCCCGCGCTCGCCGGGACGGAGGAATGATACCGCGCCTGTCCGGCCGCCAACCGGCGATGATCCTCGAATCGGACCTGGCCGGGTA
>DAIRVC010000065.1:0-13250 GCA_036803025.1 Anaerolineales bacterium
CGGAGCCGGTCCGACGGCCGGGTTCTGATAGACCATCGATATGGCGCGGATCGGGCCGAGTTGCGTCAGGCGGCGGACGGCAAGCGGCAGATGTGTCTCAGGCTCCAGGTTCGATCCCAGGGCGATGAAGGCCGGCTCAGTCAAAGTCGGCAGCCGTGCGTTCGATCTCGACGCCGACCGAACGCGCGAATCGCAGGGCACCGGGTTTCTCGACTCTCACACGGGCGCGGACGACCCCCGGTGTTTGAACACACAGCTGGGCCACGTCGGCGGCCAGCGCCTCGACCGTGTAACGCCCGGCGGACTCCACATGGGCGATGATCTGCTTGGTCAGCGTACGGTAGTTGACCGTATCGCCGATGGCATCGCTGCTGCCGGCGGGGCGCAGATCGGCGAATAGGGTGATGTTCACCAGGATGTCCTGCGGCTTGTCGCGCTCCCAGTCGTTGATGCCGATAACGCCGCGCAGGAGCAGGTCTTGGATCTCGATCCGATCCTCAGGCATGGGAGGTGTCCTCAAGCGAGATGCCGGCCGCCGTCCAGGTGCAGGATCACGCCGGTCATGAAATCCGGCCCGGCGAGCAAGAACAACAGGGCGTGGGTGGTCTCCTCGAGCGTCGCCCATCTCGCGATCGGCGCTCCGGGCGGAGGCGGCGCCTGTGGATCGGTCGCCTCCGGCGGCGGAAGGATCGCCCCCAGCGCCAGGCCGTTGACGCGAATCGACGGGGCCAGCGCAAGTGCCAGGCTGCGGGTCATGGCGGCCAATCCAGCTTTGGCGACGGTGTAGGGGAAGTGATCGGCGCCGGGGCGAAGCGCTCGCCAGTCGAGCAGGTTAACGACAGCGCCGGGGCTGCCGGCGCGGACCCGGGCGAAAGCTTGCGTGAGCAGGAAGGGCGCAGTCAGGTTAATCGCCAGGTGCCGCTCCCAGGCTGCGAGTGTCGTCGCCGCCATCACGAGCGGCTCGAAGATGGCGGCGTTGTTGACCAGCAGATCGATCGGCCCGAGCGCCTCAACCGCCCGGTCGAGCAGTCCGGCTGCCTGAGCCGGATCGGCCAGGTCGGCTTGCAGCAGGGCGGCGCGCCGGCCGCGGGCCTGGACGGCGGCGCCCGCCGCCTGCGCCCCGGCAGCCGATGCGCCGTAGTGGACGGCGACGTCGGCGCCTTGTGCCGCCAGGGCCTGTACGAACGCGCGGCCCAGCCGGCGGCCGCCGCCGGTGACGAGAGCCGTGTGACCCCGCAAGTCGAATCCTTCGGGCATGCCGCTATTGTACTCGCGCCCTCGGCTGCGCCGCCGTGGTACGATGGTGTCCGACGCATCCCGGAGGTGGGCCATGCACAACATCGAAGCCGCGGCGGAACTGCTGGAGGGCGTGGGGGTCGCCAAACCCGAGGTCGAAGCTGCGGTCAAGCAGCTCTTGGAAGCGTTCGGCGAGGACGTCCAGCGTCAAGGGCTGGCGGACACACCCGCTCGCGTGGCGCGCATGTATGACGAGTTGCTGGCGGGGTATCGGGTCGATCCGCACGCCATGATCAATGAAGCGCTGTTCGACGTCGAGTATGACGAGATGGTGATCGTCAAGGACATCGAGTTCTACAGCCTGTGTGAGCACCACATGCTGCCCTTCCTCGGCCGGGCGCACGTCGCCTACATGCCCAAGGGCAAGGTCATCGGGTTGTCGAAGATCCCGCGCGTCGTCGATCTGTTCGCGCGACGGCTGCAGGTTCAGGAGCGCATGACGCGCCAGATCGCCGAATTCCTCCAGGCGGCGCTGCACCCCCAGGGCGTGGCGGTGGTCGTCGAGGGCTGGCACCTGTGCGCCACAATGCGCGGCGTCAAGAAGGCGCACGCGCTGATGGTCACCAGCGCGCTGGAAGGGGCCTTCAAGACCAACGAGGTGACCCGGCACGAGTTCCTCAACCATATCTCGCGCGAGACGCTGAAGGTGTCGGTCTGAGATCCTGTCTTGAATGTCATCCTGGGCTCCAGAGATCCTTCGCTTCGCTCCCTGGCCAGCCCGCCAGCGCAGGCAGGATGACATGTGGCAGGTGGGGTGTCCTGCCTCGGTCAGGGAGCGAGGCGAATGAGCTCCCTGGGCATCAGCGGCCCGCGACGCGCTAGGGCATCCACTGCTGAAGCCCGAGCAGGAGCATGAACCCCAGGATGAACCCGAGCGTGGCTTCGTGCTCGAAACCGTGGCTGTGGCTCTCAGGGATAAGCTCGTCCGAGACGACGTACAACATGGCTCCGGCGGCCAGGGCCAAAGAGAACGGCAGAAGCGGAGTCGAGATCGTCACCAATGCTGCCCCGAGGAAGGCCGCGATGGGCTCGGTTAAACCAGAGGCCAGCGCCCAGCCGAAGTAGCGCAGAGGAGGCATGCCCGCGGCCCGCAACGGGCCGGCTACGGCGATGCCCTCCGGGATGTTGTGGAGCGCGATGGCCAAGGCGATCAGCAAACCGAGGCGGGGTTGAGCAACGTAGCTCGTCCCGACGGCCAGCCCTTCAGGGATGTTGTGCAGGGTCATCGCTGCCAGAAGCAGCAGGCCGCGCCGGTACGCCTGAGGGTCCGTGGAGATGAGCAGAACGTGCTCGTGCGGGAGAAAGCGGTCCAGCGCGTGCAGGGCAAGGGCTCCTAGCACCAGACCCATCAGAACGACGAGGATCGACCCGGAAGTGGTGGCCTGACTGATGAGGCCGAGAGTCGCAACCGCGGTCATGACGCCGGCCGCAAACCCCAGCAGGCAGTCATAAGTGCGCATGTCCAGTCGGCGCAGGAGTGCAACGACGCCGCCGCCAATCCCGGTGGAAAGGCCGGCGACGAGACTAAGGAGGACTGCCTGTAGCATGGTGCTCTCCCCCGGCGAGGATGCAGTCTACCTGCCGGACACCGCCGCACAAGTCGCCTCAGCGCCCTGGACGTCAGTGCGCTGAGAGGCAGATGGCCTGGCCAAGAAGGTCGCTTCTTGGACGATCCGCGTCAACCGAGGAGACTCACGCCCTCCGCCGGCAGGGTATAGCCTCCGTCAACCAGGATCGTCTGCCCGCGGATCATGCTCGCCTCCGGCGAGCACAGGAATGCCACAACCTGGGCGACGTCTTCGGGCGTCACCAATCGACCGGCCGGCGTCGCGCGCAGCGCCATGTCCAGGACGGTCCCGTCGCGCGAGGCGTCGAAGTGGCGCAGTGCGTCGGTAGCCACGATCCCCGGCGAGACGGCATTGACCACGATCCCCATCGGCGCCAGCTCGATGGCCAGGTAGCGCGTCAGGGCCTCGAGAGCGGCCTTGCTGGCGCCGACGACCACGTAGTCCGGCAGCACGCGGAACGACCCGGGGCTGGATAGGCTGACGATGGCCCCGCCGCCGCGCGCCTGCATTAAGGGGGCGGCCTGCTGTGCGCAGAAGAGCAGCGCGCGGGCATTGATGTTCATCGTCCATTCCCAGCCCTTCGGCTTCTGCAACATGGCCGGACGGTTGTAGCCCGAGGCGGCGTTGGAGACGAGGATGTCCAGCCCGCCGTAAGCCCGCTTGAGGCCGTCGAAGAGCGCTTCGATCCCGTCCAGTTCGCCCACGTTGGCTCTGACGACCTCGGCCTGCCGCCCGATCGCACGGATCGCCTCGGCGGTCTCCTGCGCCGGCTGTCGATTGCGGAAGAAGTTCACCAACAGGTCAGCCCCCTGGCGCGCCAGCTCCAGCGCGATCGCCCGGCCAATGCCGCGGCCGGAGCCGGTTACCAACGCCACCTTGCCCCTGAAGCGCATGCCCGCCTCCCTCGCTGCCTCCATCGATGCCTTTGGCCATCTTACCATCGCCCGGCTGTGGTAGCATCAGCCTCATGCGCGCACGCGAGCTGCTGATTCAAATCGAAGTGGAGCTGCGCGCCGCCGAAAGCGCCCGGACTGCGGGCAACGAGGGTCGGGCGCGCGTGTGTGCCCGCCGCGCCGCCGGCCTGGCGGCGGGGGCGTACCTGACGGGCAGGGGGCAGCCAGCGCGTGGAGCGAGCGCATATGATCGCCTGCGCCGCCTGGAGAGTGCGGCGGGGCTGGCCGAGGATCTGCGGCGGGCCGCCGCCCGCCTGACGGCGCGTGTCGACGCGCATCACCGGCTTCCGCACGAGCAAGATCCTCTCGAGGACGCCAGGCTCCTGATCGCGGGCTTGCTCGATTCGGACGGCGCTGGAGGGAAGGGGTAGAGATGGATATCACCGTCGCACTGGGGGGCGGAGGCGCGCGCGGCTTCGCGCACATTGGCGCGCTGCGGGTTCTTGAGCGCGAAGGCTTCCGCATTCGGGCGATTTCCGGGACCAGCATGGGCGGCGTGATCGCGGCGGTGTACGCGGCGGGCTTCTCCCCGGATGAGATCGAAAAGCACTCGACCGCCGGGTCGCTGCCTGAGCTGATCCGCTCCCGGCCGGAAGGGCCCGGGCTGATCGGCGTGCGCAAGATCGAGGCCTTCCTTCGCCAGCACCTCGGCGATCGGGAGTTCGCCGACATGACCATCCCGCTGGCGTTGACCGCCGTCAACCTGGCGGACGGGTCCGAGGTGGTGCTGACGAAGGGCAAGGTGCTTCCGGCGGTGATGGCGACCACGGCCCTGCCCGGCGTCTTCCCGCCCTACGTCCTCGGGGAGCATCGGCTGCTGGATGGCGGCGTGATCGATCCGGTGCCGGTGGCGGCGGCGCGGGCCCTGTACCCGGCTCCGGTCGTCGCAGTGGCCCTCTCACCTGCGCCGGAGAACTGGGCCGAGACGCGTTCACCGGCGTCGCTCGGGTTGCCGCTCATCGGCCTGGTGGCGCGGCTGCGCCCAGCGGAGGTGCTGACGATCGCGCTGCGAGCGGTCGAGATCACGGCGCGGGCGATGACCGAGCTGCGCCTTCAGATCGACCGGCCCGAGGTGGTCATCCGCCCATCGGTCTCGCACGTCGGGCTCCTGGCGGGGGTCAGGGTTTCCGAAGTGGCCGCGCTCGGCGAGGCAGCCACCCTGGCTGCCCTCCCGCAGCTGCGTGAGCTCTTCAGCCCGAGGCGTCGGCTCGAGCGCGGGCTGCGACGTGCCTTCGGCGGCGGGAGGTGAGACCTCGGTCCGGGCGCGACCTGCGCAGCTACGCGCGCAGCACCCAGGCGCGCCTGATCGTGGGTGCGCTCCTATTGGTGTTTGCAGTTGGGGGCGGCTTGATCTGGTTCATCTTCGGCCGCGAGGCCGCCGGCGCAGCGGCCATCTGCATCGGCGCCGGCCTCGCCCCAGTGGGGCTGATCGCGCTTTGGTTGGCGGTGTTGGAGTGGGTAGCCCGCCGGGGGCGCGATGACTGAGCCGCTGAACGTCGCCGGCGAAGGCGGCCGCTTGACGTATCGTTTCCGGCCCGCACGGCCGGGCATACGCCTGTCCGTTGTTCTTCTGCACGGGCTGACCGGCGATGAGCGGGTGATGTGGGTCCTGGAAAGCGCCTTGCCCCCTGGCAGTCTCATGGTCGCGCCGCGCGGGCCGTTCCCGGCGGAGCTGGGTGGATACAGCTGGCGCCGCACGGAAGGGGGCGGCTGGCCGGCGATCGAGGATTTCGAAGAAGCCGTGACCGCCCTGTCCGGCCTGCTGGACGATCTTGAAGCGCGCGGCCTGGACCGCTCGCGATTGATCCTGGTGGGTTTCAGCCAGGGCGCCGCTTTAGCCTTTGCCGCTGCCTGTCAACCGCGCTCGCGGCCGGCCGGCGTGGTCGCCTTGGCCGGGTTCCTGCCATCCGGTGACGTGACCTGCCTGGCGCGGCTGCCGGTCTTCTGGGGGCACGGCACTGCCGATGAGCTTGTGCCGGTGGCGCGGGCACGAGCGGACGCCGACCGCTTGCGATCCGCCGGCGCGCACGTCTTGCTGTGCGAGAGCGACGTCGGCCACAAACTCGGCGCAGACTGCCTGCGCGGCCTGAAGGCCTGGATCGCCGAAACGTTCCCCGGTCTATCTGAATCCTAGACAGGTCGCTTCGTCGTTCGCGTCGTCCCTCGATCGATTCGTGTTATCATCCCCTCACCGCCCACGCCGCGACTTCATCGCCGGCGCAGGCCGCGAGCGGCCTTGTCCGACTCGCCCACGGGCCAGCATGTCCCAGACTCACGAACGCCAGTGCACATGGATCGCGCCCGCCGCCGGACGCGTCGACCCACTGAACTTTCATCCCCTCATGAGGTCCCGCAATGCCTAATCAGGCTTCCGACGAACGCGTCATCAACACGATCCGGTTCCTCTCGGCCGACGCCGTCCAGCAGGCGAAATCAGGCCATCCCGGTCTGCCGATGGGAACGGCAGCCTTGGCCTACACGCTGTGGACGCGCCATCTTCGCTTCGACCCGAGCGATCCCCGCTGGCCGAACCGCGACCGGTTCGTGCTCTCGGCCGGGCACGGATCGATGCTGCTCTACTCCCTCCTGCACCTGGCCGGTTTCAAGCTCTCGCTGGAAGAGATCAAGCGCTTCCGCCAGTGGGGCAGCCAGACTCCCGGCCATCCCGAGTATGGGCACACACCCGGAGTAGAGACGACCACCGGCCCTCTGGGCCAGGGATTCGCAACCGGCGTCGGGATGGCGATCGCGGCCGAGCACCTCGCCGCGACCTACAACCGACCCGGCCTGGACCTGTTCGATTACTTCATCTACGGCATCGTCTCGGACGGCGACCTGATGGAGGGAGTCGCTTCAGAAGCGGCTTCTCTGGCCGGGCACTTGCGCCTGGGGCGCCTGATCTACCTGTACGACGACAACCGCATCACGATCGACGGCAGCACCGACCTGGCCTTCACCGAGGATCGCGCCCGGCGCTTCGAAGCCTACGGCTGGCAGGTGCTGTCAGTCCCGGACGGCAACGATGTGGCGGCCGTCGATCAGGCGCTCAAGGCGGCCAAGGCCGACCCTCGTCCGTCGCTGATCGTCTGCCGGACCCACATCGGGTTCGGCCTTCCCACCAAACAGGACAAGTCCTCGGCCCATGGCGAGCCGGCCGGCGACGAGGAACTGAACGGCGCCAAGGTGAATCTCGGCTGGCCGATCGAGCCGCGCTTCTATGTGCCCGACGAGGCCCGCCAGGCGTTCGCGAAGGCGGCCCAGGCCGGTGGGAAACTGCGGCGGGAATGGGATGAGTTGCTCCGACGGTACCGCGGCGAGCATGCCGAGCTGGCGACGCAGCTGGCGCGCGTGCTGGCGGGCAAGCTGCCCGCCGGCTTGGAAGCTGGCGTGCCGCAGTTCCCGGCCGACGCCAAGGGCCTGGCCACGCGCGCCAGCTCGGGCAAAGTGCTGAACGCTCTCGCCCCGTTGCTGCCCGAGCTGATGGGCGGCTCGGCGGACCTGACCGGGTCCAACCAGACCGCCATCAAGGACATCGCCAAGTTCACTGCCGACGACCGCGCCGGCCGCAATATCCACTTCGGCGTGCGCGAGCACGCCATGGCCGCCGCCCTGAGCGGTATGGCACTCTCCGGCGCCCTCATCCCCTACGGAGGGACGTTCCTGGTCTTCGCCGACTACATGCGGCCGTCGATCCGTCTGGCAGCGATGATGGGCCTGCGCGTCATCTACGTCTTCACGCACGATTCGATCGGCCTGGGAGAGGACGGACCGACCCATCAGCCGATCGAACACCTGGCGGCGTTGAGGGTCATCCCCAATCTGACGGTCATCCGCCCGGCGGACGCCAATGAGACGCGCGAGGCCTGGCTGGTGGCATTGCAGCGGCCGACCTCGCCGACCGCGCTGGCATTGACGCGCCAGAACGTGCCCACCCTCGACCGCAAGATCTACGCCTCAGCACGCAATCTGCGGAAAGGCGCGTATGTCCTGGCGGACCTTGGCAAGCGCAAGCCCCAGGTCATCTTGATGGCCTCCGGATCGGAGGTCGAGATCGCTCTGGAGGCGGGGCATCAGTTGGCCGCCAAGGGCGTCGGGGTGCGCGTGGTGTCGTTCCCGTCGTGGGAACTGTTCGCGGCGCAGCCGGCTGCTTACCGGCGCGCCGTCCTGCCGCCCGAGGTGACCGCCCGGATCTCCATCGAGGCCGGCGGACCGCAGGGTTGGGAGCGCTGGGTCGGCGAGCGCGGCGTCGTCATGGGGATCGACCACTTCGGAGCCTCAGCGCCCTACAAGGAGCTGTACACGCGCTTTGGATTGACGGCCGAGGCGGTCGTCCGCCAGGCGCGCAAGCTCGTCGGCACACCGGCCGGACGGCCGCGTGCGGCGAAGCGCAAGGTCGCCCCGGCGCGCCCAAAGCCGGCGGCGCGGAAAGGCCGGAGCCGATGAAGGTTGCTTTTGCCTGCGATCACGCCGGGTACCCGCTGCGCGAACCCGTGCTGTGCGCAATCCGCGAGAGCGGGCACGAGGTCATCGATTTGGGCACGCATTCGACCGACCCGGTCGACTACCCGGACTACGCCGAGATGGTCGGACGGGCGATTCAACGCGGAGAAGTCGAGCGCGGTGTGATCCTATGCGGCTCGGGTGTCGGCGCGGCGATCGCCGCCAACAAGCTGCGCGGCGTGCGCGCCGGCGTGTGCCACGATACCTATTCCGCACACCAGAGTGTCGAGCACGACGACGCCAACGTCCTCGCCCTCGGCGGACGCATCGTCGGTTCGGATCTGTCGATGGAGATCGTGCGTGCGTTCTTGCAGGCCCGCTTCAGCGGCGAGGAACGCCACGTCCGCCGGCTCGCCAAGATCAACGCGCTGGAGAAGTCCGGATAGAGGCGGCCCTGTGAGCAGCGCTGCGCCGGCCCCCACAGGCGTCTGGCTGCGCCGGGCAGATTGCAGCATGCTGGAGTCCGGCCAGCTGGCCTCCTGGATCGCCGAGGGCCGCCTGGCCGGCATCGCCTCGCTGGCTTTCGATCGGGATCACCCGGCCGGATTGTCGCCCTCCTGCGTGCGGGATGTGCGCCCGCTGGCGCAAGCCGGCCGCCCGGCGGCGGAGATCCTCGAGCGTCTGGTCGTCGCCCGCGTGCGCTCGATCGCCGATCTGCTCCTGCCTCGCTACGACCGTACCAGCGGGGCTGCCGGGTACGTCTCCTTCGAACTCCGACCGCTCCCCACTGGCCCCGCCGGGCTGCTCCTGGACGCGGCGCGACGCGTGTGGGCGTTGGTCAACCGCCCGAACGTCCTGCTGCAGATCCCGGCCTCGGCCGAGGCCGGGCTCATCACCGAGGCCGCCGCGGCTGACGGCCTCAACTTGCACATCGGTGCCGTCGGATCCCTTGAGCGCTTCGCCGAGATCGCCGACGCGTATGTGCGCGGCCTGGAACTGCGCCGGGCACGCGGCCAGTCGATCGATCACCTCGCCTCGCTGGTGACGCTCGATGTCGAGGATGTGGACGCGGCCGTTCAACTCCAGCTCGATGAATTGACCCGGCACGATCCCGGGGCGGCGTCACGGGCCGCGGCCCTGGCCGGCCGCGCGGGGCGCGCCCTTGGCCGTCTGGCCGTCGCGCAGGCGCGGGCGGTGCGCAGCAGTGCCGAGTTCCGGCGACTGGTCGAACACGGCGCACGCCCGCAACTGCCGCTCCTGGGCGGACTGAGCGTGGATCCCTCACCCGCACCATTGAGCCCCGGAGCGCCCGACTCCGCCGGCGGCTATCTGGTCGCCCTGGAGGCGGAAGCGCTCGGCGCGCTGGCCGACGGCAACCGGGTCGAGGTGCTGCCGGAGTCCGATCTGGCCGCACCGCGCGCGGTGTTGGATGGGCTGGAGAGCCTGGGTGTCTCCTGGAGCTCGGTCGCCGAGACCATCGAACTCGCCGCGCTGCGCGCATCGGCCCGTACGCACCAGGGATTGCTGCGGGCGGCGGAGCGGATGGCGGTCAGAGCGCAGCGCGAGCTCGGCAGCCTGCTGCCGGCCGCGCGGGAGACTCGGACGCGGCTGGAGGCCGGCGAAGTCGTTCGGCGAATCTGGGAGCGGGACGCCAGCCTTTGGGCAGCCGGGGGCCCGGGCGTTGGCGAAGTCCGCAGCCGGCTGGACTGGCTGACGCTCCCCGACGAGATGCCCGCCTCCATCGAGTCGTTCGCCGCACTGGCGTCCGAGGCGCGCCGCGATGGGCTGACCGGCGCAGTGCTCCTGGGGATGGGAGGCTCGTCGCTGGCCTCCGATGTGATGAGCCGCGTGCTGGCCGGCGAGTCGCCGGCGATGAATCTCACCGTTCTCGACTCCGTTGATCCGGAAGCGGTTGTGCGTGTCACGCGTCGGAACCCCTGCCAGAAGACGCTCTTCCTTGTGGCAAGCAAGTCTGGCACGACTACAGAGCCGCTGGCGCTCTTCGAGCACTTCTGGAGGCGGACGGTCGAGAAGGTGGGGGACAGGGCCGGCGGGCACTTCATCGCACTGACCGATCCGGGCACGCCGCTCGAGAAGATGGCCCTCGAACGCAGGTTCCGCGCTGTGATCTCGACGTCGCCGGGAGTCGGAGGCCGTTACTCGGCATTGTCGGGGTTCGGACTTCTCCCGGCGGCGCTGATGGGGATCCGCCTGGGCGAGCTCTTGCACGGCGGCGCACAGATGATGAGAGCCTGCGGACCAGGCGCGCCCGGCTACGAGAATCCGGGCCTCCACCTGGGAGGCCTTCTGGCGGCGGCGACCCTGGCCGGACGGGACAAGGTCACGCTGCTGGCCGATGCGGCCCTTGTTCCCTTCGGAGATTGGGCTGAACAACTCCTCGCGGAGAGCAGCGGCAAAGAGGGCAAGGGCATCATTCCGATTGTCGGAGAACCGCCCGGGGCTGCCCGCCTGTATGGATCCGATCGCCTTCTGGTTTACGTCCGCAGCGACGGCTCTCTGGACGGCCGCGCGGCGGGTTGGGTGAAGGCCGGGATCCCGGTCATCACACTCGAGACGTCGGGAGACGCCGCCGGCCTGGGTGCCGAGTTTTACCGTTGGGAGTTCGCCACGGCGGTCGCCTGTCATTGCCTGGGCGTCAACGCCTTCGACCAACCCGACGTGCAGCGGGCCAAGGCGCGCACGCAGGATCTGCTCAAAACGTTCGCGCGCAGCGGCTCGATCCCCGAAGGCCAGCCCTTGTGGAACGCGCCGGGTCTGGCAGTGCAGGGCGGCCCTCCGATCAAGGAGCTGGCCGATGTCGAGACCCTGGCAGAGGTCTTTCAGCTCATCACCGGCCGGGTCGAAGCCCACGAGGCGCTGGCAATCCTGCTGTACCTTCCCCCGACTCGTGCGTTGGATCATTCCCTCGCCAGGCTCCGCCGCAGTCTGCGCGAGGCGGGGATCACCTCGACCGTCGGCTTTGGCCCGCGCTACCTTCACTCCACCGGTCAACTCCACAAGGGCGGCCCCGATCGGATGGTCTTCCTCATCGTGACCGCCGATCCGACTGAGGACCTCCCCGTGCCGGGTGCGCCCTACAGTTTTGGCGTCCTGGAACGGGCGCAGGCGATGGGCGATTTGCAAGCCCTCTTGAGCCTGGGCCGCCGGGCCTACGCCCTGAACTTGGCAGGGCCAGGAGGGGCTTCCGATTTCCTGCGGGCAATGGGGGCAATCCGCAGCCGCCGCAGCCAGGCCCCGGCATGACCGACCGCCAGACCGCTGGACGGCGTCGAAAGGGCCGCATTCCCTCCCCGAAAGGGCGCCCGCGGCGGCCCGCCGGGCCCCTACCTCGCTCGATCCTGGCCGGACACGATGAAGCGGTCTTCCGCGTTCTGCCGCAGACCGTCATCGACAACCTTCAGCGGCCCGCTTCCGAGAACGCGCTGGTGTGGAACCTGCTTTACTCGCAGGCCCGACCGACGCTTTCCCTGCGCAGCCTGCTCGGACTGCGTCCGCTATGGGGAACTGCTCTGCCGAACGAGTCGGATGAGGATCTGGTGCCGTACTTCTGGGGCTATTCCATCTCCGGGGAGCGGCTTCCCCGCCTGGATGAGGCCCTCGCGGCCGTGGACGGACCGGGCCAGCAGACGGAGGTCGACCTGTTCCTGGTCGGGAGACGCAGCCTGGTTCTGGTGGAGGCCAAGCACATGGCCGGCCCGGGACGCTGCGGCCGATATGGGCGAGGCGTGTGTCCCGAAGTCCATCCCGAAGGCGCGGTTCTCGAGGCAGCTTGCCGCTATTGGGTGGAGGGTGAGTCGTTCTTCTCCGCCAACATCGACTTCGGCCCCCGGCCGACGCCGGAATCCGAGCCTCCGCCGTGCGCGGCTCACTATCAAATGGGTCGGACACTCCTCTTGGGGCGCGCGCTCGGCCAGCGGCTCGGCCTCATGCCGCAGGTCTGGCTGATCGTCCCTCGCCAGCGCTGGGCTCGTCTGGAGCGTGCCTGGCTCGACTTCGCGGAGCGCTTGCGCGATCCAGCCGATTGGCGCAGGCTGCGCGTCCTGGCCTGGGAAGACGTGCGCGCTTCTCATCCGGCCGCGGCCGCCTGATATGCCCACGCGCGGCGTGGACGATTCACAATCGGCGTCGGTGCAGGAGGCATGCGCAGCGGCGGCGTAGCCTCAGGCGGCGTACGCCAGAGCCACGAGTGCGAAGAAGACGATACTGGCAACCAGCTGACGCACGCCGATCCGCGCCGGGCGAGCGCCCACGGGCGGGTGCGCGGTACCTTCGACGGCGTCAAGCAGCATCAGCGTGAACGCGACGGGTACGAGCATAGGCACCTGCCCCGCGAGCGTCAATCCCGTGCTCACGACCACGTTGAAGGCATGGTAGACGAGCGTGCGCGTCCCCATGCGCCAGCGCTCACCCGGCGGCGGCATTTCGGTGAGGCGCCGCTGCATCAGGCGCTGATACACGTAGACGATCGAAGCGGCGGACTGGAGCCAGGTCAATCCCCACAACAGCCACGGATCAGCCGCTGAGGCTCCGTTGCAGACCCAGTACGCGGCCGGCGCCGCGAGAGCCAGGACGCCCGAACCGACCAACTCGATCCCCATCTGACCGCGATCCTGCCTGCGGCTGATCAGCCACAGATGCCAGCCGAAAACCAGCGCTCCCGGGACCGCAAGCCACACGAGTTGGTGGTGGCCGCGCGCCAGGAGCACGGCGATGGTCAGCGCGGCGACGGCGAGATAGGCCGCTGCCCAGATCGCCGCCGGGCGCAGATCGTCCCGTGCGCGCCTTCCACTGAGCGCCTTGACGGCGATGGCGGTCGGCTGACGAAGCAGGAAGACGGACAGGGCGGCGATGAACAGGATCCCGAGGTCGAGCGAGACGCGCCGGGCGGCTGACGCCCCTACCAGGAACGGGCCCATCCACCACACCCACGCTCCATGCTCGGCGGGCAGGAAGTAATGCTTCTGCAGAATGC
>DAIRVC010000066.1:0-13078 GCA_036803025.1 Anaerolineales bacterium
CGCTGCAAGGGATACCGGTAGCGGCGCTGAACCGCTCGGCTTCCTGCCGCACGGCCTGCTCCAGATCAGCCGGCGGGAGGCTCTCGGCCCGCAGTTGCCCGATGGCGCGCCGTGCATCGGCCAAGGTCGATCGTGCCCGGAGCATCGCCTGGCGGACGATAGCCTGTGCCTTCTCGCCTTCGTCTCGCCCGAGGTGCGAGTCGGCCGCCTCGAGCTGCAGAATCAGCCCGGCCAGGCCCTGCGCCAGGGTGTCATGCAGCTCGCGCGCCATACGCTGACGCTCGGCCGTCACCGTGAGATCCTCGACTCGGCCGGCGTACTCACCCAACTGCCGGTGGGCGATCTCGAGCTCGCGCAGCAGCCGCTGCGCCTCCTGGCGCCCGCGCATCTGGCGGCCGAACATCGTCACGTAGACCATCACAAAGAACAACATCGGGATGACGAGCGCCAGCCAGCCGGGGAGAGCGGACCAGCCCAGAGTCACCCCGAAATTCAAGACCGCCGCCCCAAGGATGGCCGCGACGAGCGGCATGGACCGCTGCAAGTCCTCGAGCATGCCGACGGCTTCACCGGCCAACGCCAGATAGAGGCCCAGGACGACGCCATGGCCGGAGGTGACGAGACCGATGATGAAGGTCACTATGGTCTGAAGGGCGAAGTACGGAAGCGTCCAGCGCGGCCGGGCCGGCAGGCGCAGGCTCCACCAATGCAGGGCGGCGTGGAAGATCAGCAGGCCGGTGAAAGGGATCAGGCGTTGAGGCTCACGCAAGCTGGGCGCGGTTTGCAGCGCCATCCAATAGACCAGCACCAGGACCAACATGAGGATCGCGTAGAAGGGGCGGGCTTCGCGAAGCTCATCAAGTTCGAGTTGAGTCTGCAGAGTGTCTTCAGGTTGACTCATCAGTGGGCCTCGTCGACATTGTAGCATCGCCGGCTTTCAACGGTACTGTCCGGATGGACACTGTCCAATTGGACGAGGCCGAGGCGGTCCCGTTGGACGATGTCGCTGCGACGTGCCCGGGGTACAGTCAGAGCAGCAAGAAGGAGGAAGCATGGAAGCGGCAATCGAAGTCAGTGACCTGCGCAAGACCTATGGGGGCGTGCCGGCGGTGGATGGCATCAGCTTCCAGGTGGCACAGGGCGAGGTGTTCGGCTTGCTCGGTCCGAACGGAGCGGGCAAGACCACAACGGTCGAGTGCCTGCTGGGGCTGCGCAGCGCCGATTCTGGTCGACTCCAGCTGCTAGGCAGTGAGCGCGGCGCGCAGGACCCAGCGGTCCGGAGCCGCCTGGGCGTCCAGCTGCAGACGACGGGTCTCCTCTCACAACTGACCGTTCGCGAGCAGGTGGCACTGTTCTCGGGCCTGTTCCCCCGAGCGCTGCCGGCTGCGCAAGTACTGCAGGCCGTCGGCCTGGACGACAAGGCCGGCGCGGCGACCCATGCTCTGTCGGGCGGCCAGAAGCAGCGACTGGCAGTCGCCTTGGCTCTGGTGAATGATCCGGAACTTGTCTTCCTGGATGAGCCCACTACCGGCCTGGATCCGCAGGCCCGCCGGGGGCTGTGGGAGGTCATCGGCGACGTGCGACAACGCGGCCGGTCAGTTCTGCTGACGACGCATTACATGGAGGAGGCAGAGCAGCTGTGTGATCGCGTGGCGGTCATCGACCACGGGCGCATCATCGAGATGGATTCGCCCGAGGCGCTGATCCGCAAGCACTTTCGCGAGCAGGCGATCGAGTTCGTGGCGCGCGGTTCGGGGCCGCGCCCGAATCTGGAGTCGCTCGCCGGCGTGTCCCAGGTGCTGGCCCAGAACGGCGGCACGGCCCTGTTCTCGACCGACGTGCCGGCGACCATGGCGGGGCTGTTCGATCTGGTCTCGCGGGGCCAGCTGGCGTTCGACGATATCACGATCCGGAAGGCTACGTTGGAGGACGTCTTCCTCAAGCTGACCGGACGGAGGATCCGCTCATGAAGGCTGTCACTTCACTCTACCTGGCGCAGGCGCGGCAGTTCCTGCGCGACCGCATGACGCTCTT
Organism: Anaerolineales bacterium; assembly: GCA_036803025.1. Lineage (GTDB taxonomy): Bacteria > Chloroflexota > Anaerolineae > Anaerolineales > E44-bin32 > DAIRVC01. The sequence goes on from DAIRVC010000066.1 coordinate 2,035, forward strand.
GTTCGTCCTTCTGCTTCCGGTCGGCTTCGCGGTCTTCTTCGGCCTGGTGTTCTCGGGCAGCAGCGCGTTCGTGCTGCGCATCGGGGTGGTGAACGAGGACACCGGAGCGGCGGGCGGGGCCCTTGTGGCCGGTCTGCCGCACGAGGCCTACGACCTGCAGGTGGACGGCCGCCAGGCCCTGGAGGTTTCTCTGCGGCAGGGCGACGTACACGCGGTCATGATCCTCCCGGCCGACATGTCCGAACGCCTGGCGAGCGGTCTCAGCGTTCCGGTCGAAGTGCTCTACGACCCCGCCAACTCGACCTCCGCGGGCGTCGGCCTCGGCCTGGTCCGCACGTTGCTGAGCGAGGCCAACCTGGGACTGGCCGGCGCGCCGCAGCTCCTCGAGATGCGCCCGACCTCGCTACAGGTGGAGCACGCACGGGCGATCGACTTCTACCTGCCGGGGATGCTGGGTGTGGCGCTCCTGTGGCTGGGGGTGTTCGGGACGGCTCAGCCTGTCATGGCTCAGCGGGAGGGCAAGATCTTCCGCCGCTTCCAAGTGACCGCCATCACCCGTGTCACGATCCTGACGGCTGAGGTGGCCTGGCGTGTCACGGTCGGGCTCCTGCAGGCGGCGATCTTCCTGCTGGTCGGCTACTTCGGATTCAAGGTTGGCGTGGCCGATTGGCTGCCGTTCGCTGCGTCCGTCCTGTTGGGGACGCTGGTCTTCGTCAGCCTTGGTTATGCGCTGGCCGGGATCGGCCGCTCACCCGAGGGCACGATGGCCATCGGCCAGCTTCTCAACTTCCCGATGATGATGCTCTCGGGCAGCATCGTCTCGGCCGACATGCTGCCGGCCTTGTTCCGACCGGTGGTGGCGGCCATGCCGCTAACCTATCTGAGCGACCTGCTGCGCCAGACGATGGTCGGCGCGCCGGCCATGCATCCGATGGGGCTTGACTTCGCCATCTTGGGCGCCTGGCTGGTGGGGCTGTTGGCGATCGCGGTCTGGCGCTGGCGCTGGGAGTGAGCTTCGATACGGTCCGGCCTGTCCAGTTCGGGCCGGCCATTGCGACCAACCGGCATCCGGGCCGGCCCAGACCTGGGCCGGCCCGATCCTTTGCACCGCCGATCCCTGCCGCGTGCTGGAGGCTACTGGAGCCGGACAACTCACTGCTATACTCGGGCCGACTCCCGTGCTATCCGTTCGAAGCGGGGGAGGCTGCTCCCGGACGGCTGCCCGATGTGAGGGTCGACCGAATGCCCGCTGCACTGCAGGGCTCCCAATCGAGCGACCTGCGCCCCTGGACAATCCTCTACGAGGACGACGATATCCTGGCCGTGGACAAGCCGGAGGGCATGCCGGCCATCCCGGGCGGGACTCCCGGAGAGTCCTTGCGTGAGAAGGTCGAGGCAGCGAAGGGGCGCGTGCTCGTGGTCCATCGCCTGGACAAGGATGTCAGCGGGGTGGTCCTCTTCGCCAAGAGCGCCGCGGCGCACCAGATGCTGAATCGCCAATTCATGGATCGGCAGGTGCAGAAGGACTATCTGGCATTGGTGCGCGGCGCCGTCCAGTCCGAGCGCGGCCGGATCGACCGACCCCTGCGCGAATTCGGGTCCGGCAGAGTGTCCGTGGATCGCCGCGGGAAGCCGAGCCTGACCCTCTATGAAGTACGCGAGCGGCTGGAGGGGTTCACGCTCCTGTCGGTCCATCCTCAGACCGGCCGGCGCCACCAGATCCGCGCCCACCTGTATGCCGTCGGCCACCCAGTCGCCGGGGACCGCATGTACGGCGCGCGCGGCCTGGAGCCGCACGTTCCACGGCTGATGCTGCACGCCTGCGAGCTCAGGCTCACACGGCCGGGGGGAGGCGAGCTGCGAGTGACCTCGCCTGTCCCGGAGTCATTTATGCGCGCGCTCTCCAGCCTGCGGGATGCGACCGCGCAGGGCGATGGGGACTGAAGCGGGACTCCCCAAAGGACTCCAGGGGGGCTAGAATCGGCGCTTGCCCCGGGGGCGGTTCTGGCGGTGTTCCCCGGTCTCTGGGAGTCTCACATGTCGGCAGCTCGGCGCGGCGCACAACCAGCGTATATCGTCCGCAAGTCGGCCATCCATGGCCATGGCGTGTTTGCACGGCGAGCCATCCGGCGCGGCGCCCGGGTGGTCGAGTACCTTGGGGAGCGGATCTCGCTCGAGGAAGCGGAGGCGCGTCAGGATCACCAGGACCAGGATCCCGGCCATGTGCTGCTCTTCTCGGTCGACGCTCGAACGGTGATCGACGCCGGCCGCGGGGGAAACGCCGCCCGGTTCATCAACCATTCCTGCGCCCCGAACTGCGAGGCCGTTCTGGATGACGGACGCATCTACATCGAGGCGACACGCCATATCGCCGCGGGCGAAGAACTGACCTATGACTACCACCTCAGCCTCGAAGGCGCCTACACGGCCGAGGTGCGCTCGCGCTACCGCTGTCGCTGCGGCGCTTCCTCCTGCCGGGGCACGATGCTCGAGCCTCGGCCGCGCGGCAGGGGTCGAAAGAGAACCGGCGGGCGGGCAGCCAAGGGTGGCGGGAGGCGGAAGGGTGCCTGACATCGACGCAGTGAGGTTGGAGCGCCAGGATGAGCTTGGCTGGCTGATCATGCAAAGCGGGGTCACCAACCCGATCGACGAAGATCTGCTTGACGGCCTGGACCGGGGCCTGGAGGCGGTCCGCAGGGATGACGGCCTGGTCGGACTGGTACTGACCGGATCAAATGACAAGTTCTTCTCCATCGGGTTGAATCTGCCGCAGCTGATCGGCCAGGGAAGGCAGGAGACCCTGGCCTTCTATCATCATTTCACAGAGACCTGCCTGGCTCTGTACACGTTCCCCAAGCCGATCATCGCGGCATTGAACGGCCATGCCGTGGCTGGGGGCTGCATCCTGGCGTTGTGCTGCGACTATCGCTTCCTGGCGGACGGCCGCCGGCGGATGGGCCTGAATGAGATTCACCTCGGCGTCCCGGTCCCCTACGTCGCAGACTGCATCCTGCGCCATCTGCTCGGCGCGCGCCTGGCGCGCGAGATCGTCGACGGAGGGCAGTTCTATGAGGCGCAGGATCTCCTGCGGATGGGTCTCGTGGATCGAACGATGCCAAGCGACGAGCTTCGCCATCAAGCCGGCGCCAAGGCACGTGAGCTGGGCCGCGCCCCCGGGGGTGTGTTCGCCAAGATCAAGCGCGACCGTACCGAAGGCATAGAGGCTGAGATCCGTTCACGGCTGGCGGAGAAGGAAAACGACTTCCTGGAGAGTTGGGCCTCCCCGGCGGTTCAGGCCTCGCTGGCCGAGGCGGCCAAGAGATTCTGATGGCGCCAGGCAACCCGAGCGATTGCGGCCGCTCAGTGAGCGCCGAGGCGAGGTGCGGCGAATCTCTTAGCCGGCGCGGCTTCCTCAAGGCGGGCGCGGCGGCGCTGGCGCCGCTGTTCTTGCGTGGAGCGGACTTCCATCAGCAGAGGCCGGATACGCTGCCGATCCTCTGGCACGGATCGCGAACGATGCCGCTGCTGGCTGTGACCATTGACGACTGCTACAGCCTGGGAGCGATGCACAGGCTGCTGGAAATCTTGCGTGCCCATGCAGAGACGCGGCTGACCTTCTTCCCTACCGGACAGGCGTTGATCAACACCGCGCGGCGCGACCCTCAGCTCTGGCCGAGCCTCTACGAGCAGGGGCACGAGTTCGGCTATCACACCTGCTACCACCAACCGCTTGGGGACACGTCCGTCAGCGGACTGTCGGCTGACCTCGAATGCTGGCGGGAGATCCTGGCCGGCGTGGTCGGCGAGGCCCCGCCGGTGCACTTCGCCCGGCCGCCGTACGGCGACTGTCGCTACACCTTTCAGGAGTTCTGTCAGGATGAGGCGCTGACGCTGGCGATGTGGTCGGCCGATTGGGGAGGCGGCCGGGCTGCAGCGATGGAGCGCGTCGGAAGGACGCAGCCGGGTGATATCGTGCTGATGCACGGCCGTTTCCCGGATGTGGACAACCTTGAGCCGGCCCTGGCTGCGCTCCTGGACGTGCGGTTGTGCAAGGTTACATTGTCCGAGCTTGCCTCGGCCGAAGTCGACGGCACCCCCGAGGGGAAGAGCGCCGTCTGCACATGCGAGAACGGGCCGAAAGATTCCGCCGCCAAGCCCGGACTCACTCCCGGCGACGCCGAATGAGGTCCGCCCTCGTGGCAAGCGGAAGGAGCACAGCCGGATGCGCATAGCGCCTCTGAAAAGGGACCAGCTGGCCGAGTGGCAGCGCTTGCGGGCACTGCTCTGGCCGGAGCTTTCGGCTGCCGATCAGCGCCGGGAGATGGTCGATCTCCTCTCGGACGCCGAGTTCAATGCGGTGTTTGTGGCGGTCGGCCGCGAAGGCAAACTGCACGGTTTCATCGAGACCAGCATCCGGCTGCGGGCTGAAGGCTGCCAGCCCGGACCGATCGGCTACATCGAGGGCTGGTTTGTCGAGGACCGTCATCGCCGGAAGGGCATCGGCTCGGCGTTAGCGAAGAAGGCCGAGGCCTGGGCGGTCTCGCGCGGCTGCAAGGAGATGGCTTCGGACGCCGAGTTCGAGAATTCGGTCGGGCGGCAGGTGCATCAGGCCCTCGCCTACCAGGAGGTCGCCTGCCTGGCCCACTACCGCAAGTCATTGCGAGAGATCGCCGGAAGCCGGCCGCCGCGCGCCGGCGCGAGTAAAATCGCGGACCAGACGCCATCCGCAGAGAGGTAGCCGATGAGGAAGATCACCATTACCGCCGGGAAGATCCGGGCTGAGGCCGAGCTGAACGACAGCCCGACGGCCGAGGCGATCTGGCGGGCGCTGCCGATCGAGGGCCGGGCCAACACATGGGGCGACGAGATCTACTTCGAGATCCCGGTCGAGCAGGAGGGAGCCCCGGAGGCGCGGGCGGAGGTCGAGGTCGGAGAGCTGGGCTACTGGCCGCCAGGCGCCGCCTTCTGCATCTTCTTCGGGCGGACGCCGGCGAGCCGCGGCGACAAACCGCGCGCCGCCAGCCCGGTCAACCCGCTCGGACGCATCGTGGGGGATGCCACAGTTTTCCGCAGCGTTCCTGATGGCGAGAAGGTCCGATTACAGGCGGCGGAGTAGTGCGGAGTTGGCGGACGTAGGGCGCGCCGGGCGGGATTCGTGACCGGGAAACTTGCGGTCCCAAAGCTGGAGATTCGGCCGCTCACGCCGGAGTGTTGGAAGGACTTCGAGCGCCTCTTCGGGCCGCACGGCGCCTACGGCGGCTGTTGGTGTATGTGGTGGCGCATCACGCGTTCGGAGTTCTCGAAACAGCAGGGCGCGGGCAACCGGCGGGCGATGCGCGCCGTCGTGCACTCGGGCGAGGTGCCGGGGATCCTGGGGTACCTGGACGGGCAGCCGGTCGCCTGGTGCTCGGTTGCACCGCGTGAGCAGTTCGCCTCGTTACTGCGTTCGCCGGTCCTCAAACCGATCGACGACCAGCCCGTCTGGTCGATCGTCTGCTTCTACATCGCGCGGGCGCAGCGTGGCAGGGGCCTCAGCGCGGCGATGATTCGGGCTGCGGTCGAGTACGTGCGCGCGCAGGGTGGGCGCATCGTCGAGGCCTATCCAGCCGCGCCCAGGCCGGGAACGATGGCGCCGGGCACCAGTTACATGGGGATCGCCCGGGACCTTCTAGCGGCGGGATTCAAGCAAGTCGATCGGCCATCGAAGAGTCGCCTGATCCTACGCTATCGCATCCGCTGAGGCCGGCTGAGAGGAGGTTCGGCGGGGATGAGCCTCCACCGCAGGGCATCGGTCGAGGCGCAGTCTCCGCAGGGAGGTGACATGAAGGTCAAAGAGAAGCTGCTGCAGGTCATGGACTGGATCGAGGCGGTGGAAAATCGCCTGATCGAGAGCTTGTCGGCCGAGGAGCGGGCGCGGCGCGGAGAGGTCGACCACTGGTCGCCCAAGGATATCCTCAGTCATGTGGTCGCCTGGCGGCAGACGATGATCCAGATGTTCCAGGCGCGGGAGCCGGAGTCGGTCTTCCGAACCATGGAAGAGGTCCAGCCGGCGAACACCTTCATCTTCAATGCCTATCGTGACCTGTCCTGGACGGAGCTGGAAGCGTTCGCTCGTTCGACTCGCGACGACCTACGCCGATTGGTCAGCGTGCACTCCGAGAAGGATCTGACCGACCCCAAGCGCTTTCCCTGGCTGGAGGGCCAGACGCTCTGGCGGCGGATCGCGGGCAACCTGGTGGTTCACCCGCTTACGCACTACGCGCAGCTCCTGGGCGAGGTGGGCCGCAAGCGTGAGAGCTTCGAGCTGCAGATCGAGGGGGCGGATCAGCTGCTCGGGCTCGATGACGATCCGGCCTGGCAAGGGGTGACCATCTACAACCGCGCCTGCGCCTACGCCCTGGCCGGGCAAAAGGAGCCGGCGATCGCCGACTTGCGCAGGGCGCTGGAGCTCAATCCGGGCCTGACCGAGTGGTCGAAGGAAGATCCTGATTTCAGCTCTGTTCGAAAGGATCCGGCCTTCCAGGCCGTCTACGCTCGCTGAGCGGGAGGCCTGTGTCGTGCAGTGTACGATCGCCGAACCGGCGGAGGTCCGAACGGCATGAAGGCCATGGTCCTTCATCGGTTGGGTGCGCTGGAAGATGCGCCTGAGCCGTTGCGGGCGTCGGAGGTCCCGACGCCGGTCCCCGCTCCTGCGCAAGTCCTGGTCCGCTTGCGCGCCTGCGCCGTGTGCCACACGGAGATCGATGAGATCGAGGGGCGCACGCCGCCGGCGCGCCTGCCAGTGGTGCCGGGGCACCAGGCGGTCGGGCGGGTCGAGCGCCTCGGCCAGGAGGTGCGCGAGCTCAGGGTCGGCGACCGTGTCGGCGTCGCTTGGATCTTCGCCGCCTGCGGCTCGTGCCGCTTCTGCCGCGCGGGGTGCGAGAATCTCTGCTCGGAGTTCCGGGCTACCGGGCGCGACGTGGACGGCGGATATGCCCAGTACATGACCGTCGGCGAAGGGTTCGCCCACCGGATACCGGATGCCTTTGACGATCTCGAGGCGGCGCCTCTCCTGTGCGCCGGCGCCATCGGATACCGGTCGCTGCGCCTGACGGGGTAGCGCGACGGCGAGCCGCTGGGGCTGACCGGCTTCGGCGCCTCCGGCCACCTGGTGCTCTCCCTGGCGCGGCATCTGTATCCGAACTCTCCCATTCACGTTTTTGCCAGGGGCGAGGGGGAACGCGCCTTCGCACGTGAATTGGGGGCGGCCTGGGCGGGCGAAACGACCGAGCGCGCCCCAATGACGCTGCGGGCGGTGATCGACACCACACCGGCCTGGAAGCCGGTCGTCGAAGCGTTGGCTAACCTTGAGCCGGGTGGGCGGCTGGTGATCAACGCGATCCGTAAGGAGGAGGCCGATCGGTCGGAGTTGTCGCGCCTCGACTATCCCGCGCACTTGTGGATGGAAAAGGAGATCAAGAGCGTGGCCAACGTCGCCCGGAGCGACGTGGCCGAGTTCCTGGCGCTGGCGGCCCAGATTCCGATTCGCCCGCAAGTACAGGTGTACGATCTGGAGCAGGCCAACCAGGCGCTGTGCGATCTCAAGCGCGGCGGCGGGCGAGGGGCGAAGGTCCTGCGCATCGGGTGAGGGCCGATCCGAGGGGCTCCGGGCACACGCGCCGGGGCATGGCAGGCAAGGCTGATGCTGACCATCTACGTCGTTTCAGACGCCACGGGGGAAACGGCGGAGCGAGTCGTGCGCTCGGCGCTGATCCAATTCGAAGGCGCCCCGGCGACCATCGTCCGGCGCGGGGGCATTCTCTCGCCCGCTCGAATCCGCCAGGTCCTGCTCGAGGCTGCCGGCAAGGATTCCCTGGTCCTGCACACGCTGGTCGAGGACGAGCTGCGGCGAGTCATGCTGGCCGAGGCCCGCGCCCTGGGCGTGGATGCGATGGACCTGATGGGACCCGTGCTGGACCGGCTGGCGACGCACCTGCGGCTGACGCCCCAGGAGAAGCCTGGCCTGTTCCAGCAGCTGGTGGAGGCTCAGGCGCGCCAGATCGAAGCGGTCGAGTTCGCCTTCCGGCATGATGACGGCCAGCAGGCTGAAGAGCTCGAACAGGCCGAGGTGGTCCTGGCGGGCGTCTCGCGCACGATGAAGACGCCAACGACGCTCTACCTCGCCTATCGCGGCTGGTTCTGCGCCAACGTCCCACTTATCCTGGGCGCTCCACCGGTGGCGCCGCTGTTGTCGATCCCCTCCGGCCGAGTGTGCTGCCTGGTCATGAGCCCCGGACGGCTGCTCGAGTTGCGCCGGGCCCGGGCGGACTACCTCGGGCTGCCTCCTGAGCCGTACGCTTCGTTGGAGGCCATCCGCAGGGAGATGCGTTTCGCGCAGGATCTCGCTCGAGAGCGGGGCTGGCGGACGGTGGATGTGACAGGCAAATCGGTTGAGGAGATCTCGCAGGAGGTGCTCCTGTCGCTGCCGGCGAGCCCGCCTGAGGGTGGGGCGAGGCAGGACTTGTCCACTCTCTGACCGGCACCGGTTGAGGGTGGCCGCGCGAATTCCCGCCTGCCACACGCGACCGGTTGATCGGCGCGAGAATCGGGGTGGGCGTGGTTTCGGCATGGTATGGGGATGAGGCCGCGCGGCAGGCGCGCATCATCGGGGGACCTCCCCGGCAGGATGTCCAAGAGAAGTGACCATGTCGGAGCCTTCCGAGCACAAGGCCGGCGGGGCGCCGGCCGACCATCTTTGGCTCAAGCACTACGATGCCGGGGTGCCGCCGCGCTTGACCTATCCGCGCATCCCCGTCTTCCGTTTCTTGGACGACACGGCCGGGAGGCATCCCGACCGCCCGTGCCTGAACTTCTTCGGGCGGCGCGTGACCTATGCCGATACCGCCGAACGCGTCGACCGGCTTGCGGCTGGGTTGCGCGCCCTGGGCATCAACAAGGGCGACCGCGTCGCCCTGCTGCTGCCCAACTGCCCGGCGTTTGTGATCGCCTACTACGGGATCCTCAAGACCGGCGCGGTCATCGTTCCGCTGAACCCTCTGGCGACCGAGCGGGAGTTGATCTTCCTGCTCAACGAGTCGGGCGCGGCTGCCATCCTGACGGTCCCGCTCTTCCTCGGCAAGGTCCTGGCGATCAGGGACAAGACGCGCTTGAAGCACGTCATCCGAGTCCGGCTGGCCGATAGCCTGCCGGCCCCGCTGAGCTTGGCCATGGCGATCCAGGAATGGCGGCAAGTGCGCGGCCTGGACACCTCGGCCGTGATCGAATTCAGGGACCTCTTGCGCGGGACGAAGGCCGCCGGGGAGGCGGCGGTCGACGTCACTCCCGAAGACAGCGCCTGCTTGATCTTCAGCGGCGGGACGACCGGCGTGGCCAAGGGCATCCTGCTTTCGCACTACAACTTCGTCGCCAACGCCTTGCAGATTTCGGCCTGGGGACACCTGAGTCAGGAGCAGAACCGTATCCTGGCCGTCCTGCCGCTCTTCCATGGCCTCGGCATGAGCGTGACCATGAACGCTCCGGTCTACGCCGGGGCGGAGATCGTCCTGGTGCCCCGCTTCAATGCCCGCCAGGTCCTCAAAGCGATCCAGAAGTACCGGCCGACTTTCTTCATCGGCGTTCCAACGATGTTCGTGGCCTTCAGCAATCTGCCCGACGTCGCCCGCTACGACTTGAGCAGCTTGAAGGGCATCTTCGTCGGCGCCGCGCCGCTGACTCGGGCGATCAAGGAAGACTTCGAGGCCAAGACCGGCGGCCGAATGATCGAAGGCTACGGTCTGACCGAGGCGGTGACGGCCATCATGGCCAACCCGTATCACGGAGTCCACAAGATCGGAAGCATCGGCATCCCGTTCCCGGATGTCGAGGTGAAGATCGTCAGTCTGGACGACGGGGCGGATGTGGCGCCGGGCCAGTTGGGGGAGATCATCCTGCGCAGCCCGACGGTCATGCAGGGCTACGACCGCAACCCGGAGGAGACTGCCAAGGCGCTGTCCGGCGGGTGGCTCTTCACCGGGGATATCGGCTACATGGACGAGGACGGCTACTTCTATATCACCGACCGCAAGAAGGAGCTGATCATCGTCGGCGGCTTCAATGTCTTTCCGCGCGAGATCGACGAGTTGATCTATCAGCACCCCAAGGTCAAAGAGGGCATCTGCGTCGGCGTGCCGGACGCGTACAAGGGTGAACGCATCAAGGTCTTCCTGGTGCTCAAGGCGGGGGTCACGGCCACGCCCGAGGAGATCCTGGCCTACTTCCGCGAGAACCTGACGCCCTACAAAGTGCCGTCGGAAGTCGAATTCCGAACGGAGTTGCCCAAGAGCATGATCGGCAAGATCCTGCGCCGCTCGCTGCGCGAAGAGGAGCTCGGCAAGGGCGCGCCGGCGGCCGCGCCTCCGCCGGGTGATCCCGGCAACTGACCGGTCGAACCACGCCGCAGAGTGCGTTCGGCCTGACGGCTGACGGCCGCCAGCTGCGTGCCCGCGCCGGTCCTCGTCTGCGGGCGATGGGCCGGCCGCGAAAGGGGATGGACATGCCCGGCGCAAGGCCCTGGCTCAAGTTCTACGACCCACAAGTCCCGCGCACGATCGACTACCCTCGCATCACCCTGACTGAAGCGTTGGCGGCGACGGCCGACCGGCATCCCGGCCACACGGCGATGATCTTCAAGGGGCGCAGGATCACCTACCGGGAGGAAGGCGTCCTGATCGACCGCCTGGCCGCCGCGCTCCAGAAGTTGGGGGTGGGGAAAGGCGACCGGGTGGCCGTGCACCTGCCCAACTGCCCCCAGTTCATCATCGCCTACTTCGCCGTGCTCAAAATCGGCGGCATCGTGGTCCCCTGCAATCCGATCTACACTGCCCGCGAACTCACCTACCAGCTGCGCGACTCCGGGTCGAAGGTCATCATCACATTGAGTTCGACCTACCCGATCATCCGCAAGATCCGGGCGGAGACCGCCCTCGAGCATGTCATCGTCGCCCGCATCAAGGATTATCTCCCGCCGCTCACCCGGCTGGTCTTCAGCCTGCTTCTCGAGCGCAAG
>DAIRVC010000067.1:0-13026 GCA_036803025.1 Anaerolineales bacterium
AGGCGGCCAGGCGTTGAGTCTTGAGCGCCGACAGCCCGCGCGCTTCCACCGCCGCGCTGATGGTCGGGATAGGGACCCCCATCTCGAGCGCCTCCTGAACGGTCCAGCGGCCGGTGCCTTTCTGCTCGGCCGAATCCAGGATGACTTCGGTGATGGGCTGTCCGGTCAGCGGGTCCTGCCGGCGCAGGACCGCAGCGGTGATTTCCATCAGGTAGGAGGCCAGTTCGCCGCGGTTCCACTCTGCAAAGGTGCGCGCCAGCGCCTCGGCCGACGTGCCCAGTCCTCTGCGCAGCAGGTCGTAGATCTCGGCGATCAGTTGCATGACGGCGTATTCGATGCCGTTGTGAACCATCTTGACGTAGTGCCCGGCGCCGAGGGGGCCCAGGTAGGCCACGCATGGCGCGCCGTCGTCGGCGCGCGCGGCGATGGCCTCGAAGATCGGCCGGACCGTTTCATACGCCGCCGGCGGACCCCCCGGCATGATGCTCGGCCCGTACAGAGCGCCCTCTTCCCCGCCGGAGATGCCCACGCCCAGATAGCGCAGGCCGTCCGCTTCCAGATCCTTCGATCGGCGGGCCGTATCGGCGAAGTGCGAGTTGCCCCCGTCGATGAGGACGTCGCCGGGCTGGAGGTGCGGACGGAGCTGCTGGATGACCGCGTCGACCGGTCCGCCGGCCTTGACCATGAGCAGGATGCGGCGCGGCGGCTTGAGGGCCGCGGCCAGTTCAGCCGGCTCAAAGCAGCCAATGACCGCCGTGCCCGCAGCCCGTTCGGCCATGAACTGCTCCGTGACGCTGCGCGTCCGGTTGTAGACCGCGACCGCGAACCCGTGCCGGTCCATGTTCAGGACCAGGTTCTGGCCCATGACTCCCAATCCGATCAAGGCGATGTCGTGCGATGGCATAGGCACCTCGGCTGGACCCCGTGCAGGATGGCTATCCGGCTGATGCATTGAGGTTACCACAGGCCGCGCTGCGCAAGTGGGCGCGCAAACCCCGTGGAGTATAATGCCCGCATGAGCCCGCGCGAGCGCGCCTATCGGACCGAGGCCGTGGTCTTGCGCCGGCATGAGCTGGGGGAAGCCGACCGGTTGATGACGATCCTGACGCCGCACTACGGCAAGCTACGCGTGGTCGCCAAAGGGGTGCGCCGGCCGCGCTCCCGCAAGGCCGGTCACCTGGAGCTGTTCACACGTGCCCAGCTGCTGCTGGCGCGCGGCCGAGAGCTGGATATCGTCACGCAAGCCGAGTCGGCCGACACGTTTCCCACGCTGCAGACCGATCTCAACCGCCTGGCGCACGCCGCCTATGCCGTCGAGCTGTTGGACTGCTTCGCAGTCGCTGAGGAGGAGAACCGGCCGCTCTACCGCCTGCTGGTGGATACGCTCGCCCGGCTCGATCAGGGCAGCGACCCGGGGCTGGTGACGCGCTTCTTCGAAGTGCGCCTGCTCGACCTGGCCGGATTCCAGCCGCAGCTTTTCGGATGCCGCAGCTGCGCGGCGGAGACGCGGCCGGAGGACCAGTACTTCTCCTTCGAGGCGGGCGGCGTGCTGTGCCCGAATTGCGGGGCGCAGCAGCGCGCCGTGCGGCGTCTGTCGCTGGGTGGCCTGAAGGTCCTGCGCCACTTTCAGCGCAATACCTTCGAGGCGGTCGTCGGCCTCAAGCTGGGTGCCGCCGTTCAGCGCGAGCTTGAGACGCTGATGGAAGGCTACTTGACCTTCGTGCTCGAGCGGCGCCTGCACACCCCCGAGTTCATCCAGCGTGTCCGCGCCCTGCTGCCCGCCACGATCCCGATTGAGGCGACCCCGGAAGCATGACCGCCTCGCCGACCCGAGGAAGCCCTTTGCCCAACATGCCTTCGCCCAGTTTCCAGAATGTCATCTTGGCCCTGCAGACCTACTGGGCCGAGCAGGGCTGTGTCCTCTGGCAGCCCTACCATACGGAGGTCGGGGCGGGGACGATGAACCCGGCCACTGCGCTGCGAGTCCTCGGCCCGGAGCCGTTCTGGGTCGCATACGTCGAGCCGTCGATTCGCCCCGCCGACGGACGCTATGGGGAAAACCCCAACCGCTGGCAGCACTACTACCAGTTCCAGGTCATCCTCAAGCCGGATCCGGGCGATCCGCAGGAACGCTACTTGCGCTCGCTGATCGCGCTGGGCGTCGATCCGGCCGAGCACGACATCCGCTTCGTGGAGGACAACTGGGAGGCGCCGGCGCTCGGCGCCTGGGGCCTGGGCTGGGAAGTCTGGCTGGATGGACAGGAGATCAGCCAGTACACCTACTTCCAGCAGGCCGGCGGCATGCCGGTCGACCCGGTATCGGTCGAGATCACCTACGGACTGGAGCGCATTCTGATGGTGCTCCAGGACGCCCCCACGTTCGTCGATCTGCGCTGGGACGATCATCTGACCTATGGTGATCTCCAGCTGCAGGGTGAGCGCGAACACAGCCGCTACAACTTCGAGACGGCCGATGTCGAGCGGCTGCGCACCCTCTTCGAAGAGTATGCTGCCGAGGGCCGCTCTGCCCTCGAGGCCGGCCTGGTCCTTCCGGCCCACGATTGTGTCTTGAAATGCTCGCATACCTTCAACCTGCTGGATGCGCGGGGAGCCATCGGCGTCACCGAACGGGCGGCGCTGTTTGGCCGCATGCGTGACCTGTCGCGCCGCACTGCCGAGGCCTATATCGCTCAACGCCAGGAGCTGGGTTTCCCCTGGCGCGGCCGCTGGGGCAGGCCGCAGGCGGCCAGCAAGCCCGAAGAGGAGGGGCCCCTGGGGCCCTCGGGGCCGGCGCCATTCGTCCTCGAAATCGGCACCGAGGAATTGCCTGCCGCCGACCTCGATCGGGCGATCGATTTCTTGGCCGGCGCGTTCAAGACTGAACTGGTCGAAGCCGGCCTGGCTGGGGCCGAAGATGTCCGCGTCGTCGGCACCCCCCGCCGCCTGGTCGTGCTGGTAGAGTCGCTGGCTGCCCGGCAGCCTGAACGAGTGTCGATCGTCAAGGGCCCGCCGGCGGACCGCGCCTTCGACGCCCAGGGCCAGCCGACACCGGCCGCCCACGGGTTCGCGCGCAGCAAAGGCATTGCGATCGAGGCGCTGCAGCTGCGCGAGCTCGACGGCGGTCGCTACGTGGTTGCCGAGGTCCACGAGGCGGGGCAGAGCGCCGACCAGGTGCTGGGTGGGATGGTCCCCGCCATCCTTGGCCGGCTGACCTTCGATAGGTCGATGCGCTGGAATGACAGCGGAACATTGTTCTCGCGCCCGGTGCGCTGGGTCCTGGGCCTGCATGGCGAGCATGTCGTACCCTGCGAGTTTGCCGGGCTGACCTCCGGACGCTGGACACGCGGCATGCGTTTCGTTCAGCCGGAGGGTTTCGCGGTGCGAGACCGCGGCGAGTACCTGAAGCAGCTGGACGCACAGGGGATCATCCTGGATCCGGCCAAGCGCCGCGACCAAATCGAGGGGCAGGTTCACAAGCTGGCGGCGAGCGTCTCGGGGAGCATCCCCGACCCGGCCGACCTCCTGGACGAGGTGAAGAATCTGGTTGAGGCACCCACCGCGCTGCTAGGGGAATTCGACCAGGCCTTCCTCGAATTGCCGCGCCAGGTCTTGATCGCGGTGATGAAGAAGCACCAGCGCTACTTCCCTGTCGAGCGCGAAGGGATGCTTCTGCCGTACTTCATTGCCGTGCGCAACGGGGGCAGCCAGGGGCTGGCCAGCGTCACGCACGGGAATGAACAGGTCGTGCGGGCGCGCTTTGCCGATGCGGCCTACTTCATCCGCAGGGATGCGGAGAAGAAGCTGGAGGATTTCCTGCCGCGGCTGGCGACGTTGACGTTCCAGACCAAGCTCGGTTCGATGCTCGACAAGGTCAACAGGCTTGAACGTCTGGTCGTCCCCGTGTCCGAGGCGCTGGGACTGGATGCGCAGCAACGCGGCATCGCCCTGCGCGCCGCGCATCTCGCCAAGGCGGATCTGGCCACTCAAATGGTGGTCGAAATGACCTCGCTCCAGGGCGAGATGGGCCGCGAGTATGCTCTGCGCGCGGGTGAGCCGGCCGAGGTGGCCGAGGCGATTCTCGAGCACCACCTGCCGCGCTTCGCCGGCGACCGGCTCCCGGCCACGCTCCCCGGGCTGGCGGTTGGGGTGGCCGACCGGCTGGACAGCCTGATGGGCCTATTTGCAGTGGGGATGAAACCCAGCGGCGCCAAAGACCCGTTTGCCTTGCGCCGCACGGCCGTGGGCCTAGCGCAGGCGTTGATGGATGCCGGTCGGCGTTACGACCTCAAGCAGGGCCTGGGGCAGGCCGCCTCCGGGCTGCCGGTAAAGGTCTCCGACGGCACGCTCGACGAGTGCCTGACCTTCATCCTTGGCCGCCTGCGCGTCCTCCTGGAAGCGGATCATCGCTACGACCTCGTCGAGGGTGTTCTGGCGGCGCAAGGCAACGATCCAGCCGGTGCGGCGCAAGCGGTCGACCAGATCGAGACGTGGGTGCGGCGGCCCGATTGGGCGCCGACGCTGCAGGCCTACGCCCGCTGTGTACGCATCACTCGCGACCAGGACCGGGTCTACCCGGTCGACGCCGCCCGACTGGTCGAACCGGCCGAGCAGGACCTGTTCGGCGCGCTGCAGCAGGCGGAGGGCGCGCCGCGCCGGCCGGGATCGGTGGACGACTTCCTGAATGCGGTCCAGCCCATGATCCCCGCCATCTCCCGCTTCTTCGAGGAGGTGTTGGTCATGGCGGAGGAGGCTTCTACGCGGGAGAACCGGCTGGGCCTGCTGCAGCGCCTGGCGGCGCTGGCAGACGGTGTGGTGGACCTCTCCAAACTGGAGGGATTCTAGCGGCCGACTTCCGAGGTCCCGGGGACTTCGGAAGTCAGCGCGCGAGCCGGCCATGGACGTCGTCGACGAGATCAAGCAGCGGATTGACATCGTCGAGCTGGTCGGCGAAACGGTCAAGCTGCGCCGTTCCGGCAAGAACTACGTCGGCTTCTGCCCATTCCATCCCAACAGCCGCACGCCGGCCTTCGTCGTCTTCCCCGAAAGCAGCAACTGGCGCTGCTTCGGCGCCTGCAATGAGGGCGGCGACATCTTCCGTTTTGTGATGAAGAAGGAAGGCTGGGATTTCCCTGAGGCGCTGCGCCAGCTGGCGACGCGCGCCGGCGTCGAGCTCAAGCCGCGCACGCCGGCGATGGATGCGGCCGAGGAAGCCCATGAGCGCCTGCGACAGGTGCTGGAAGCTGCGGTCCTCCTCTACCGGCACCACCTGCTGGAAACGCCCCCCGGGCGCGAGGTTGCCGCCTACTTGCACGGGCGCGGGTTGAACGAGGCGACCCTGGAGGCTTTCGAGATCGGCTTTGCCCCGCCGGGATGGAGCACGGCGCTCGAATACCTGACGGGGAAAGGCTTCACGCAGCAGGAGATCCTCGAGGCCGGCATGGCCAGCGAACGGGAGTCGGGCGGGCTGCACGACCGCTTCCGCAATCGCATCCAGTTCCCCATTCGGGATGATCGCGGCCGCATGGCCGGCTTCGGGGCGCGGATCGTCGATCCACAGGATGTGCCCAAGTTCTTGAACTCGCCGCAGACGGCCCTGTTCGATAAAGGAAGACTGCTCTACGGACTGGACAGGGCGCGCAAGGCCATCCGTGCGGCCGACCAGGCAGTCATCGTCGAGGGCTACCTGGACGTCCTGGCGCTGCATCAGGCCGGCTACGCCAACGTCGTTTCGCCCATGGGCACCGCGTTGTCGGAAGACCAGCTGCGGCTGCTGAAGCGTTTCAGCCGGCGCATGGTGCTTTCGCTTGATCCCGACCTGGCCGGTGATCAGGCAACCTTGCGCGGCCTGACCATCGCCCGGGAAGCGCTGGATCGCCAGGCCGACCCGGTTTTCGACGCCCGCGGATTGGTACGCCACGAAGGGCGCCTGGATGCCGACATTCGGGTGGTCACGCTGCCTCCGGGGAAGGATCCTGATGAAGTGGTCGGCGAGGATCGGGAAGGATGGGCAGCCATCCTGGCCGGTGCGCAGCCGGTGGTGCTGTACGTCCTCGAGGTCCTGGCACGCGGCCGCAACGTGGACGATCCGAAGGTCAAGGCTGAGATCGCTCAACAGGTCCTGCCGCTGATCGAGGATGTGGCCAATCCGGTCGAGCGTGAGGGCTACCGCCAGCATTTGGCCCGACGCCTGAAAGTTGACGAGCGGGCACTGCAGTCCTGGCGTCCACGACCGGCCCGGCGGCCGACGCGTGGGACGCAGACGGAGCCGGCCGAGGAGGGGATCCCCGAGCGCGCGGCTGCGGCCGACACGGGCGGTCTCGAACGATTCTGCCTCGGGCTGCTCCTGCGAGACCCGGAGCTCTTGTACCGCGTCGATCGGGAGCTGCAGGGCCTGGGTCTGGAGAGGCTTTCGGGGGGGGACTTTACAGGAACCGAGCGGCAGGTTATCTTTCACGGGATTCGCACCAGCCTGGCGCAGGATGAGTTGGAGCCTGCCCAGCACTGGCGATCGCATTTGGAACCGGCGTTGCTCGCTCAAGCGGAGGCGCTGCAGACGGAGGCGGGCGAAATCCAACTCGAAGTCCCCCGGGTAGCGGAGGAGGCCCTGGCAGGTTTCTTGCGACTACGCATGCGGGCGCTGGCGGCCTCCCGGGCGGAGATCCAATTCCAGCTCCTGGCCGCCCAGGAAGACGGCGCCGAGGAAACGCACGACCTTCAGAACGAGGTCCTGCGGCTGACGAAGGACTGGGATCGCCTGGACCGGGGGTTGGCCAGGCGCCGGGCGGGAGCCCGCATTGATCCGGATCAGAGATATGGCTGACGGGATGGTCAAGCGCAGAATCATGGAAGACGATCCACAGCCAGGTGCGCAGAGCCCCGATTCCGAGGTGAGGGACGAGGCCGAGACCGATTCCGTCGATGTCATCGACGGCGAGGTCATGGAAGTCGAACCCGACTTCGAGGGAGGCCTGGAGCTCGCTGAAGAGCCCGAGGCGATCGGCCCCGAGGAAGTCCCTTCCGGCGTGGAAATGGCGGACGACCCCGTCCGCCTGTACCTGAAGGAGATCGGCCGGGTCGACCTGCTCGAGCCGGATCACGAGCTGTGGCTGACGGTGCGCATGGAAGCGGCTCGCCGTCTGGAAGCACTGCTGGCCGGGCGCAGTGCCGGCCTGCCTCGCAGCAACGAGACCGCCGCCGCCGTCCTGCTGGTGCTGTTCGACGAGGTCCGCACCGCCTGGAAGCGCGTCCTGGAAGACGCCCGCCGGCTGAAACAGCCCAAACCCGACCTGCAACTGATCGTGGAGGAGGCCCGCCAGCTTCGCCATACCTGGCAGGGCGAGGTGCCTTCCTACCTGCGCGCCTGGCTGGACAACGGGGTATGGGGATCGGACCCGACCTGGGAGTTGGTGGCGCGCAATGCGGTCAGCGTCTTCGTTTCCATCTACCTGATGCCCCTCGAGGCACAGGCCAAGCTGTCGGAGCGTCTGGCGCGCGAGAAGGGGCTGCCGGTGCGGCGCACCTTCCAGCGCTGGCTGCCCGACGCCGACGGGCTGCGCGGCGACATACGCATGGTGATGCTGCGGGCGGACGAGGCCCAGGCGGCTTTGATCCGCGCCAACCTGCGCCTGGTCGTCAGCGTCGCCAAACGGTACATGGGGCGGGGCATCGCCTTCCTGGACCTGATCCAAGAGGGGAATATCGGCCTGCTGAGGGCGGTGGAGAAATTCGACGCCGCCAAAGGCTACAAGTTCAGCACCTACGCCACCTGGTGGATCCGGCAGGCCATCAGCCGGGCCATCGCCGACCAGGCGCGCACGATCCGCATCCCCGTCCACATGGTCGAGACCATCAACCGCCTGATGCGCATCCAGCGCCGGTTGCTGCAGGATCTGGGGCGCGAGCCGACGTCGGAGGAGCTGGCGCTGGAGATGGAGCTGCTCGAGCCTGGAGAGGTGAGCGCCATCCTCAAGGCGTTGGCCGAGGAGGGCCCGGTCGACCCGGTGCTGGAGCGCAAGTGGCGGCGGGCGGCGGCGAAAGTCCGCCGGATCATCCGCCTGGCGCAGGAACCGATGTCGCTGGAGACCCCGGTGGGCGCCGAGGAATCCAGCCAGCTGGGAGATTTCATCGAAGACGAGACCATGCCGGAGCCGGTGGACGCGGCGGCGCGCGAACTTCTCAAAGAGCAGGTCCAGAACGCGCTGTCTGTTCTCACCGAGCGGGAGCGGCAGGTGCTCGAGATGCGCTTCGGCCTGGTGGACGGCCGGGACCACACGCTGGAAGAAGTGGGCAAGTACTTCAATGTGACCCGCGAACGCATCCGCCAGATCGAGGCCAAGGCGCTTCGCAAGCTGCGGCACCCAACCCGCAGCCGACACCTGCGCGACTACCTCTCCTGATCCGGTACGGACGGCCAGAGCCAGACACCCCGCCGCCTTCTGGGCGGGCGGGTTCGTGATACAATGCACGTACATTCAAGGTTAGATTTGTCGTAAATAGCCGAGGCGCGCCGCCGGTGAGGGTTTTCTGTGCCTGCTGACTATTTGCCCATCCTGGTCTTGATTATCCTGGCCGTCGTGCTTGCCGTCGCGGCCGTTGCTCTGGGGCACCTGTTCGGCCCGCGCCGGCCGACGGCCCGCAAGGGCGAGACCTACGAATCGGGCATGCGCCCGTTCGGCCCCGGCCGGCGCCGCGTCCCGATCCACTTCTACCTCATCGCTGTCCTGTTCATCCTGTTCGACGTCGAAGTCGTGTTCATGCTGCCCTGGGCGGTCGTGTTGAACCAACTGGGTCCCTTCGCGCTGATTGAGATGGGTGTTTTCGTGTTCATCCTGGTGATCGGGTATGTGTATGCGTGGAAGAAGGGAGCGCTGGAATGGGAGTAGAGCAGAAGCTCGGCAACATGGGGGTCGTCACCACGACCCTGGAACAAGCGGTCAATTGGAGCCGCACCAACGCCATGTGGCCGATGCTCTTCGGGCTTGCCTGCTGCGCCATCGAAATGATGAGCGCGCAGTCGGCCGCCTTCGACATGAGCCGTTTCGGCATGGAGTTGATGCGGCCCAGCCCTCGTCAAAGCGACTTGATGATCGTCGCCGGGCGTGTCAGCCGCAAGATGGCGCCCGTGTTGCGCCGGCTGTATGACCAGATGCCCGATCCCAAGTGGGTGGTGGCCATGGGCGATTGCGCCTCGTGCGGGGGCGTCTTCAACAACTACGCCATCGTACAGGGCGTGGACGAGGTCGTCCCGGTCGACGTCTACGTCGCCGGATGCCCGCCGCGCCCGGAGGCGCTCATCCACGGCATCCTGACGCTGCATGCCAAGATCCAGGGCGAGAAGCTCAGGGACTGGGCCTGATGGAGGCGGTGCGGGAGAAGCCCATGAGCACGGTCGAGAAGGCGGTAGCCGCGCTGCGCAGGGAGTTCGCCGAGAGCGTCCTGGGCGTCGACGAGTTTCGCGGTCAGACTCAGGTGATCCTCGACCGGGCCGCGCTCGTCCCGGCCTGCACGCTGCTGCGCGACGACGGCGACCTGCGCTTCAATCGGCTGTCGGCACTGACCGCGGTCGACTATTGGCCGGATGAGCCGCGCTTTGCGGTGGCTTACCAGCTGTACAGCCTCCCCAACCGCACCTACTTCGGCTTGCGCGTGCCACTTCACGGCCAATCGGCCGAGCTGCTCACGCTGCAGGCCGTCTTCCCCAGCGCCGACTGGCCGGAGCGTGAGGTCTACGACATGTTCGGGATCAAGTTCCTGGGGCACCCGGACCTGCGCCGGCTGCTGATGCCTCACGACTGGCACGGGCACCCGCTGCGCAAAGACTACCCGCTGGGGTACGAAGAAGTGCAGTTCAGCTTCAACCACGACGAGATCGACCGCAGGAAGCCGTACGCGCGCCGGTAGCCGTGTGAGGAGCAGGTGATGTTTCCGTCGCAACCCTTCGAGGTCACGCTGGATGAGCTGAAGCACCTGGTCTCGCCGCGGGCGCTCGAAGGCGAGACCATGCTGCTAAACATGGGCCCCCAGCATCCGAGCACCCACGGGGTGCTGCGCTTGCTGTTGGAGCTGGACGGGGAGACCGTCGTCAGCTGCATCCCCGATGTCGGCTTTCTGCACACCGGCATCGAGAAGAACATGGAGGCCAAGACCTACCTGAAGGCACTGGTGATGACCGACCGCATGGACTACCTCAATACGGTCGGCAACAACCTGTGCTACGTGCTGGCTGTCGAGAAGCTCGTCGACCTGGATGTCCCGCCTCGCGCGCAGGCCATTCGCATCATCCTGACCGAGCTGCAGCGGATCGCTTCACATCTGGTGTGGCTGGGAACGCACGCGCTCGATCTGGCAGCCATGTCGACCTTCCTGTACTGTTTCCGGGAACGCGAGGAGATCCTCGACATCCTGGAGCTGTGCTCGGGCCAGCGCATGATGACCTCGTACATCCGCCCGGGTGGGCTGTGGCGCGATGTGCCGGCCGGGTTCGAGCCGGCTGTGCGCGCCTTCCTGCGCGACTTCCCCGCCCGCATCCGGCAGTACGAGGGGATGCTGACGAATAACCCGCTGTGGATCGATCGCACCCGGGATATCGCCGTCATTTTGGGGGACGAGGCCGTGGCCATGGGGCTGACCGGGCCGAGCCTGCGCGGGTCGGGGGTGGACTTCGACGTCCGCAAGGCGGTCCCCTATGCCGGCTACGAGCAGTACGCGTTCGAAGTCCCGCTCGGATCGCGCGGGGATGTCTACGACCGCTACCTGGTGCGCATGGAGGAGATGCGCCAGAGTCTGCGGATCGTCGAGCAGGCCCTGCAGCGGCTGCCGGAGGGCCCGGTGCGCAGCGACAATCGCAAGTTCGTCCCGCCGCCGCGGTCGGAGCTGGGCACCAGCATGGAAGCGGTCATCCACCACTTCAAGCTGTGGACGGAAGGATTCAGAGCGCCGAAAGGCGCCGTGTATGTTGCCGTCGAATCGCCGCGCGGCGAGCTGGGTTGCTACCTGGAAGGCGACGGCGGCCCGCAGCCCTATCGGGTCCACTTCCGCACGCCCAGCCTGACGAACCTGGCGGCGCTGCCGCGGCTGGCCAAGGGCCATCTGGTAGCCGACCTGGTCGGCATCATCGGCAGCGTGGATATCGTCCTCGGCGATGTAGACCGCTGATCCGCGAGCAAACCGGAGGCGCGCACTCTTGCTGGCTGAGACCTATCGTTCCGAGATCGAAGCGATCCTGGCCAAATACCCGCCGGAGCACAAGCGCTCGGCGGTCATGCCGCTCCTGTACCTGGCGCAGCGAGTATACGGGCATGTGCCTCCGCAGGCCCTGGACGAGATTGCTGCGCTGTTGGATATCTCCTCCACGCAGGTCGGATCGTTGGTCGGGTTCTACAGCCTGTACTACGACCGGCCCGGCGGCAAGTACCGTGTGCAGATCTGCACCGATCTGCCCTGTGCGCTGCGAGGGGCGGAGGCTTTTGCCCGAGAGCTCTGTCGGCGGCTGGGGATCGAGCTGGGCGGGACGACGGCCGATGGCTTGATCACGGTCGAGGCGGTGAT
Source organism: Anaerolineales bacterium (assembly GCA_036803025.1). GTDB lineage: Bacteria > Chloroflexota > Anaerolineae > Anaerolineales > E44-bin32 > DAIRVC01. The sequence continues at coordinate 11,548 of DAIRVC010000067.1, forward strand.
GTGCCTGGCGGCGTGTGACCGGGCGCCGATGTTCCAGGTGCAGGACGCCGAGGGAATCCACTACCACGAGAACCAGACCGTCGATTCAGCCCTGGCGCTGATCGAGATGCTCCGCCAGGGGGTGAGGCGTGGCTGAGCACATTCTCCTGCGTCATCGCGACATCCCCGGCCTGGACGAGCTGGACGTCTACCTGAAGCATGGCGGCTTCGAGGGCCTGCGCAAGGCGGTCACCAAGATGTCGGCGCAGCAGGTCATCGACGAGGTCAAGGCCTCCGGGCTGCGCGGCCGCGGCGGCGCCGGCTTCCCGGCCGGCCTGAAGTGGTCGTTCCTGACGCCGGGCGTGTTCCCACGCTACGTCGTGGCCAACGCCGACGAGTCGGAGCCGGGTACCTTCAAAGACCGCGAGATTCTCGAATCCAATCCCTATCAGTTCCTGGAAGGGCTGGCCATCTGCGCTTACGCCGCGCAGGTGCGCACAGCCTACGTCTACTGCCGCGGCGAGTTCTGGGACCTGGCCCAGGCGCTGGAATGGCGCATCGACCAGCTGCACCAGCAAGGCCTGCTCGGCGAGCAACTCTTCGGCACGAAGTACGCACTGGAGATCCACGTTCATCTGGGAGCGGGCGCGTACATCTGCGGTGAAGAGACGGCCTTGCTCGACTCGCTGGAGGGCAAGCTCGGGCAACCGCGGCTGCGGCCGCCGTTCCCGGCGGCCGCCGGCCTGTACGGCAAGCCGACTGTGATCAACAATGTCGAAACCCTGACCAACTTGCCGCCCGTTCTGACCCGCGGCGCGGCCTGGTACAAGACGATCGGAACGGAGAAGAGCCCCGGCCCGAAGATCTTCTGCCTGTCCGGGTGTGTCGTTCGGCCGGGGAACTACGAGCTGCCGCTGGGGACGACCTTCCGTGAGTTGATCTTCGATCGCGGCGGCGGGGTCCCCTCCGGCCGGCGTATCAAGGCCATCCTGCCCGCCGGCGCCTCGTCCACGATCCTGGCCGCTACCGATGCGGTCCTGGATACGCCCATGGATTACGAGTCGGTGGCGGCCATCGGCTCCACACTGGGGTCGGCCTCGGTGATCGTGCTGGACGATTCGGTCGACATGACCTGGGCGGTTCTGAAGACGTCCCGCTTTTTCAAACACGAATCCTGCGGCAAATGCACACCCTGCCGTGAAGGGACGTACTGGATGCTGCATATCGCCGAACGCCTGCACGCCGGGCGCGGCTCGCGCCAGGACGTTGCGTTGCTCGAGACCGTCGCCCGCCAGATTCAGGGTAAGTGCCTGTGCGCCCTGGGCGAGTTCTCGACCATGCCGGTCGTCTCGGCGGTACAGAACTTCCGGGCCGACTTTGAGCAGCACGCGGCGGGCGAGCGATGAGCGCTCAACCGGTTACCCTGACGATCGACGACGTCGCCGTGACCGTTCCGGCCGGGACGTTGATCGTCGAGGCGGCCAAGCGAGCCGGTATCCA
>DAIRVC010000068.1:0-12637 GCA_036803025.1 Anaerolineales bacterium
GTCCCGTTGCGCCGAAGAAGTCCGGGCCGAGCAGGCTCCTTCTCGCCTGCGGCGCGCTGGCCTTGCTGGCGATCTGCGGCTGCGCCGCGGTCGCGGTGGTCGGGGTGATCACGGGTTCGGGAGGCATTGCAGCGACGATCAACCAACTGCTAGATCGGGCTGCGGGGGCGCCGTACACCTTGGACGACCTGGCCCTGGCGCTGGCCGTGCCTCCGGTCGACGAGCGCGCCGAGATCCTGGAGGACTTCGGACGGCCTGACGAGTTCGACGTTGCCATCGTGCAGGTCAAGGGCGGGCAGGTGCGCCGCGAATCCTGGCGCTACTACCGCCTGGGTACGCAAGTTGACTTCGTCGACGGCGTCATCGTGTGGACCGTCGATCTCGAAGCACCGGCCGGACAGACGATCTTCCCGGCCTGGTATGACCCGACCGATTTCGAGACCGGGATGACGATTTCAGAGGCCACTGCGCTGCTTGCCTCCGCCTCTCCGGCCGGGAGCGTGCCCGAGGCGATCGACCTGACTGAGGGCGGGGAGGAGTTGGCCGGCAGCGCTCACCTGGCCGGCGACCAGATCAGCGTGGGATTCGAAAACGGTATCCTGGTCTATGTCGAGACACTGGGGATGACGCTGGAGTAGGGCTACTGCCTTCCCCTTATGTCCCGAGGTCCTCGGAGCTTCGGAAGTTGGGGGGAAAGACCTCGGAGGTCCGTGAGGCAGACCCCGGACAGAGAGACAGGCGATGAAGCGAACCGATATCATGCGAGCAGCATTGGCAGCGGTCGTGAGTGTAGTGCTGGCCGGAGAAATGGCTCCGCCGGCGGCGGCGCAGGTGCCGCTGGCCAATGCCGGGCTGGGGCTGTTCCGGGTGATCAACGCATTCAACCGGCGCAATCGAACCTATCAGACGGCGCGAGACACGCAGCGCGACTTCAACGCGTACTACAACTCGCTTCAGGACACGGCCCGCGCCCAACTCATCTCGGGCGAGCTGACCAGTCTGCGGCAGGGCGAAGGGGGCCTGGAGACTGTGCGCATGGGCGCCTACGTCCGGCTGACTGCGGCGCTTGAGGCCGAGCAAGCGGCGATCACACGGGCGATCGATGCCGAGACAAACCAGGCCCGGCGTGATTTCAACGGGACTCTGGTGCGCCAGTTGCAGGAGGTGGTCGTCCAGCTGCCGGGGGCGCAGCAGATCCTGGGTGAGGTGCGCACGGTGATCGCCAACGTGCGCGCGACGGTCATCGCGCTGCAGGCGGCGGCCGCCTCCAATCAGCCGCTGGATGTCCTCACTCAACGGTTAGCGGAGCAAGTGAGCAGCTCGTCGATCGTGCAGGACCGTGTCCGCGAACTGGGGTCGATGCTCGGGCCGGATCTGGACCGGGCCCTGGGCGGCGCGCTGACGCAGGTCAACAACACCATCCAGGACGTCAACCGGGAGGCGAACCAGGCAGTCGAGCTGCTGGATGGGATGGACGCCCAGGTGGCGGCGCTGGACCTCTCGCAGGCGGAGCCGGCCGGTGGAGACACGCCTGTCGGTCCGCTCAATATCCGGCTGACCGATCGCGCCACGGCCACCCTGGATGTGGCCTCGCAAGCGCTGGCATTCCTCACGCTGATGCAAAGCCCGGGAGGAACGACGCGCGAACAGTTGTATCAGCAGATCCGCACCGAACTGCTCAACCAGCGCAACGCCAGCTTGCTGAACGCGGCCATGCATGTGTCCGCCGTGGAATGCCGCGAAGTCGGGGTGGGTGAGTATGAAACCGTCGCCGCGTGGCTGGGCGAGGCGGTACAGACGCCGGCTGAAGGTGAGCAGGTGAAGTACTACGTTTGCTCCGAACGGGCGACAGGCGAGCCGCTCTCCGTCTGGATGGGGCGGGTAGACCTACCGCTGCCCGAGTCCGGGGGACTCCAGGCGGAGCCGATCGGAGGCGAAGAGGTCGCCGAGCCCGACGCCCCGCCGGCGCAGGCTGAGCATCTGACGCTGGAGCAGGTCGACGCGGCTCAGTACCTCAGCTTCTCTGCGGCGGTGACCCAGACCTTCTCGAACCCCCAGGAGTCGGCCTGCTACTCGGACATCACGTTGGTGAACACGCATCCCAGCCTGCGGCTGTTGGTGACTTGCGAGACCTACGATTTGATTCGGGAAAGGGCGCCCTTGGATGCCCACTCCTTCGGGATGGACCCGGGTGAGGTCAACGTGTATGGCGGAAGCTGGCACATGACCGATGGGGCGCTGTGGCATGAGCGCTACACGGTCCGCTGCGTGGCCTATACGGCCCTGAGCGAAGAAGGCACGATTCAGCCGGGGACGCAGTGGATCCGCGATTCGTACCCTGACGCTTATGCGCTCCTGAACTCAGGGCTGACGGCTGTTGTTCCTCCAAATCCCTGCGCCCGATGAACCTGCCCGACTCATGGATCGCTCTCCGACTTCCGAAGTCACTCGGACTTCGGGAGTGGGGGGAAGGGTCCTTTGACAGCGGTTGATGATCTCCGTATAATGCACCCATGATGGCACCACGACTCCCGGTCCCGCCTGCGTGCGTTACCCTGACCTGCCGGTCTGGCTGAGGTCGTGAGCGGCGCGTGCTCCGTCGGCTTCCCAGATCAGTGGGGAGCCGACTTTCTTTTTGCGTGAGCGAGGACGTCCTATGGACCTCAAGCAACTGACGGCCGAGATGCACCGCTTCGTCGAAGCGAAAGGCTGGTATGCGTCCGACTCCCCCAAGCCGCAGACGCCGCGCAACCTGGCCACCTCGCTGGCCGTCGAAGCGGCCGAGGTCCTCGAGCTCTACCAGTGGTCGGAGCGAGGAGGTCCGTCCGAGGCGTTGGCCAGCGAATTGGCGGACGTAACCCTGTACCTCCTGCAGCTGGCCAGCCTGAGCGGAATCGACCTCGAGCGGGCGGTGCTCGAGAAGCTGCGTGCCAACTACGCACGCAGCTGGGAGTAGGCGTGCGGATTCTGGCGCTCTCCGACCGCGTGGTGGATTTGCTCTACGGACCGGGTCTGGTGCGGGCAATCGGACCGGTCGATCTGATCATCGGCTGCGGCGACTTGCCGCCCGAGTACCTCGAGTATGTGGTCACCCAGTACAACGCGCCGCTGCTCTTCGTCCCCGGCAACCATGACGCCGATGATCTGAGCGTGCCCGGCGGGGAATCGATCGACGGACGCGTGGTGACAGTGCGCGGCGTGCGCGTTGCCGGGCTGGGCGGCTCGCGCCGCTACAAACCCGTTGGCCGCCACCAGTATTCCGAATCGGAGATGCTCGGCCGTGTGGCCCGCTTGGGGCCGAAGCTGGTCCTGCCGCGGCTGCGCCGCGGCCGAGGGGTGGACGTGTTCGTCACCCATGCACCGCCGCTTCACATCCACGATGCCCCTGACCTGACGCACACGGGCTTCACCGCCTTCCGCAGCTTCCTGAGCGCCTTCCGGCCGCGGCTGATGCTCCACGGCCACGTGCACGTCCAGCGCAATCTGGAGACGACCAGCACTCGCTTCCTCGACACCGAGGTGATCAACGTCTACCCTTACCGCCGCATCGATGTGGAGCCCGGCCGATGACTGACTCCGGTTCCAAAGCCGCTTCCGACTTCGACTCCGCACTGCTCAGGGGCCTGTTCGAGCGCCTGGTGGCCGCGCTTTCCGGCCAGCCGCACCGGCTCTTGCCCTATGATGAGGTGCGCGAGCGGCTGCACCTGGGCGGCCCTGTCTATCGCGGCGTTGAGGCCGTCCCGCTGGCGAGGATCATCGGCAGCGTTGACCGCTACCGCGACTTCGACCGTCACTTCCTTCCGACACAATCGCGCACCGCCGACCGCTGGCGGCGCGTCAGCCGGGCCTGGTACGACGATGTCAGCCTGCCGCCGGTGCTGCTCTACAAGGTCGGCGAGGTATACTTCGTCGTCGACGGCAACCACCGCGTTTCCGTGGCTCGGGCCCAGGGCCAGGCCTACATCGACGCCGAGGTGCGCGAGTGCACTGCCCGGGTGCCCGTCACCGCCGACACACAGCCGGAAGATCTGGAGAGGCTGGGGGAGCGCGTCGAGTTCCTGGAACGCACGCAGCTCGACCGGGTGCGCCCAGGCAATCACGTCGAAACGACCCTGCTGGGCGGACACGACCGCCTGATCGAACACATCGCCGTCCACCGCTACTTCATGGGGATCGACCAGGGCCGCGAGGTTTCCGAGGAGGAGGCCGTCGGGCACTGGTACGATCAGGTGTATCTCCCGGTGGCCGAGGTGGTCGAGAAGTCCGGCATCCTGCTGGACTTTCCCACCCGGAAGGTATCCGACGTGTACCTGTGGGTCATGGACCACCTGCACTACCTGCGCAGTGACGAGGCGACGGCGCACGTCGGCTTGACCGACGCGGCCGAGGATTTCGTCGAGCGGCTCGAAGAGGGCGATCGGCCATGACGGACGTGTCTTCACGGGACGACGCCCCGGTCAGCCCCTGGCCGTTCAGCCGAGGCGATCTGACAGCCGGGCTGCGGCGGCATCTGGGCGACGCCTCGATCCAGGTCACGGCGGTCGAACCCCTGACGATGTCCTCGCGGCGGCCGTCCATCGGCCGGGTGCGGGCCTTGAGGGTCGAAGCGCAGACACAGCGCGGCCCGCTGTCGCTGCGGCTGGTGGTCAAGGAGCCACAGGGGACGACGCGCACCGGCCTGGCGGGGGCGGGCCGGCGTGAGGTGGGCGTGTATCAGTCCCTGGCGGCACAGCTGCCGCTCTCCACACCGGCGCTCATCGCTGCCGACGCGCACGGCGACTGGCTGCTGTTGGAGGCGATCTCCTCCGGGCGTGACCCGTCGCGCTGGGAGGCGGCGGATTATCAGCAGGCCATCGAGGCGCTCGTCCTCCTGCACGATCGCTTCTGGGGGTTGGGGGACGATCTGGCCGCCTTCCCGTGGCTCAGTCGGCCGCTGGAGGCCGACTTCGAGGTGCACGTCACCGCCGCGGCGCAGGCCATCGAGCGCATCGTGCGTATGGGTGAGCCGGAGATTCTGGCCGGCGCCCCCGAGCGGCTGGTCGTGCTGGCACGGCTGACCCAGGCGGCCGATCGGGTGGTCGCGCCGCTGCGCGGCGAACCGAGCACGCTGCTGCACGGCGACTACTGGCCGGGCAACATCGCCGTGCTGCGCAACCGCAGCCAGGTCGTCTACGACTGGCAGCTGGCGGCCGTCGGACCGGGGGTGCTTGATCTGCTCGTCTTCGTCAGCAAGAGCCAGTGGTGGTTTGGCGACCTGCCGGTCAGTGCGGAGGCCATCGTCCGGCTGTACCGGGAGGGGATCGCACGCGGCACTGGCAAGGTGTGGGATGATGCCGCCTGGCAGCTGCTGTGGGATCACGCTTTGATGTGGCGGTTCTTGCAGGAGTGGGTCGATCTGCTGGCAGCGTCGCCCAACCCTGTGCTGCTGACGCAGGCCGAACAACTTGACCGGGTCTGGCGGCGCCCGGTGAGCGAAGCGGGCGAACGACGGCTGGGCGCGGCCGGGCTCCCGTCGAAGCCCGTCGAGCAAACACCGGCCTGACACCAGAGAACGACATCCATCGGAGCGAGGACACAGCATGTCAGAGGAACGTTTGCCAACCCGGTCGGAGAACTTCTCGGAGTGGTACAACCAGCTCGTGATCAAGGCGGATCTGGCGGATTACGCGCCCGTCCGCGGTTGCATGGTGGTCAAGCCCTACGGTTGGGCGTTGTGGGAGAACATCACTTCCTGGCTGGATAGGGAATTCAAGGCGACGGGGCACGTCAACGCGGCCTTTCCGACACTGATCCCCATGTCGTTCTTCGAAAAGGAAAGGGAACACGTCGAGGGCTTCTCACCCCAGCTGGCCGTGGTCACGCACGGTGGCGGGGAGAAGCTGGAGGAGCCCCTGGTCGTTCGCCCAACCTCCGAAGCCATCATCGGATACATGTACGCCAAATGGATCAAGTCCTGGCGGGACCTGCCGGTGCTGATCGTCCAATGGGGATCGGTGCTGCGTTGGGAGCTGCGCACTCGGCTCTTCTTGCGCACGGCGGAGTTCTACTGGCACGAGGGGCACACCGCCCACGCGACCGCCGAGGAAGCCAGGCAGGAGATGTTCAGCATCCTCGACATCTATGAGCACTTCTGCCACGAGCAGGCGGCCCTCCCGGTCATCAAGGGCAGGAAGAGCGAGAGCGAGAAGTTCGCCGGCGCTCAGATCACCACCTCGATCGAAGCGATGATGCAGGATAAGCGCGCCCTTCAGTCTGGGACGTCGCACTACTTCGGACAGAACTTCGCCAAAGCGTTCGAGATCCAATACCTGGACAAGGACAACCGACTTCAGTTCTGCGAGACCACCTCATGGGCCATTTCCTCCCGCATCATCGGCGCCATCATCATGGCTCACGGTGACGACCAGGGGCTGGTGCTCCCCCCGCGCCTGGCTCCCCACCAAAGTGTGATCGTCCCGATCTACAAGACCGATGCGGAGAAGGGCACGGTGATGGAGACGGCTCAACGGATCTCCACGCAATTGCGTGCCGCCGGCGTGCGTGTCAAGACGGATGACCGCGACAACGTCAGCTCCGGCTTCAAGTTCAATGACTGGGAAATGCGCGGGGTTCCCGTGCGGATCGAGATCGGCCCGAAGGACGTCGCCGCGGGCGCCGTCACGCTGGCGCGCCGGGATCGACCGGGAAGGGCCGGCAAGCGCAGCGTGCCGCAGGCCGGGCTGGCACAGGCCGTCGCTGATGAGTTGGCCGATATCCAGGCTTCGCTCTTCTCCCGGGCATTGGACTTCCAGCGGGCGAATACGCACCAGCCGCGCGACTACGAGGACTTCCGCCGGATCGTGGAAGACGGCTGGGCCGATGCCTGGTGGTGCGGCGAGGCGGCCTGCGAGGCCAGTATCAAGGAAGACACCAAGGCGACCACGCGCTGCATTCCGCTTGATCAGCCTGGAGGCGAGGGGCGCTGCATCAAGTGCGGCAAGCCGGCGCATGAGCGGGCCATCTTCGCCCGGGCCTACTGATCTGGGGGCGGGGCAGGAGCGCATATGCCGGCCATCGACCCGGCCCGGCTGCGGCGGCAGATCGAGGAGCTTCGGGATTCGGCCGGCGAACCTGCCCGGCTGCGCGCGCGTATCCTGGAGATCTTCGAGTTCTACCGAGACCGCACCCGCCGGCCGACGGCCGCGGCGCGTGCCGCCGACCCCGGCCGCCGGAGCCTGGGGGTGCCCCGTCCCGTCTTGCGTGCACTCTCGCGAGGATTGGACGAATTCCTGGTACCCGAGGTCGATCTCCGCATCGCTCTGGCCGGCGAGTTGTGGGGCACCGGCCTGGCCGAAGCGCAGCACCTGGCAGCCTGCGTGGCCGGCACGCTGGCCGATGGGGCAGCCGCCGAGTGGGCGGCGGGGCTGGCCGGCGGATGCGACAGCCGGGCGGCCCTGAAGGACCTGGCCGAAGAGGGGCTCAGCGCGCTGCGCGTGCAGCACCCCGAACGCACGCTGCAGATCATCGAGCAATGGATGCGCTCGGGAGACCCTCGGACGCGCGCCCTGGCGTACTATGCCGCCGTGCCCCTGGTTGCCGACGACGAGGCCGAAGCCTTGCCGCAGGTCCTGCGCATGCTGGAGAGCACGCTTGCGGACGCCGGCGGATTCGCTCAGCCGGCGCTGCAGCGGCTGGTCGAAGCCCTTGCCCGGCGCAGCCCGCCCGAGGCCGCCCGGCTGCTGATCGATGAGCTCGGACGGGCCGTGGCGGGAATCGATGAGCTGGTCCGGCTGAGCGCTCCGGCGTTCCCGCCCTTCCAGCGCGCCCGACTCGAGCGAACCTTGTCGGCCCTCCGGCGGACTGGTATAATCCCGCCATCTTGATGACTAGACCGGCGGGCGCGCCGACACGGAGTCACGTGCCGGCGCCCGCATCCCGGATCGCTCCCGGGAGCGAGGCCCCGGCTGCCCGCTGGGCGACCTGCGAGGAGCAGACGTCATGTCGCTGAGCAAAGACGAGAAATCCCAGTTGATGGGCGAGTACCATCGCCACGACGGCGATACCGGATCGCCCGAAGTCCAGGTAGCCCTCCTGACGCGCCGTATAGAACAGCTGACCGAACACCTGCGCGCCCACTCGCACGACGAGTCGTCGCGGCGCGGCCTGCTCAAGCTCGTCGGCCAGCGGCGACGCCACCTGGCGTATCTCAAACGCAAGGACCCTTCGGGCTACCTGACCCTGACCGAGCGGCTGGCCATTCGCCGCAAGTAGTCGCCCGGATCACCGGTCGAGACGCCGGTCGGGGCAGGAACGCCAAATGCTGCAGCCGCCCTGGTGGCGTTCTCCCATTGGGTGAGATAGAATCGGCGGTCATTCATCCTGAATGCCCCGCTGGGTCGGGAATTGGAGCCCGGCTGCCAGCCGCGTCGACCGGCGCTGGCGGCCGATCCCCAGTCCCTGACCCGCGCGGGCTCTTGGCGCGGAGGGTATTCCCATGCCAGACGTGAAACAGTTCCAGGTGGTGGTGGATGGCAAGCCCATCACCATCGAGACCGGCAAGCTCGCCGGCCAGGCGGGCGGTGCGGTCACCGTCCGTCAGGCCGACACCTTGCTGCTCGGGACGGCTACGATGGGCCGTTCCCTCCGGGAAGGGATCGACTTCTTCCCCTTGTCCGTCGACTACGAGGAGCGCCTCTACGCCGGCGGACGCATTCCCGGGTCCTTCTTCCGGCGCGAAGGGCGCCCTTCGGAGGCGGCTATCCTCATCGCTCGCCTGACCGATCGGCCCATCCGGCCGCTGTTCCCCAAGGACCTGCGCAATGAGGTGCAGGTGATCGTCTACGCCCTCTCGTCCGATGGGGAGACCCCGATCGACGTGCTGTCGATCCTATCGGCTTCGACGGCGTTGACGATCTCGGATATCCCCTTCGCCGGTCCGATCGGCGCGCTGCGTGTGGGGCGGGTGGACGGTCAGTTCGTCTTCAACCCCTCCTACGCGCAGATGGAACGCTCCGAGATGGATCTGCGCGTGGCCGGCACGCGCGACGCGGTGCTGATGGTCGAATGCGACGCCCAACAGCTGGACGAGAAGATCCTGGTCGCCGCGGTCGAGGCGGCCCATCACGCCATGCAGCCGTTGATCGACGTGCAGGAGGAGATGCGCTCTGCGCTGGGTAAGCCCAAGCGCGAGTATCCGCCCTTCGGTCTGGCCGCCGGCGCGCTCGAAGCCGTCGACGGCTGGCTGAGTGCGCGCCTGAAAGACCTGCTGGCCAGCTCGCACGCCAAGACCGAACTCGGGTTGGCGGTGGAAGACCTGGCGACGCAGGCCGTTGCGGCGCTCACACCCGACGGGCGCTTCGACGAAGACGCTGTACGGGAAGCCTTCAGCCGATCCTACCGCGCCGCCGTGCGGGAGCGCATCCTCAAGGACGGCGTCCGGCCGGACGGGCGCGGTCATGCCGACCTGCGCCCGATCAGCGCCGAGGTAGACATCAGCCCGCGCGCCCACGGCTCGGGACTGTTCACGCGCGGCGAGACTCAGGTGCTCACACTGGCCACGCTGGGGACGCCGCGTGAGCGCCAGGAACTCGACGGCCTGTCGCCGGTCGAGGAGAAGCGCTACATGCACCACTACAACTTCCCGCCCTTCTCGGTCGGGGAAGTCAGGCCGCTGCGCGGCGCCTCGCGCCGCGAGATCGGGCACGGCGCGCTGGCCGAGCGGGCGCTCGCCCCGGTCCTGCCCAGCGCTGAAACGTTCCCCTACACCATGCGCCTGGTGTCCGAGGTGCTGTCTTCAAATGGATCGACCTCGATGGCGTCCGTGTGCGGGTCGACGCTGGCGCTGCTCGATACCGGCGTACCCATCACCGCACCGGTGGCCGGCATCGCCATGGGCCTCGTCAAAGAAGGCGACCAGGCGGCCGTGCTGACCGATATTCAGGGCGTGGAAGACCATCTAGGCGACATGGACTTCAAGGTCGCCGGCACCCGCATGGGCGTGACCGCCCTGCAGATGGATATCAAGATCAAGGGCATCAGCCCCGACCTGATGGCGCGTGCCCTGGATCAGGCGCGCCAGGCCCGGCTGCAGATCCTGGATAAGATCGAGGCCTGCATCCCGACGCCGCGCGCCGAGCTCAAGCCGCACGCCCCGCGCATGACCGTGCTGAAGATCGATCCGGAGAAGATCGGCGCGGTCATCGGACCGGGCGGCAAGATCATCCGCGGCATACAGGAGAAGACCGGGGTCCGCATCGACATCGAAGACGACGGGACCGTGTTCATCGCCGCCACCGACGGCCCCAGCGCCGACCAGGCGCGTGAGATGATCCAGGGCCTGACGGAAGAGGCCGTCATCGGGCGCATCTACACGGGCCGCGTGGTGCGCACGACGGACTTCGGCGCCTTCGTCGAGATCCTGCCCAACGTCGACGGGATGGTGCACATCTCGCAGCTCGACAGCGAACGCGTCGAGAAAGTCGAGGACGTCGTGCGCGTGGGCGACGAAGTCACCGTGATGGTCGTCAACATCGACAATGACGGACGCATCCGGCTTTCACGCCAGGCCGTGTTGGAGGGCTGGACCGCCGAGGAAGCGCGCGAGCGCGACCAGAAGGCGCCGCGCCGTTCCAGCCCGCCCGACCGCTCCGGTGGCCGGCCGGGGGGCCGTGGCCGCGGCGGTGGGGACTCGAGCGGGCGCGGCCCTCGCCGAGGACCGAGTCGCTCTTAAGTCGATTCTTGAAGTATCCTGCCGCCCCATCCCCTCCGGCGCCGGAAGCCCCGCGCTGGGCGGGGTGGGGCGGTGTCGGTTTAACTCGACCCCGCGCTCGCGCGCCCAGCCCTTTGACCTTCGGAAGCGGTGGGTGAGGTAGGCGCTGCATCGAAGGGGTCGATCCGCCGCGCCGGCGTTGGGTCCTCTTGCGTACCCCAATGCGTCGGGAGCCCGGCGCCTTGACCTGTGCCGAGCCCATGTCCGACCGAGAGAAGCACTTCGCGCGCCAGGCCAGGCGGGTGGGCGCGGACGTTGGTCCCACACTCGACCGTGCACGTGCGCATGCCCACCGCGCGCCGGATTGTCCCGGGCCCTACCGTCGGTTAGAATCGCCGCATGACCCCACGCCCGCGCTGGTCCGTGGCGGCCAAGGCCGTTGTCGCCCTATGCCTCGTAGCCTTGGCGGTTTTCCTGCTGGCGCAGTTCCGCCTGATCCTGGCGCCGCTCGTCCTGGCCGGCATCGTGGCGTACGTCCTGACCCCGGTCGTAGACTTCCTCCAGGACCGGCTGCGGCTGCGGCGAGGCTGGGCGGCCGTCCTCTCCTACCTGGTGATCCTGGGCCTGGCTTCTCTCCTGCCGATCCTGCTCGTGCCCATCCTGGTCGATCAGCTGACCGGGCTGAATCTGGACGTCGGCGGCTCTCTCACGGCGCTCGAGGCCTCCCTGGCCCGCACGCTCACGCGCCTGGGCTGGCAGATCGACGCGAGCGAGCTGGTCGGGCAACTGACGGCCGGATTCCGAACCGTCATCGAGCCGATCTTCGGCCAGACCCTCGATATCGCCATGGAGTTCGTCTCGTCGATCGTCTGGGTGGTCTTCATCGCCGTCGTGTCCTTCTACCTGGTGAAGGACTCCACGCGGTTGCGTGCCTGGCTCGACGACTTGCTCCCGGAACCGTATCGGCAGGATTGGCTGCGATTGGGACGGGAGATCAGTGCGGTCTGGTCGGCGTTCTTCCGCGGACAGATCGTGCTGGCCCTGGTGGTGTCGATCATCATCACCGTGCTCGGCATGGCGGCTGGATTGCCGTACGCCGTGGCAATGGGGGCGCTGGGCGGCCTGCTCGAATTCCTCCCCAGCATCGGCCACGCCATCTGGCTCTTCATCGCCTCCGTACTGATCTTCGTCGAGGGATCGACCTGGCTGCCGGTGCCGAACTGGGCGGCCATGTTGATCCTGATCGGGCTTCACCTGGTCTTCGAGCAGGTGGATCTGAACTACTTGATCCCGCGCATCGTCGGTCGGCGCGTGCATCTGCATCCGTTGGTCGTGATCCTCGGCATCGTCGCCGGGGCGTCACTGGCCGGTTTCCTGGGGATCCTGCTGGCCGCGCCCACCATCGCCAGCGCCCGGATCGTCGGTCGCTATCTGTTCGCCAACCTGTTCGACCTCGACCCGTTTTCTGCAGGAGCGGAGGTGACGAGTGAGCAAGCCGCCGAGTCCTGAGCCCTCGTCACCTGCCTGGAACCCGAACACCCGCCTGGTCGCCGGGATCGTGCTGCTGCTCCTGGCCTGGCTGCTGCTATCCAGGCTGAATTCCCTGCTGGCCCCCGTCCTGCTGGCCGCGATGCTGACCTACATCCTGCATCCGGCAGTCAACTGGCTCAACCGGCGCATGCCTCGCGGTCTGGCGGTATTGTTGGTCTACCTGCTGCTCATCATTGTGGGGGCCGGCGCGAGCACTGCGCTGGGCCTGGCCGTCTCACAACAGGTGGTCGGCCTGGTCGAAGACGTGGCCCGATGGTCGTCCGAGATCCCGGCCGCGCTCGAACGGATCTCCGAGATGCGATTCACGCTCGGCCCGTGTGTGATCGACTTGGGGACCATCAACCCCGAGCCCGCCCTGGCTTCCCTTTCGTCAGCGATACGCCCCAGTATATCCGGCGC
>DAIRVC010000069.1:0-12379 GCA_036803025.1 Anaerolineales bacterium
GGCTGAGGCCGCGGTCGCCGTGAGTGACGACCGGCTTGGCGGCCTGCAGTTCCAGTTCGATGGCCAGATCACCGTCTTGGGCGCTCAAGCGCAGGCTCTCGCCCCGGGCATCGAGAGCAATCACGCTCCAGTCTTCCAACCACACCCGGTAAGGCTGGCCGGAGGCGCCCGCCAAGCCGGCGGCAGCACGGCTGAAGCGCTCGGCGAAATGATGCTGGCGCGCGCCGACGTCGGTAATGGCGAAATGCGCGAAGTAGATCTGATCCGTGGCCATCGCCGAACTGCGCGGCGTTGTCGCGGGGGTCAGCGCGCGCCGGAAGAAGGTCAATTGGTAGCCGAAGTGACGGCCGTCGTCGGTCTCTAGGTTGCCGGTGTAGTACCACCACTCGGTCTGGAACTCGGGGTGGGGGCCATGGTCGGCGGGAAACGTGAACGCCCGCGGCTCGATCGCCCGGGCGAACCCCGCCGTGTCCGGCGTCGCCGCAGGGGTCTCCACCGCGCTCGGCTCGTCGCCGGTCCGACCGCCGGCCGAGTAGACCACCGCGGCCAGGATCGCCACACATGTCAGCGAATACCAGACTCGTCGGGGAACGGACATTGAGCGCGCCTACTCCTGCCGCAGGCCCGCGGCGACTTCCATGTGCGCAAGCCGGCGGAGCGGGAGGACAGCTGCCAGGAGGGCGGCCGCCAACCCGATAGCCAGCGCCTGCGCGAAGATGATCGGCTCGACCTGAAGCCGGATGCTCCATCCGAAGGAGCGCAGGTTGATGACATAGACCAGGATCGCCGCCAGCGCCATCCCGATCGGCCATGAGAGGATGCCGGCCGTCGTGCCCATCAGCCCGGTTTCGATCATCGTCAAGCGGCGCAGCTGTCCGTAGGTCATTCCCAGCGCTTGAAGCGTCGCCAGTTCTCGAGTGCGTTCGAGCTGGTGGGCCATGAGCGCGCCGACGATTCCAATGAAGGCCACCACCACCGCCAGGAGGCGAAGGGCGTTGGTTATCGCGAACGTCCGGTCGAAGATCTCGAGCGCCTCCTGCCGCAGCGCCCGGTTGACCTGCACCTCCAGGCCCGTGCCGGCCAGCGCCTGGCGAATGCGTCCGGCCAGGCCCTCGAGATCGCCTCCGGATTCAGAGAAGACTCCGATGGAGGTCAGGGATGGATCGCCCCAGTAGCGATGGTAGGTCTCGAGCGTCATGATGAGTGCGCCGCGTTCGGCGGTGTAATCGTAGTAGACGGCAGCGATCGGGAAGCGGCGCGGCCCGTCGTCGGTCTGGAGTTGAATGGAAGCGCCCTGGTCGGGCAGTCCGGCGCGGTAGACCAGGGGCTCGCTGGCGATGAGCGCGCCGCCGACGACCTCGGCCCAGATCTCTTCCGGGGTTCCCCGCGCAAAGCGGTACAGGCCGGCGTCGCGTTGGCGCCGGCCGTCGACGGCCGTCAGCTGGACTTCGCCGAACTCGCTCGCGACCAGGACGGTCCGATAAGGTTCTACGACCGCCGCACCCTCCACCGCGGCAAGGCGTTCGACCAGATCCTGCGGCAGATCGGTCTCCCACTGCGCTCCGCTGGGGCCCGGGGCCGAGATGTAGACATCGGCGCGCAGCACCAGATCGAGCCAGTTGGACACGGTCGCCCGGAAACTGGTGATCATGACGCTCACGCCGATCATGGCTGAGACCGAGACCGTCAAGGCGGCGATGGCGATGCCCGTGCGGCTGAGCGAACGGATCACCGAACGGGCGGCCATGCCGCCCACCGCCCCAGCCAGGCGATGAAGAAGGATTCCAGCCGGCCGCATCAGCGCGGCGGTGGCGGCTGGCACCATGAGCGCCAGTCCGACGACCACGCCGGCCAGAGCCGTCAGGCTCAGGATGACCGAGGTGCGCGCCCAGGCCAGGAGCAGCAAACCGAGGCCGAGCAGTGCGGCGCCGCCGGCGGCCACCCAGGGGATCCAGCGGCGGGCGCGCGCTTCGAGGCTGCTGCGCACCATGGCGGTCACCGGCGGGACGCTGGCGGCCTCGAGCGCCGGAAGGAACGCGCCGGCCAGTCCGGCGCCGAGCCCCAGGAGCAGCCCTTTGATCGCGGTGCCGGCGGTCAGCGGCGCCTGGCGAACGGCCAGAACGTAGTACAGATCGTTGATGGTTTGACTGACCAGGTCGACGGCGCCGCGCCCCAGCGCCCAGCCGAGCACCAGCCCGCCGGCGGCGCCGACGGCAGAGACGAGCGCCGCCTCCCCGAGAACCATCCCAAAGAGCTGTCCGCCGGTCAGCCCGAGGGCGCGCATCGTCCCCAGAACCGGCCGCCGCTGGACGACGCTGAACATGACCGTGTTGTAGATCAGGAACATGCCCACAACCAGCGCCAGCATACTGAGCGCGGTCAGGTTCAGCTGGAAGGCCTCCGTCAGCTGTCCGACGGTCTGGCGCTGCTCGCTGGCCTGAACGAGACGCACGCCTGGTCCCAACTCGGCGCGCAGACTCTCGGCCTCCTGCTCTGTCAGGCGTAGATCGATGCGGGTCAGGCTGCCGACCTGCCCGAGCAGCTCCTGAGCTGCAGCGACGTCCATCACCAGCACGTTGTCGAGCGCGGCGCGGCCCTCCCCGGCGCGCGGCTCGATCAGCCCGGCGAGGCGCACACTCGCCAACCGCGCCTCCACCTGCACCTCGATGGTCGAGCCGAGCTCCCACTCGTAGCGATTGGCCATGTCCGGGCTGACGAAGACGGCCTGAGGGTCCGTGTAGAAGCGGGCCAATTCGGCGAAGCCGATGCCGGCCGACCCGAAATGGTCACGGAACTGGGCATCGACGAGAGGATCGATCCCCAGGATGCGCAGCGGCTGCTGCTCGAGCCCGACGGCCAGTACGATGCCTTCGACCACCGGCGCGCTGTTGCGCAGGCGCCTCCCCAGGCGCAGGGCGGTGTACAGCTCGTCGGGGACACCGGCTGGGCCGCCGACGATCTGATGCGTGGCTCGCCCGACCAGCGCCTCGCCGCTCAGCTCAAAGGCGCGCCGAGCGCTGGCGTTGGCTACATCGATCCCGACCACGACTGCCACGCCGAGGGCGATGCCCATCACCATCAGGCCGGTCTGCCATGGCCGGCGGAGCAGGCCGCGGACACTCGAGCGGAGCAGGGTTGCGGAAGCCATGTCGGCGGGTGCGTAAGCCGGCTGTCAGCCGGCGGCGGTTGGAGACGGGTCGGCCGGGACCAGCCGCCCGTGTTCCATGGCCAGCACGCGGTCGGCGCGGGCGGCGATGCGATGGCTATGAGTGACCAGGACCAGAGTCTTGCCCGCCTGGCGCGTCAGACTCTCAAGCAGGTCGATCACCGCGTCGCCGGTCTCCTCGTCCAGGTTGCCGGTCGGTTCGTCGGCCAGGATCAAGCCCGGTCCTTGGACCAGCGCGCGGGCGATGGCGACGCGCTGCTGTTCGCCTCCCGAGAGCCGGTCGGGGAACTCGTGCCGGCGGTCGTCCAGGCCGACGCGTGCCAGGAGGGGCAGGGCCCTCTCCAGCGCCGGCGGCCGGGCTTCGCCGGCCAGATCGGCTGGAAGCAGGACGTTCTCCAACACGGTGAGCGTCGGGATCAGGTTGAAGAACTGGAAGATGAAGCCCACCTGCGAGCGCCGCATGTGGGTGCGCTGCTTGGCGTTCATGCGCGAGACCGTCGCGCCGTTCATCCGCACTTCGCCGCGGCTGGGGAGGTCGATGCCGGCGATCAGGTTCAGCAGCGTGGTCTTGCCGCTGCCGCTGCGGCCGCGGATGGCGACGAACTCGCCGTCGTCGATGCGCCCGCTCACGCCGCGCAGCACTTCGCGCGCCCCGCCCGGCTCGGAGAATTCCTTGTGCAGGTCGATCAGTTCGATCACGCCAGCCCCCGGTCGGCCGATTGCCGAGATGAGCCGCCATTATAATGGTCGATAGTTCAATGCCGGGAGGTTCAGCATGGCAGAAGGCTATCGCTTCATTGCGGATCTGGCCTCGGAGATGAAGGAGATACCGACCGAGAGCATTGTCAGCCGGACGGTGTACAGCGATCCCGCCGTCAAGGTCGTACTGTTCGGTTTCGCCGCCGGGCAAGAACTGTCCGAGCACACCGCCTCGACACCGGCCGTGCTGCATTTCCTGCAGGGCTCGGCACGCCTGACCCTCGGGGGCGAGGCGCAGCAGGCCGGGGTGGGGACGTGGGTGCACATGCCGGCCAACCTGCAGCACAGCGTGCGGGCGGAGACGCCGGTCATCATGCTCCTGCTGCTCTTCCGGGAGGGTTAGGCCTGGCGCGGCGGAGAGGTCAGGAGGCAGCCCGAATGAATGCTGCACAGGTGAAAGACCGCCTGCGCGGCCTGTTCCCGGCGACGCCCACGCCGTTCCAGGCGCAGGGCGGGTTGGCGCTCGACCGGCTGGAAGGCAACTTGCGGGCCTGGGGGGAACAACCTCTGGACGGGTTTGTCCTGCTGGGCTCGAACGGCGAAGCGGTGCTGCTGACCGTCGAGGAACGGCTGCGTCTGGTGGCCGCGGCGCGCCCGCTCGTGTCGGAAGGACGGCTGCTGATCGCCGGTGCGGGACTGGAGTCTACGGCTGAGACGATCGGACTGGCGCGGGCGCTGGCCGGCGCCGGCGCGGACGCGGTCATCGTCGTCACACCACACTACTACAAGAGCCGCATGACCTCGGCAGCCCTGCAACGCTACTATGAACAGGTGGCCGAATCGTCGCCAGTGCCGGTCATCCTGTACAGCGTGCCGGCCAACACCGGCCTCGACCTGCCCATCGAGACCGTGGCGCGCCTGGCCCAGCACGGCAATATCGTCGGCATCAAGGACAGCGGCGGCGACATCGTCAAGATCGGGCGGATGGTGCAGGCCGTCCCGAGTGACTTCTGCGTTCTGGCCGGCTCCGCCGGCTACTTGCTGGCGGCATTGAGCGTGGGGGCCGTCGGAGGGGTGACGGCGCTGGCCAACCTGGCAGCCGAACCGCTGGCGCGCTTGATGTCCGCCTTCCGGGCCGGCAACATGGACCAGGCCCGCCGTCTGCAGGCCCGGCTGTTCGAGCCCAATCTGGCCGTCACAGCCCGCTTGGGTGTGGCCGGGCTCAAAGCCGCCCTCGACCTTCAAGGATTGTACGGTGGTCCGGTCCGCTCGCCCCTGCAGGCACTGGAAGAACACGATCGCGCCGCGCTGGAGGCAGTGCTCGTGCGGGGCGGCCTTCTGCCCGCCGGCGCCGCGTAAGGTGCGACCCCTTTCCTGTTGCGTCGGGGTCCCAATCCCCCTACAATCCCGGTACACCCACGCGAGGTCCGTGCTGGCGACGGGCTCTCACACATTCGTGGAGACCAACGGGAGAAACCCATGACGGAAACTTCGAGCCCGGTTGTTCCGACAGATGCCCCGCCGAAGCGCAGCCGAGGCTGGTTGTACGGCTGCCTGGGCGTTCTGGTCGCCGGCTGCTTCCTGGTGCTCGGCGCGGCGCTCGGCCTGGCGTGGGTCGCAGACCGAAATGCCGCCGCCTCCGGCGCAGGGCTTACCGACGAGTTCGTCGCCCTGATCGTTGGAACGCCCACGGCGACGCCCACGCCCATCCCGACACCGACGCCGCAGCCTACGCCGACGCCGACGCCTGTGCCGATCCCGCAGGCTTGCGGTCAGACGGCGGAAGGCGCTGACTACGGCCCAGTCGGCGTCGGCACAACCGTGATCCTCGGGGAGCACCGGGCTGTCAGCGGAGAGGCCAACTGGGCCGCAGAGATGGCGGCCTACGTCGGGCAGGAAGCGGTGGTCACGCGCCTGTCTGGCGTCGACCCCTCCGGCTGCCCGGGCGTGCGGGTCGACGTCGACGGCGGTGAATGGTTCTGGCGGCTGCGCGATCTGACGCTGCCGTGATCGGTGGCGCGGAGGCCGTCCAACCCGCGCTGCGATTGGCTCGATAAGCCCATGTATCCGCCCGGGGTGATCGCCCCGGGCGGATCGGGAGTCCCGGGAGGGCGGGATGTCGTTTGCCGTTGGTGAGAACGTCGGACCCTACCGCATCCTGGCGCAACTTGGGCAGGGCGGCATGGCGACGGTCTTCAAGGCCTACCACGCCGCCCTGGACCGCTACGTGGCGATCAAGGTCCTGCATCGCGCGCTGTTGGAGGACTCGACGTTCCTGGCGCGCTTCCAGCGAGAGGCGCGCGTCGTCGCCAAGCTCGAACATGCCAACATCGTCCCGGTACACGACTTCGCCGAGCACGACGGCCAGCCCTACCTGGTCATGCGTTTCATCGAAGGTGAGACGCTCAAGGCGCGGCTCAGCCGGGGCCCGCTGGCGCGTGAGGAGATGCTGCGCATCGTCGATGCCGTCGGCGCAGCGCTCACCCACGCGCACGCCCAGGGAATCCTGCACCGCGATATCAAGCCGTCCAACATCCTGATCGGCGCGGACGACAAAGTCTACCTGGCCGATTTCGGACTGGCGCGCATTGCGCAAGCGGGCGCCTCGACCCTGTCCAGCGACATGCTCATGGGTACCCCACACTACATCTCGCCGGAGCAGGCGCGCGGCGAACGCAACCTCGACGTGCGCACGGATGTGTATTCGTTCGGCGTGGTGCTGTACGAGCTCGCCGTGGGGAGGGTGCCCTTCAGCGCCGACACCCCCTTCTCGATCATCCACGACCACATCTACACACCGCTGCCGCTGCCGCGGGCGATCAATCCGCGCGTGCCCGAGCCGGTGGAGCGCGTTCTGCTCAAGGCGCTGGCCAAGGACCGCAAGGACCGTTTCGAGTCGATCGACGATCTGGTATCCGCCTTCCGGGCGGCCCTGTCCGGAGCAGCCTGGCAGCCGACGAGCCCGCAGCGGAAGACGCCGGCCCCGCCAGCGCCCTCCTCGCCTCATCCGACGGTGGCGAACATCGAGGCCGGCCATCGCCGCTCGCGGCGCTGGGTAGGAGGCGCGGCCATCGTCGTCCTGGTGTGCGTGTGTCTGGCCGCTGCGGCAGCGAGCCTGAGCCGGGCGCGCGACCGCCGTGCCGGCGCGGCAACGGCGACGGCCTCGCTGCCCGCACCTACAGCGCCCGTGCTCGATACGCCGACGCTTGCGGCGGCGGCACCGCCGAGCGCCTCGCCGGAGGCTCTGGCGATCTCTCCCGGCGCCGAGGGGATCCCGCAGGAATGCGGACTGGCAGAGCCTGACTACGGGGTGATCGGCGTCGGCGCAGTGGTGAGCCTCGGCCGGCATCGGGCCGTGAATGGGGACGACTTCTGGTCGACGGGTATGGATGCCTATGTCGACCGCCTGGCGGTCGTGACGGCGCTGGATGGGCTCGATCGCAGCGGCTGCCCGGGCGTGCGCGTCGACGCCGACGCCGGCTACTGGTTCTGGCGCATCCGCGACATGACGCTTCTTTCGCCGCCTCCGCCGCCCGGCTCGGCCGGCCTGCCGCAACGATGCGGGCAGTCGGATGACTCGGCCGACTATGGAGCGCTCGAAGAGGGCTCGCGCGTGCTGCTGGGGCGTCATCGTCCCTACAGCGGCGACGACTTCTGGGCGCCGGGTATGGATGCCTACGTCGGGCGTGAAACGGTCGTGACCGCGCTGGCCGGGGTCGACCGCGCGGGATGCCCCGGCGTGCGGGTCGAAACGGACGGCGGCTACTGGCTGTGGCGGGTGCGCGACCTGGTTCCGCTGCCCTGAAGCGGCGCCCCCTCGACGCGTCTTGAAGGCTCCTGTCCGGGGGCCAGACTCTTGGCAGCGTATCTGCAGCGGAGGGTATCGCCTCGATGAAGGTCGTGCTCGTTCTTTCCGACGGGCTGCGCGATGACATCGCCGGCGAGCGCATGGGTTTCCTGGAGCACCTGATCGAGACGGGCAAAGGGACCCGCTACAGCGTGCGCGCCGAACTGCCCACGCTCTCGCGCCCGCTGTACGAGACCGTTCACACCGGTCTGCCCGTGACGGAACATGGGGTATTCAGCAATCAGATCGTGCGCCGCTCCTCGGTCCCGAACATCTTCTCGATCGCCGTGAAGAACGGCCGCACAACGGGGGCTGCGGCCTACTACTGGTTCTCCGAGCTGTACAACCGCGTTCCCTTCGAGCCGGTGGACGATCGCGAGGTCGACGACCCGTCGTTGTGGATCCAGCACGGGCGCTTCTACATGGACGACGGTCAGCCGGATAGGGAGACGTTCCTGGCCGGCGCCTCGCTGGTGCGCAAGTTCAGTCCGGACTACCTGTTGATTCACCCGATGGGCATGGACTACCAGGGGGACACGTTGGGATCGGACACGCCCGAGTACCGCAACAATGCCATCGTCCAGGACATCATTCTGGCCAACCTGGTGCCGGAGTGGCACCAGCGCGGCTATGGGGTGCTCGTGACCGCCGACCACGGCATGGGGGCTGACCGCTC
The DNA here is from genome assembly GCA_036803025.1 of Anaerolineales bacterium. Lineage (GTDB taxonomy): Bacteria > Chloroflexota > Anaerolineae > Anaerolineales > E44-bin32 > DAIRVC01. The sequence continues at coordinate 8,389 of DAIRVC010000069.1, forward strand.
GCACGGAGGGACCACCCCGGACGTGCGCATGGTGCCCCTGTATGTTCTGCCGCCGTCCGGCGGCGGGAAGGGCAACACCCGCGAGACCGTCTCCCAGCTTCAGGTGGCGCCGACGGTGCTTTCCTTACTGGGTCTGCCGATCCCCGAGACGATGAAAGCCTCTCCGCTGACGTAGACCGACTTCGGAAGTCCACAGGACTTCCGAAGTCGGTGAGAAGTCTCCTGACGTTGGCGGCTTTCCCCAGCCGATCCTACCGGCTACTTTGACAACTTGTCCTGCACCAGCGTCTCCATCGCCCCGACCAACGCCTCCTCCTTGCCGATGTCGACGATGGTTGCCGCCGTGTAGTCGTGACAGGCGTCGATCGAACCGCCGACGTGCCTGGCGGCCTCGGGGACAAGGTACCCCAGTCCGGGCATGGTCCGATCGACCAGCACCTTGTGCTCCAGGGGCGTCGGCAGCCGCATCGAGGCTTTCGTCTGAGCCCACTCGAAGGTACCCACCCCCGGGACAACCCGGGCCATGTGCTGGAAGCCGACGATGTACTTGTCCTTCTTGACGAAGGGCTCGTTGCGGATATCCCAGCAGTACTCGCCGATGATCTTGACGCCCATGGGTGAGAAGTCGTCCCCGACCGTGAACCACTGGATGTGTTCCGTTTCGCGGAAGCCTTCCCGTTTCAAGCGAGCCGTGGTCTCCTGGTAGGCCGTCCGCTGGATTCGGCGGAGCTCCTCGAGCCGGCGCTTCGCCTCCGGGAAGAGCCCTTCCAGGCACACGCGCACGCCCAGGTCCGGGCCGTCCGAGTAGTAGCCGACCCCGCCGAAGGTCGTGACGTCGATCGCCAACGGCGCCATTGGGAGCGCCGCGCCAAACCGGGCGAGCGAGTAGACCTCCTTGCCACTGTCGTTCACCTCGATCCGCACCTGGCCCTGTTCCACAGCCTGCATCAGCGCGTCGCGATTCTCTTTGACCAGGCCGCCTTCCCGATCGTGCTCATCCCCAACCGCGCCGAGCACAGCGACGTGGGCCAGGTCGCGATTGGCCCGGTCCAGCTCCAATGCAAAGAAGTACGCCGCCGTGGAGGCCGAGATGTCCATATCCCCGGACAAGCCCGAGAGCTCCGTGGCCATGCTCATGACCTTGGGATCGGTAGGCGGCTGGGGGTGGTGGTGATCGAGGATCAGGGTCGTTCGTCGGCCCCTGTTCGCCTCCGAGATGACCGGCGCCGCCTGCGCCCCCAGGTCCACGTAGAAGATGGTCGAGGCGAACTGGTCATGGATGCGGGCCACGATGGGCGGGTGCACGCGCTCGATGCAGATCCGGTGCACCGCGAAACCAGCCCGGGTGAAGGCGGTCTCCAGGACGGCGGCCGACGACAATCCGTCGGCATCGTTGTGGTGAACCAGCGCCACCTCCGGCCCGGCGGCCCGCAGCAGGTCAACGCCCTTGCGGATATCCTTGAGGAAATCCTCCTTGCTCATGTCAGCCGCCGATCGTGGTTCGAATGACTTTGAACCCCTCGGCTTCCATCGCGGCTGCGATGGCTTCCTGCATCTTCTCGCCGGTTGTCAGGGCGTTCATGTATCCGCCTCTGCCGCCCCCGGTGACCTTGGCGCCCAGGGCGCCCAGCTTCAGGGCCATGTTGCACAGGTAGACCAGCTTCTCGTGCGAGAGCCCCATCTGGATCAGGATCTGGTGGTTGGCCGTCATGATGGCGCCCACCTTGGCCAGCTCGCCGTCTTCCAGAGCCGATCTCATCTGGCGTACCTGGCCGGCGATGGTCTCCATTCGAGATCGGAAGTCCTCGGGATCGCTGGCCTTCAGTTCGGCGATGTAGTCGTCCAACAGGGCTGTATTGGCGGTCACGCCGCTGTTGCCCAGCACGATATGGAGCGGCTTCTTGCAGGCGATCTTCTCGAAATGCTGCTTCCCGTCCTTGACCCAGAAGAGCAGCATGCCGCCGTAAGTCGAAGCGGTGTTGTCGACCCCGCTGGGGATGCCGTGGTAGGCGAATTCGCCTTCCCAGCCCACGTGGTTGATCTGCTCGATGGTGTAGCCCAGCTTGAATTCGTCGTTGAGCGCCCTGGCCAGGGATACGCAGCAGGCCGCGCTGGCGCCGACCCCGCTGCCTGCCAGCAGACTGCCCCCATAGGTGATCTTGATGGGGGTCTTCTTAACGTCGATGCTCATCACTTCAAGGATGCGGTTGATCGAGACGACCTGCTGATCCTTCTTCTTGTCCTTGTAGCCGGGCACTTCGACTCGATTGTCCTCCAGCACCCAGCCTTCGCCGTCGATCCTCTCGACCTGTGCGATGGTCTCAAAGGGGATGGCGGCGACGATGGCCGGCACCTCTTCGAGGACGAACTGGTCGCCGATCAGGATGGTCTTCCCGAACGCAGAACCCTTTCCCATGCCGTTCTCCTTCTCCAGGTCTTGGATGCATGCACTGATGATCGCGGCTCGGCGAATTCTAACGCGAATTCCGGGGGCGAGGCTCGCGGGCAGGGCATCGAGCGGCGGATGGCGCTGGGGCACCCCGGCCGATTCGGGGGTGAGGTGCGACTCTCCGACTTCCCAAGGTCAGGCGATCCCCAAGTAGGAGTGAGGGCTCCCATCCCGGCAAGTGGTCCGGGATCCGGTCCGATGCGCGCCGGGGGCCAGGTCGCGGGTCGGCTTGTCCGACCCTGTGAGGCGAAGCGCTCTGGTGGTGGTGCGTCGGCGGCCGAAGCCGGCCATCGTCCGGACTCTCGCAGCCCGCCTCGGTCCGGGCAGGGAGGCCGGTTCACCGCGGCCGCCTGTCCCGGGCGGTTGACACGGCGCCGAAACGGGCGTAAGTTAGGGGCGCAAGTTTGAATCACAAACTAGTACTTACGGCAAACTGGAGCCGCACGGGAGGGACCATGGACTCCGAACAGCAGTTCGCCCGGCTGGCCCGGAGAGCGTATGTCTCCTACCATGCCGACGGTCTCCTCGACCTGCTCCTGGCCGGGGTGGTCTTCGCCCTCGGCCTGGGCGTCGCTCGCAGCTGGATGGGGTCGCGCTGGAGCGACCTCCTGGCGATCGGCGGCTTCTTCATTTTCGCTGTCGGCTACGCCACCTTCAAGGAGCGCGTCACCATCCCGCGCCTGGGCTACGCCGAGTTGCGCCCGGACCGGCGACAGGAGGCCCTGGTCAAGATCCTCTACCCGGTCGTGGTGTGTACATTTATGATCCTGGTGCTCCTGGTCGGCGACCTGCCTCCGGGCGAGGTCCCGGTAGCACCAGTATGGTTGCCGTCCCGCCAGTGGCCCGCGCTCAAACTGTGGATGGCGGGCAAGGGGCTGCTGCTCTTCGGCGCCGCGGCGCTGGTCGTCCTTGGCCTGATCGGCCTCGGAACGGGCCTCAGGCGCATGTACGCCTACGCGCTGATCGGCGCAGGTGTGGCCGCGGCCGGCCACCTCCTGGGCGCACCGGCCTACGTCGCCATGTGGACCATCGCCAGCGTGGTGGCCGCGAGCGGGATCGTCGTCTTCGCCCGCTTCGTGCGGACGCATCCGGTACTCGCCGCCGACGAGACCGGCGAACCCCGGCAGGGCTCTGATGAAGGGGGCTGACGCCCCGCCGGCGGATCTCGGGCCGATCTCGGAAATCGACCTCAACTTGCATGCTCCGGCCCGACTGCGGATCCTGGCAGTGCTGTCCGTCGTCGATCGGGCCGACTTCACCTTTCTCCTGGAGCAGACCGGGCTGACGCGCGGCAACCTGGCCACCCATCTCGCCAGGCTGGAGGACTGTGGCTACGTGAAGGTCAAGAAGATCTTTGTCGATCGGAAGCCTCGCACCCTGATCTGGCTGAGTGCCGAAGGGCGGAACGCGATCGACAAGTACCGGGAGGCGATGCGGCAGGTGATCGAGGATCTGCTGGGGTGAGACGTCGGATGCCGACCTCCAGCTCCGGTTGTCCGGGGAGTCTCCGAAGCTGGCGTTCGACACCTACCCCGGAAAGTG
>DAIRVC010000070.1:0-12316 GCA_036803025.1 Anaerolineales bacterium
GCTGGCGCCGATGATCTGCATCGCCGCGGCGAAGGCCGGCAGGTCGCCGTCGGCCTCCTGCTCCTTCATCTTGCGCACCCGGATGAACCGCCCGGGCAGCAGGGTCTTCCGCTCCAGCGCCTGGCGGGACGCCTCGATCACCCAGGAGAAGTACTGCGCCGCGCTGACCTCAAGCGTGACTGCGAAATCATCCTTGAACGTCATGCTGCCAGCGCGGTCGCCCAGGACGGCCCGGCGGTAATCAGCCACCTTGATGAACGCGTCTTCTTTGACCTTGGCCTGCAGCCACTCCAGGTCTTGCGCGTTGGCTGGCAGGATCTCCTTGGCCTTGCGCAGCAGCTGCGGTAGCTGACGCGCCGCCTGCGCTTTGCGGTTGATCTCCTCGGGTGTGCCGTACTTGGCCACCACGGCCAGGAAATCTTGAATGACCTGCATGTCCGTGTTGAGCAGTAGGGCGTTGATCGCCTCCAGCCGTGAGGCCGGGATCTTGAGCTTCTGTCGCAGGGAGTCATCCATGGGGGTCTCCTCGTGCATGCGGGCGGCTACTTGAGCAGCCGCTTCAGCTCCTCGAACTCCTCATCTGGCATCCCGAACCAGTTCTCGGGTTGCGGGAAAGACCGCTGGCTGACCTCCTGGACGTACATCCGCAGCCCGTCCAGGATGACCTTCCCGGCATCGCCGAAGACCTTGGCCATGCGCGGCTTGAAGCGCGGGAACAGGCCGAACATGTCGTGGTAGATAAGCAGCTGGCCGTGCGCGTGCGGCCCGGAGCCCAGGCTGATGATGAAGCAGCCGTCGGCGCGCTCAGTGATGAGCTGGCACAACCGGTCCGGCACCATCTCGAGCAAGATGGCGTACGCGCCGGCCTGCTCCAGGATCTTGGCGTCTTCCACAATGCGCTTGGCCTGCGCCGCGCCCTTGCCCTGGACGCGAAACCCGCCCAGGGCCGCCGCACTCTGCGGGGTCAGTCCCAGATGACCCATGGCCGGTATCCCGGCAGCGACGATCCCAGCCAGGCGGTCGGCCATCTCCCGGCCGCCCTCCAACTTGATCGCGTCGCAGGCGGCCTCGGCCATGAAGCGGCCGGCGTTGCGAATAGCGCCCTCGACGCTGGGCTGGTAGGTCATGTAGGGCATGTCACCGATCAGCCAGGCGTTCGGCGAGCCTCGCCGCACCGCCTGTGCGTGGCGGATCATGTCCTCCATCGTGACCGGCAAAGTGCTTTCGTAGCCGAGCATGGTCATGCCCAGGCTGTCGCCGACCAGGATCATGTCCATGCCCGCTTGCTCTTGGAATGTGGCTGTGGGGAAATCGTAGCAGGTCAACATCGTGATCGGCTGGCCGGCGGCGACTTTCTGGAACAGCCCCGGCAGCGTCATCTTCTTGCGTTCCGTCATGGACCACCTCGTGGAGTAGACGCGGGTAGGCGGAAGGCGCCCACAACGATTCTAGGTCAACGGCAGGCGTGTCACAAGTGACGACCCTCCGGGCTTGGCCGCCTTACGCAGGAATGGAGAGCAGTTCCGCGAAGGCGGTCAGTGAGGGCAACGAGTGGGCCGGGTGGTGCGTCCGCTCGGGCGCCAGCCTGCCTTCGAACCGGGAAACGGCTAGGGGGTCTCGAGGCTCTCGAGCATCCCTTCTACCAGCGGCTGGAAGGCGTCCCACTCGCCGGGCGGGGCGAAGGCGATGGCGGCGATCATCGAGCCGTCCTGGGCGACCAGGATGCGCAGGTCGCGACTGCCGACGGTCGGATCGTCGGCGTGGCCGCCGACGCCGGTCCACTTGCCGGTCTGCAGCGGGCGTGAGGGGCCGACGCGCACGTCGGTGCGCAGCGCGAACTGGGCGTAGCCTTCGGCGACGGTCGCGCCGTCGAGGCCGAAATCCTGGGCGCGCGACGGCCCGGAGGCGAACAGCACGATCAGGCGGGCACTGGAGGGGATGGGCTCCTCTGTCAGCGCCGACTCGAAGGCGGCCACGCGTATCTCGCCGGGTCCCCCGCCGGCGGCCCAACCGTCGGGGACAAGCATGCGCAGCGTGCCATCGGGGGATTCGACGCTCGTGGTCAGATCGATATCGTAGCTGACAGGTACCGGCGTCGGCAGCGAGCCCAGGAAGACGGTCGTCTGCACGCCATTGACGATGAAGGCATAGGCACCATCAGTATCGAACGTCCCCAGGCGTACGAGCTCCACGTGTTCAACTGCTGCCTGGGCGCATGATTGAGCGACAGGCCGCCGGGTCGTGATGGTGATGTTGATCGCGTTGTCGGCCCGGGTCTGGGTGACCTGGTCGATCTCGGTGCAGCTATCCGGGAAATCGCCGGTCACCGTCAGGTCGATCTCCGCAGGCAGGGAGGTGATCAACGGCGCCTCGACCTGGCGCACATCGAACGATCCATACAGGTACTCGGTGCCGGGCTCGGCTTGCTGGCAGGCGGCCAGAGCGATGGTCGCGGCAAGGAGCAGCGCGGCCGGCTTGCGCACGGTCAGGGTCATACGTCTCACACTCCGATCGCAAGGGCTCATCCGATTCTAACAGCTTCAGCGTGCCGCCTGCCGAGGGGCGCTCATCTCGGCGGCGAGCCGGCCAACAGGCGTGTACCCGGGGATTCGCCCGACAATGCGGCCTGAAGCCCTCCGGGCTGCTCGGCGGAAAAGATCAGGGCCTCCATTTGCGGGAGCGCCTCGACCAGGTCGAGAGCCTGGCGGACTTTGTCACCCATGCCGCCGGTCACATCCGGCGCCGCCGCGGCGCCGACCCGCACCGCAGCCAGGTCAGTGCGCGTTAGAGTTGCCATCAGGCGGGAGTTGGCCGGGAAGTCGGCGAACACGCCCGCCTCGATTCCGGCCAGCAGCAGACGCTCAGGCTGCAGACGGGGGGCCAGGTAGGCGAAGACCCGCTCGGTCGAGAGGATCGTCGTCCCGCGCACACGATCGAAGGCGACGTCCCCGGCCACCACCGGGATCAGCCCCTCGCGCAGGGCACGGTCGATCGGCTCGATTGCCAGGGAGATCAGGGCGCCGTCCTCCGCTACTGCAGACGCCGAAGGGGGAAACCCCATCGCCGGCAGCCCGGCCTGGCGCAGCTCGTCGACGACCAATCGGTGCAGCCGATTGGCGACGGCCCAGACCTCGGCGAATCCGGCCCACTCGGCCGGCGTCCCGGCGCCCTGGTGTGTGCCGAAACGAGAGGCGGCGCTGTGCCCGAAGGAACCCGAACCGTGGCCGATCAGCAGCCGCAGGTCCGGTCTCTGCGCCAATGCCTGCCGGATCTCGATTGCCAGGCGGCGCAGGACGTCCACGCGCGCGGTCTCCGGGCTGTCCTTGTCGGTGATCAGGGAACCGCCGAGTTTCAAGAAGATCATGGGCCGACCTGTAGGTGGATGGTCTGCACCGCGCCGGCCCGCTGCAGGGCGAGCTCGATGTCCGCAAGATGTCGGGGGTCCGCGGCGGCGATGATATTGCCGCCCAGGCCGGCGCCGGACAGCTTGGCGCCGGCGGCGCCGGCGCTTCGGGCGGCCTCCACCAGGCGATCGAGTGCCGGCGTCGACACACCCAGGCGCGCCAGCAAGGCGTGGTTCTGGTCCATCAGCGCGCCGAGTGTGCCCAGTTCGGCTGCTTCCAACGCGGGGCGGGCCTCGACGACCAGGTCGGAAATGGAGTCCAACACTGATTCGACCGCGTCGCGATCCGCCCGCCATCGTTCCCGCACCTGGGTGACCGCCGCGGCGGTGGGGGAGGGCCGGTCGGATACCGCAACCACCAGGTCCAGCGGGCGGCCGACCCGGATCGATTCGCCAGGATGGCCGCGGCGGAAGTAGACCGGCTGCTCGAAAGCAATGACCGTGTTGTCGATCCCCGAGGGGGTCCCGTGATGCAGCTTTTCGACCTCGAAGGCCAGCGCCGAGACCCGCTCGTTGGTGAGGGGCTTCTTCCAGTGCGCGCCGAGCGCGCGCAGCAGGGCGATCGACACGGCCGCACCCGAACCCAGACCGGAGGCCACCGGGATCGTCGATGTGATGCGAATGCGCGCCGCCGGAAGCGGCTTGGGCTGGATCTCCTCCAGCGCCAACCTGACGGCGAGGGCCAGGGGGTCGTCGGCTGCGGCTTCGTGAAGCCAGACCTGGCGCCCGACGTTCGGGGCTTCGATGAGGATCCTGCCCGGCGGCTCGCCTGGCAGGTCGTCCACTTGCGCCTGAGCGTGTACCTGTCGGACGGGGATGGCAATGGCCGGGCGGCCGTACACGACGGCGTGTTCGCCGAAAAGGATGACCTTGCCCGGGGCGGTAGCAGTCGTCATTGCCCGAGGTAGAGGATGGCGACGACGGCCAGACCCCACAGCAGGATGGTCAGCAGAAGCGGGCGATCGGTCAACAGGAGTTCTTCGGGGGCCCCGCCGGCGCCCTCGATGTTGATAAGGTGCAGATAGCGAAAGATTGCGTAGACCACGAAGGGGATGGTCAGCATCATCGCGTGGTTGGCGGGCAGGTTGGGCGCGAAGAACGTGTACAACGAGTAGGCCATCAGGGTCGTGGACGAGACGATGACGATGAACTGGTCGAGCAAGGGGACGCTGTAGCCGTCGAGCACGCGGCGGTGGTTGTTGGCGTCCCCGGCGAGCAGGACGAGCTCGGCCCGCCGCTTGCCGAAACCCAGGAACAGCGCCAGAAGCGTCATGCACACGTACAGCCAGGGCGAGAAGCGTTCGACCGTCAGCAACACCACGCCGGCACCGACGCGCAGGAGGAAGCCGGAGGCGACCAGCAGGACATCGATGATGGGGACGTGCTTCAACCAGAACGAGTAGAGCAGGTTCGTGGCGATGTACGTCAGAACGATGAGGGCGAAGCGCAGATCGAGGGCGAAGCTGCCGGACAGGGTGATCCCCGTCAGGATGATCGCGGCCACGATCGCCGTGCGAGGGGCGAGGCTCCCGGCCGCCAGCGGGCGCAGCCGCTTGGTCGGGTGCTGGCGATCCTGCGGCAGATCGACCAGGTCGTTGATGATGTAGACCAGACCGGAGGCCAGGCACATCAGCGCGAACCCGGATACGGTGCGCAGCAAGGGCACGGGGCTGAGCAGCTGCCGGTCGAAGACCAATGCGGCGAAGAGGAAACCGTTCTTCGCCCATTGGCGCGGCCGCATCGTCTTGAGAAGCTGGGCGAGCATAGCCGCGGATGATAGCAGGAAGCCGGGGGACGGGCAAGGGAGTGTGGCGTCGCGCGAACCAAGCTGTGTAGAATCGGGGTGTGTCCAAGAAGCAGCGCGTCGACGTCCTGCTGGTGAAACGCGGCCTGGTCGAGAGCCGCGCCCTGGCGCAGCGACTGGTCATGGCCGGCGCCGTGCGCGTGTCCGGTGACCTGGTCGCCAAGCCTTCGGCGCAGGTGCCGGCCGAAGCGGACATCACGGTCGAAGGCGGCCGACGATACGTGTCTCGCGGCGGGGAGAAGCTCGCGGCCGCGTTGGCGGCTTTCCCCGTACCTGTCGAAGGGCGGGTCTGCGTCGATGTCGGCGCCTCGACCGGCGGCTTCACCGACTGCCTGCTGCAGGCGGGGGCGGCGCGGGTGTACGCCGTCGACGTCGGCCAGGGCATCCTGCACTGGAAGCTGCGCGGGGATCCTCGAGTGGTCGTGATGGAAGGACAGAACGCGCGCCATCTGGCCGGCTTGCCGGAGCCCATCGGGCTGGGGACGGTGGACGCCTCCTTCATCTCCCTGCGGATTCTGCTGCCGGTTGTGGTCGCCTGGATGGAGCCGGACGCCGACCTGGTGGCGCTGGTCAAGCCGCAGTTCGAGGCCGGCCGACGGCTGGTCGGACGGGGCGGCGTGGTGCGCAAGCCGGAGATTCACCGCCAGGTGTTGAGCGAGGTCCTGGCCGCGGCGCAGGCTGCAAACCTGCCGCCCGCCGGTCTCATTCGGTCGCCGCTGATCGGTCCGAAAGGCAATGTCGAGTTTCTGCTGTGGTGCCGGCGAGGCGGGCCGGAAGTGGCCCACGCGGCGCTGATCGAAGCGGCCGCGCCCGCGCCGGTTGAGGAATAGCCGGGTGGGGTATACTTCCCGCGGCCAACCACCTCATGATCGAATCCTCCCGCATCCGCAACTTCTGCATCATCGCCCACATTGATCACGGCAAGTCGACGCTGGCGGACCGCCTGTTGCAGCTGACCGGGACGATCCCCGATCGGCAGATGACCGCGCAGGTGCTGGACAGCATGGACCTGGAGCGCGAGAAGGGCGTGACCATCAAGGCTTCGGCCGTGCGCATGACTTATCGCGCCGCCGATGGGAACGACTACGAGCTCAACCTGATCGACACACCCGGGCACGTCGATTTCGGCTACGAGGTCAGCCGGGCGCTGGCCGCCTGTGAGGGGGCCGTGCTGGTGGTCGATGCTTCGCAGGGAGTCGAGGCGCAGACGATCGCCAATCTGTACCTTGCGCTCGAGCATGATCTGGAAGTCATCCCGGTGATCAACAAGATCGACCTGATCTCAGCCCGGCCGGACGAAGTGGCCGAGGAGATCCACGCCCTGCTGGGCACGCCTCCCGATCAGATCGTGCGCGTCTCGGCCAAGGACGGGACGAACATACCTCGCCTCCTGGAGGCGATCGTGGCGCAGGTGCCCCCGCCGCGCGGCTCGCCGCTAGACCCGCTGCGGGCGTTGATCTTCGACTCGCACTACGACTCCTACAAGGGCGTCGTGGCCTACGTGCGCGTGGTGGATGGCGTGGTGGACGGGCAAGAGGAACTACGCTTGATGGCCGGCGGCGTGAACGTCCGCCCGATGGAGGTCGGCTTCTTCCACCCCGATTTGCGCCCGACGGACCGGCTGCAGGCGGGTGAGGTCGGCTACATCGCCACCGGCCTGAAGACGGTGCGCGAGTGCCGAGTCGGAGACACGTTCACACGCGCCGCCGCGCCGGCCCAGGCGGCCTTGCCCGGCTATCAGACCGCCAAACCGATGGTCTTCGCCGGCTTCTACCCGGTCGAGGGCGAGGACTACCCGGCGCTCAAGGACGCGCTCGAGAAGCTCCAACTGAATGACGCCTCGCTCTCCTACGAGCCGGAGACATCGCAGGCCCTCAACTTCGGTTTCCGCTGCGGCTTCCTGGGCATGTTCCACATGGATATCATCCAGGAGCGCCTGGAACGCGAATACGACCTGAACCTGATTGCCACGGCCCCTTCGGTCGAATACGAGGTCCTTCTCCTCGACGGCCGGACGGAGTTCATCGATTCGCCGTCGGAGCTCCCGGCCGCCGAGACGATCGCCGAAGTGCGTGAGCCGTGGATGCGGATCCAGGTGTTCACGCCGGAGAGCTTCTACGGGGCCGTGATGGATCTGGCGACCAAGCGGCGGGCGCTGTTCGTCGAGCAGGAGTATCCCTCGCCCAGCCGCGTCGTGCTCCATTTCGACATCCCGCTGGCCGAGCTCATTGTCGACTTCTACGACCAGCTTAAATCCCGCACACGCGGCTACGCCTCCCTGGACTACCAGTTCGTCGGCTATCGACCCGAGGACTTGGTGCGCCTCGATATCCTGATCAACGAAGAGCCTATCGACGCGCTGGCGATGATCGTGCATCGGGAGGACGCCTATCACAAGGGCCAGGCCTTGGTGTCCAAGTTGAAAGAGCTGATTCCACGACAGCTATTCACAGTGCCGGTCCAGGCGGCGGCCGGCGGGCGCATCATCTCGCGCGCCAATGTCAAGGCGCTTCGCAAGGACGTCCTGGCCAAGTGCTACGGCGGGGACATCACCCGCAAGAAGAAGCTGCTGGAGAAGCAGAAGAAGGGCAAGCGCCGCATGAAGCGCGTCGGAAGCGTCGAGATACCGCAAGACGCGTTCATGGCCATCCTGCGACTGGAAGAGGATTGACGGCGCCCCTATGCCCCGAGTCAGCCGCAGCCGGGGCGCGAAGGTATAATTCCGCCCTGTGCGACCTCGAGGCACGGGCTGGCTGGGCATTCTCCTTGGACTCATGGTCAGCGTGGCGGCCATCGCCCTGGCCGTGTCTTGGGCAGGCTGGCGGCCCTTGGTGGAGGCCCTGCGGGGGGCGTCCTACGCCGCGCTGATCCCGGCCTTGCTGCTCTACCTGATCTCGATGACGGCGCGTGCCCTGGCTTGGCGGGCGATCCTGGGCGGACGCGTCCCGCTCATGCGCCTGCTGGCTGGGCTGAACGAGGGCTACCTCCTCAACAACCTGCTCCCCTGGCGGATGGGAGAGGTAGGTCGGGCGGTCCTGGTGGGCCGCCGGCCGCCGCTCTCGACTTCGATGGTTCTGTCCTCCATCATCGTCGAACGCCTCCTGGATATGATCCTGGCCGTCGGCCTGCTGCTGTCGCTCGGCGGGATGGTGCTGCGTGTGGCGTGGGCCACGCGTGCGATGATGCTCGGCGGCGCGGCGGTCGTGGTTGCCCTGGCGGCGCTGCTGCTGGTCCTCTGGCGGCCGGCCCTGATCGATTGGATCGTCACGCACCTGCCGGGCGGGACGGCGCGCTGGGGAGCGATCGGTTCCGGCGTCCGAAACGGGTTGGGCGTCTTGCGGACGCCTTCAGATCTGCTGCAGGCCTTCGCATGGATGGCCGTCAGTTGGGGTCTGGCGGCCGTTGAGTACTGGATCGTGCTGCGTGGATTCGTGCCCGAAGCCCCGCCGGCGTGGGCGCTGTTCACCCTTTGTGTCACGCTTCTGGGTGTGGCCGTGCCCTCGGCGCCGGGCTACTTCGGGGTCTTCGAGGCGTCGGCCGTGGCTGCCCTGGCGGTCTTCGGCGTGAACAGCGGCGCGGCGCTGGCCTACGCACTGATCCTTCACGCGCTCCATTTCGGGACCACCACGCTCCTGGGAGCGATCGCCCTGTCCGGCGAAGGTGAGACGCTCGGGGGCGCCTGGCAGGCCGCGCGCCGCTGGCTGCTGCAACCTGGTTCGGCGCGAGCGGAATGATGCGCGTCCTGACGACGCTCTACTACTATCGCCCCCACTATTCAGGGCTGACGGTCTACACCGAACGGCTGGCCCGCGCACTGGCGCGCCGCGGCCATCAGGTGACCGTCCTGACCTCACGCTACGATCCTTCACTTCCTCTGTGCGAAAGCCAGGATGGCGTCGAAATCCGGCGCTTGCCGGTGGCCCTGCGCCTGAGCAAAGGCGTGGTCATGCCCTCGGCGGCCTACTGGGGGCCGCATCTCGCTCGTCAGCACGATATCGTCCACGTGCACGTCCCACAGCTGGACGCCGCTCCGCTGGCGATCTGGTCGCGGCTGCTGGGCAAACCGGTCGTGATGACCTACCACTCGAATCTGAGATTGCCGTCGTCCCTTATCAACTGGCTGGCGAGCCACGCCTCACATTTGGCCGACAGCCTGACGGCCTCGGCGGCGAACGTGGTCGTGGCCAATACGCACGATTACGCGGCCAGCACGCCGACCCTTCGTCGTCACATGGGCAAGCTGGTTGTTGTCCCGCCGCCGGTGGACATGCCGCCGATCGAACCGGCCGAACTTGCGCGGCTTCGGGAGCGACTGCGGGTGCGGCGCGGCGAGCAGATCATCGGGATGGCCGCCCGCCTCGCCAGCGAGAAGGGCGCCGAGATCCTGGCCCTGGCGATGCCGGCGGTGCTGGCCCGCTACCCCAGGGCGCGCGTGGTTTACGTGGGCCAGTACCTGGACGTGATGGGCGAAGAGGCCTACGCGCGGCGCCTGGCGCCGCTGATCGCAGCCCTCGGCGATCGCTGGACCTTTCTGGGGACTCTCTCCGAGGCGGAGAAGGCGGCTTTCTTCGCGTTGTGCGATGTGACCGTCCTACCGAGCCTGAACAGCACCGAGAGCTTCGGGATGGTCCAGGTCGAATCCATGATCTGCGGCACCCCCGTGGTCGCCAGCGACCTGCCCGGCGTGCGTGAACCGACATTGGCCACCGGCATGGGGCTGCGCATACCGGCCGGCGACGCACCTCGCCTGGCGGAAGCCATTCTGAGCGTGCTGGACCACCCCGGGCGATACCGCAAAGACTCGGCCCAGATCGCCCGATGGTTCTCCTCGGAACGCGCGGCTGAACAATACGAGGAGATCTTCCTGTCGTTGCTGCGCCAGCGCTGACCGGACGCATATGGCGAAGGACTTCCTCTGGCCCCACATTTCGGCGCTACCGTACTTCCGGGCATTGCTGCGGGCGGTGGAAGCGCGCCTGCTCCAAGAAATCGAACTCCCGTCCCCGGTCCTGGATGTCGGCAGCGGGGACGGGCATTTCGCGACAGTCGCCTTCCGCAGCCGGTTGGACGTGGGCATCGACCCCGACCGGCGGGTGATGCCGGAGGCCGCGCGCCGCGGCGGTTACCGACTGCTGTTGTGCACCCCCGGCGCGCGCCTGCCGGTGGCCGACAGTTCCTTCGCCAGCGCGCTCAGCAACAGTGTGCTGGAGCATATCCCGCAACTCATGCCGGTCCTGGTCGAGGTGAACCGAGCGCTCCAAATGGGGGCGCCCTTTGTGTTCACGGTTCCCAATCCCGGCTACCGGACCGAGCTGAGCGTGCCGCGCTGCCTGCGGCGCATCGGGCTGAGCAAGCTCGGCCAGGTCTACAGCGACTGGTTCATGCGGATGTCGAGAACGCGGAACCTGTTCTATGAGGACGGGTGGGGGGAGCGGCTGGAGGCGGCCGGTTTCAGAATCGAACGCACTTTCCGCTACTTCTCCCCTCAGGCGCTGACGGTTCTCGAGTGGGGGCACTACTTCGGCGCGCCGTGCCTGCTGCCTCACTGGGCGGCCGGCCGTTGGATCGTGGCGCCCTATCGCTGGAGTCTGTGGTTGACGGAACGGCTTGTCCGGCGATACTATGACGAGCCTCCATCCGAGAGCGGCACTTACAGTCTCTACGTGGCGCGGAAGGTCCGGGATGCAGCCGACTGAGACGGGTCCAGACAACTCCGCCGAGCCGACCGTCCTCGACTGGCTCAAGTCCTTGCTGCGCGGCCGGCCGCTGCCGATTCCCGACCGGCCTGCCGAAAGCCTGCCCCCACCGCCGTCGCCTGTGCCCCCACCACAATCGCGGCCTATGCGGATCCCATCCGTGCGGCTGACGCCGGCGCATTTCCGCCTGCCGTGCGCGCTGATCCTGGCCCTGTTTGCACAACTCGGGCTCGAGCAAGCCCGCGTGGGCGCGCCGGAATTGTCCCAGGGCCGGATGTGGGTCAGCTTGGCTGCCTACATCCTGGCCGCGGCCGTGATGGCGTGGGCGGTGTGGCGCGGCGATCTGGGGCTGGAGGCCCCACCGGTCGCGCCGACAGCGCCCTTGTCGGAGAGCTATCGCCCGCGTTGGCTGATCGCCGCGGCCGGCCTGAGCCTGCTGGCTTTCCTGTCCTCCAGCGACAATACGTTCACGCCGACGAATGTGTTCTTCTGGGCAGCGGCGCTGGCCGCGCTCCTGCTGGCGCTGTGGGAAGGGGACCTGCGGCTGCGACCGGTGCTCGGCCGCCTGTCAGCCTGGTTGCGCCAGCCGCATCTCGATGTGCGCGTGGACTCATGGCAACTGCTTCTCGTCGTGGGGTTCGCGCTCGTCGCCGGGTTCCGGATCGCCCACTTGCCGGACGTGCCGCCGGAAATGGTCAGCGACCATGCCGAGAAGCTGCTGGATGTGGCCGACGTCCTCAACGGGCAGACCTCGATCTACTTCCCGCGCAACACCGGCCGTGAGGCGCTTCAGTTCTATCTGGCCGCGGCGACGGCACGCCTGGCCGGGACCGGGCTGACCTTTGCGACCCTCAAGATCGGTACGGTGTTGGCCGGTCTGCTGACGCTTCCATTCATCTATGGGTTCGGGAGCGAGATCGGCGGGAGGCGCACCGGCCTGGCGGCGATGATGCTGGCCGGGGTCGGTTACTGGCCGAACGTGCTGGCGCGCGTCGGCCTGCGCTTTCCGTTGTATCCGCTGTTCGCCGCGCCGGCGCTTTTCTTTTTGGCGCGCGGATTGCGGCTTAAGCGCCGCAACGATTTCCTTCTGTGCGGGCTGGCCGTCGGACTGGGTCTGCATGGCTACTCACCGGCGCGGGTCATCCCGCTGGTCGTTGCGGCCGGCGTGCTTGTGTACCTTGCGCACCGGGCCGCGGCCGGACACCGACGCACGGTGGTCGGCTGGCTGCTGGCGGCCGGCGTAGTGGCACTGGTCGTCATCCTTCCGCTGCTGCGGGTGGCCGTCGAGATGCCGGACCAGGTCTTGTATCGCACACTGACCCGTGTGGGCGACGCCGAACGGCAGCTTCCCGGGCCGGCGCTGAGCATCTTCCTCTCTAACCTGTGGAATGGCCTGCGGATGTTCGCCTGGGA
>DAIRVC010000071.1:0-12261 GCA_036803025.1 Anaerolineales bacterium
CCGGGTCTCGACCAGCATGACCATCAACGCCCCGGCGGCGATCCTGCTGGCGATGTACATCGCCGTCGCCCGCCGACAGGGGATCGAAGAGCAGCGCCTGCGCGGCACGATCCAGAACGACATCCTCAAGGAGTACATCGCCCGCGGGACGTACATCTTCCCCCCCGCCCCGGCCATGCGCCTGATCACGGACGTCTTCGCCTACTGCCGGGCGCACGTCCCGCACTGGAACACGATCTCGATCTCGGGCTACCACATCCGCGAGGCGGGGGCGACCGCCGTGCAGGAGGTGGCCTTCACGCTATCCAACGCCGTCGCCTACGTGCAGGCCGGGCTGCGGGCCGGCCTGGCGATCGACGACTTCGCCCCGCAGCTGGCCTTCTTCTTCAATGCCCACAACAACCTGCTCGAGGAGGTGGCCAAGTTCCGGGCCGCCCGCCGCATCTGGGCCGACCTGATGCGCAACCGCTTCCAGGCTCGGGACCCGGACTCCTGGCGGTTGCGATTCCATACCCAGACGGCCGGCTCGACGCTCACCGCGCAGCAGCCGGAGAACAACGTCGTGCGGGTCGCCCTGCAGGCGCTGGCAGCCGTGTTGGGCGGCACGCAATCGCTGCACACCAACAGTATGGACGAAGCGCTGTGGCTGCCGAGCGAGCGCGCCGTGCGCGTCGCCTTGCGCACCCAGCAGATCCTGGCGCACGAATCCGGCGTGGCCGACACGGTCGACCCGTTGGCCGGCTCGTATCTCGTCGAATCGCTGACGGATCAGATCGAAGAGCGCGCCCGTTCCTACCTCGCCCGCATCGATGAGATCGGCGGCGCGCTGGCCGCCATCGAACAGGGCTTCATGCAGCGCGAGATCCAGGAAGCCGCCTATCGCGCGCAGCAGGCCATCGAGCTCGGTCAGGAGATCGTCGTCGGGGTGAACGCCTTCAAGGTCGATGAGAACGTCGACCTGGAGCGGCTCACGGTCGATCCGGCCGTGGAACAGGCGCAGCGCCAGCGGCTGGCGGGGCTGCGCGCCCGGCGCGGGGCGGGCACGGCCGCGGCGCGCCTCGAGGCGCTCGAACAAGCGGCGCGCGGCGACGAGAACCTGATGCCGGTCCTGATCGCCTGCGTGGAAGCCGATCTGACACTGGGGGAGATCTGCGCCGTCTTGCGCCGCGTCTGGGGAGAATACCAGCCCCCGGCCACGCTGTGAGCGGAGCCCCGGCACCGGAGATGCGCATGCCCACTATCCGACGCGTTCACCACGTCGCGCTGGTCGTGGACGACATCCAAGCCGCCCTGACCTTCTGGCGGGACGGCCTCGGGCTGGAATTAAGCCAGGTGAAGGACGTCCCCGACCAGGAGTCGCGAGTCGCCTTCCTACCCATCAGCGACTCTCAGATTGAATTGGTGCTTCCAACGAGCGCGGACAGCGGGGTGGCGCGCTTCCTGGCTAAACGCGGCCCGGGCATGCACCATGTCTGCCTGGAGGTCGAGGACCTGGACGGCCTGTTGGCTCGATTGAAGGCTCAGAACATCCGGCTGATCAATGTGGAACCGCTGACGGGGCAGGATGGGCGCCGCATGGCCTTCATCCATCCAGAGAGCACTCGCGGCGTCCTGGTCGAGCTCTACGAAGCAGCCTGACCGGTCCCCGCACTGACCCGGCGCCGGCGCGCTCGTTCAGCTAGGCGAAGTTGAACGGCCTGCGGAGGGCGAAAGCCCATCGCAGGCCGTTTGGGTCCACGCGCAGATGGGTCTTGCCGGCTACTTGTCCACCTGTCCCGGGGGCGTCCCGTGAGGGTTGCCCGACCCTTCCGACTGACCCGGCGGCGTCGCATTGGGATTGCCTGGCTCCCCCGCTTGGCCCGGAGGAGTCTGCTGCGGATTCCCGGGGTCACCGCTTTGACCCGGGGGCGTCTCCGGAGGACTGCCGGGCACGTCCGACGGCCGGCCGTGATCGTACGGCGGTTCGGCGGTCTCGTCCGCCTGACCTGGCGGGGTGTCCTGGTGTCCGGGAGCCGCGCCGGAGCGCCCCGGGCCCTGGGACAGCGCCGCCTCGGCCTGCATGAGAACTCGCAGGAGGGCCGGCTGGGCCGACTCAGGCGCCCGCAACAGCACGCCCGTCAGAACCTGAACGTGCTGCGCGAATCCCGGGGGGATCTCCCCGATCCCCAGGCCCACGCCAGGCGTGCCGTCCGCCATCTGGGCCTCTGCCCAGTGATACTCGAACGCCAACACGAGCCCATCCAGCTCGCCGAGTCGGCCGGACTCGACCAACGCCTCGAGTTCCGTCAGTCGTTCGTCGGCGAAGCGCAGGTGCAATGCCGCTTGCGCTTGCGCGTCAAAGGTCAGGAGCTCCTGGGCGGCTTCTACCATCAGCTTGGCAGGGTAGAGGAAGTCCCCGGGTAGCGCGTCGGCGGAGGCGGAGGCGGCGCCGACAGTGGCGAATAGTGCCACGAAGACGGCGCCGATCGGAGCCCAGGCACCCGCCCGGCGCAGGAAGCCGCCGCGCGCGGGCCGTCGCGGATGGTTGCGGGCTGGGACCATCCGCCCACGCGCCTGCGCCATCAGGCGGCTGCGCAGGCGAAGACGGAAATCGACTGACGGCAGCGCGTAGGGCATGGCGCGCAGCTCACCGGCCAGGTCGAGCAGCGGCTCCAGATCCGCCCGCAGTCCCGGATAGCGCTCCAGGCACTCCCGGCGCGAGTGGTCTCCCGATTCGATCGATTCCAGACACCAGGCCAGCGCTTCGTCCACCGACACGACTGCCATGCTGCTACCCCTCCTCACCCTGCAGACCTGCCAGGAGCGCTTTGAGGGCGCGGTGCTGCAGGACACGTACCGTGCCTGGGTTCACTCCCAGGACCTCGGCGGCTTCGGCGTGGCTCAGCCCGCTCACGAAGCGCAGGGCCAGGATCTGCTGATGTTCGGGGCGTAATCGGGCCAACGCACCCCGCACCCACTGCCTGCGTTCGCTGGCCAGCACAGCCTCTTCCGGCCAGACGCCGGGGTCTTCCACTTCAGAGTCCTCGATCGCTTCATCGGTCAGGGTCTCAGGCGAGTGGCGCTCGCGCCGGTGTGCGGCGATGAGGTTGTGCGCCACGCGATGGAGCCAGGCGCTGAAGGCGAACTCGCCGATGCGGAAGGCGGGCAGGGTCTCCCAGGCTTGCAGGAAGACCGCCTCGACCAGATCCTCGGCCTCGTGTTCGTCCTCCAGTCGCGCCAACGCGTAGCGGTAGAGTACGGGCAGGTGGCGTGCGTACAGGCGCCCGAAGGCTTCGGCATCCCCGTCGGCTGCCAGGAGGAGCAGGTCGGCCTCTCCATCCACCACTGGGGGATGTCTGAGCGAGACAAGCGGGAGGGACATGGCGCTCATGGCATCCATTTCCTGCCGCCCTCGAATGATCCGCCCACCGCGCTGCGCATGCTTCCCCGCCCGCGCGCCTACTGCGAGAGATCGACCCGCGGAGGCTCGCGCTCCTGGTAGTTCTCCGCCGGGTCGTAGATGATATGGGTGTCGCTCGTGCCGGTCAGGTCGACCTTCCAGCCGATGACCTGCGAGTGAAAGCCGTCGGTTGCGCCGGTCCCGGCGATCTGCACCTCAGCGCCGGGCACGAAGATCGTCCCGGTGAAGGTCGAGGCCGAGTTACCGTTGATGGTCGCCCTGTCACTGTTGGTGGGGTCCTGATACAGGAGCAGGCCGGCGTAGTCCCCGCTGTTCGGGGCATCGAGGTGCAGCTCCGCCCCACCGTCCCAGCTCACGTCGCCCGTCATCACGTAGATCGTCACGTCGGTCCCGGTCAGGATCGTTCCGGCGTTGACGGCAAAGCCGTTGTCGACGCAGTAGATGCCCGGCTGCAGCGTCCACGTCCCCCCGTGGAAGTTGAAGCTGTCGATGTAGCCGGCGGTGATGATGCCGGTGCCGGCGTCGATGGTGGCGTTCCCGGCGCAGGTCGGCGCCGGGATCACCGGCGTTTCGACCGGTGTGGCGCCGGAGGTGGGGACCGGCCAGACGGTAGAGTTGTTGGCGATCTCGAACCCGCCGACGACGCTGATGGCGCCGTCGGTCACGTTGAAGGTGTTGCCGCCGCTGGCGCGGAAGGCACAGTCCGGATCGTCCGAGTTGACGAACACGCCCGCTCCCTCAACCGTGGCGGTCGAGTTGCCGTGCGTCCACACCACCGAACAGCCGCTGGGAGACAGGCCGACGATGGCGTTCCCGTCGAGCAGCGGGGCGATCGAGCCCGGCCGCGCTCGAGCGACGGCGGTGACCGTTGTGCGCAGCTCTCCGGCGTAGACGAAATGCGCAAAGACGGTATCCACCTTGGCCGTGATCACCACCTCGACATATTCCGGATTGCCCGTGTACGGGCCGTGAGCGGGCGGATTGTAGACCTCGACCCAGTTGTAGGTGCCGTTGTTGTCGTAGGTATTGTCCGCGGCGCGCGCGAAGGCGGCGCTGAAGGGATCGTTGTCATAGACGATCGCCAGCGCGCCGGCGAGGGCGGCGGCGTCGGCCCCGTTCTGCGCCCGGCGTCGTTCGGTGTACAGAAGACCGCCGTCGACCGCCAGCGCGGCGAAGCCGAGCATGCCGATGAAGGCGAAGGCCAGGAGGACGATCGATTGCCCGCGCTCGCTGCGATGCTGTCTGAGTCTCATCCATACCCTCCGAGAGCCTGCCTAAGGGCAGGTCGGCGTCAGGATCGTATCGACCACGGTGGCCTGCAATGGGATCGTCTGACTGCCGATGACCGCGCCGAGGAACGGCGTAATGATGGTGAAGTCGTAGGCGACGTCGACGCGAATGCCGCCTCCGCTGCACGCCTGGCCAATGATCGCGGGTGTGACGGTGACCGTGCTCCATTCGATCAGGCCGGAAGGCGCCTCGCCGCGCACCCGATTGTCGATCCCGGCCCAGTCGTATGGGTCGATCGACCCGTAGGCGGCGCCTTCGCCGGCCGCGGACTGGAGCGCCAGGTAGGTGAAGTACAGCCTTCCGAAATCGATCGTGCCGGCCAGCAGGATCATGATGATGACGGTCCCCAGAGCCAGTTCGGTCAGGCTCTGCCCGCGCTCGCTTCGTCCTTGGCGCTTCCGAATGGTTCTCTTGAACATGGACCCGCTCCTCGATGTCCTGTTACGGACAGGTCACGCTAACCAGGTTAGACGGCGCACTCTCTCGGCTGAGCACGACGGTCGTGGCGTAGAAGACACCCGATTCCCCGGAAGACATGGTGCCGCAGTTGTTGCAGGCTGGATTGCTGTCGATGGCGATGTGCAGCGGGCTCCCATCGACAAGCCGGTAGATGTTGTACGAATGTGCACCGCTGACCACTGACCAGTTGAAACTCAGCTTCCCATTCAGGCAGGTCACGGTCAGGTTGGTCGGCGGCGGGATCGGCGTGGGCGAAGGGACGATCGTGTTGGTGATCGTCGGCGTCGGGCTCGGGCCCGGGGTATCGGTAGGAGGCACTGTCGGTGTGGGCGTGTCCTCCGGTGTGGGCGACGGCCCGGCCGTCGGCGGCACCGAGGTGTCGGTCGGCGCTGTGGTCGAGGTCGGCCCTCCGAGCGTCACCGTCGGTCCGGCAGCGACCTCGGTCAGGATCGTCCGCCCGGTCGACGTGGTGATGGTCATCGGCGGAAGGGGCACCAGCGGGACTATCGGCTGATAGACCGTGGAGACGGTCACCACCACACGGTCGCCCAGGTTGATCTGGTTTGGATGGGGGTTGGCATCGCAGGAGGCGATCGGCAAGGTCGGGTCGCCGTGATCGTAGACGATCTGGATATCCGCATCCGCCAGCGTGGTCAGGGTGGCCACGCGCCGCGCCGCATCGCGCATCCCCAGGCAGTCCAGATAGCGGGGGGTCCCGGAACCGTTGTCGCCGACGGTGGCGCCATAGCGGCTGGCCTCGCGGCTGGCCGAGGTCATGCCCGAGTAGATCAGAAGCATACGCCCGGCCTCGATCACACCCAGCACGATCAGAAGGAGCACCGGCAGGACGAGCATGAACTCGACCAGCCCCTGTCCCGGGCGGCTTTCCGATCGGCGTTGCTGGCCTCCTGGTTCTGTCATCCTTCCACTCCGTCCGAACCCGTTTTCCTTGCCGGCCAGCCTGACAAACGAAAACCCGTGGCGCCGAGCTTCAGGCTCGCCACGGGGCATGGAGGCAACCCCTCAAGGGCCTCCTCCAGAACGTGCTTCGGCAGCTGGCAGTCGTGGCCGGTGACCGGCTTTAGACCCGTAGCTTTGCGCCGCCACCTTTCGGTGACTTTGCCCTTTCGGCAGCCTGGCCGTATTCGATTGGCTTCAACCGAGAGAACGAAGGCAGCGCACCGGCGTTACGCCTGCAGCGGCCCGCACGGCCAACTGCAAGGCGACTGTAAGCCCGACGGGGTCGCGCCACCAGGTGGGTGGGACCCGGGTACCGGGCCGCCTCGCCGATCCTCCGGCGCGGTCGGCATGCTATAATGCCGCCAACCCACTCGAGGAGCGCCGGATGTATGATCAGGATCGGCTCGGCGAACTTCGCCGGGCACTGGAGCAATGGCAGGAAACGACCCTGCAGCAGTCGCAGGCGCGGCTGCCCGGACGACGGACCGACTTCCTGACCACCTCGTCCGACCCTGTCCAGGGCCTGTACACGCCTCTGGACGTCCCCGATCTCGACTACCTGCGCGATCTAGGCCTACCCGGCGAGTACCCCTTCACCCGCGGCGTCCATCCGACCTTGTTCCGCAGCAAGCTGTGGACGATGCGCATGTTCGCCGGATTCGGGACGGCCGAGGAGACCAACGCCCGCTTCCGATATCTCCTCGAGAAGGGGCAGACCGGCCTGTCGATCGCCTTCGATCTGCCCACATTGATGGGCTACGACACCGACGCCCCCCAGGCCGCAGGAGAGTTCGGCCGCTGCGGGGTCGCCATCGCCTCCCTGAAGGACATGGAGATCCTGCTGGCTGAGATCCCGCTCGACCGGGTCTCGACCAGCATGACGATCAACTCGCCGGCAGCGGTCATCTGGGCCATGTACATCGCCGCGGCGGAGAAGCAAGGCGTGCGGCCCGATCAGCTGCGCGGCACGATCCAGAACGACATTCTCAAGGAGTACATCGCGCAGAAGGAGTATATCTTCCCGCCCGAGCCTTCGATGCGTCTGGTGGTGGATACCATCGAGCACGGCTCCCGCGAGCTGCCGCAGTGGAACACCATCTCGATCTCCGGCTACCACATCCGTGAGGCCGGCGCGACCGCAGCGCAGGAACTGGCCTTCACGCTGGCGGACGGGATGGAGTACGTGCGCTGGGGACTCGAGCGCGGCCTGGCGGTCGACGAGTTTGCCCCGCGTCTCTCATTCTTCTTCAACGCGCACAACGACTTCTTCGAGGAGATCGCCAAGTACCGTGCCGCCCGGCGCATCTGGGCGCACGAGATGCGTCACACCTTCGGGGCACGCGACTCGCGCTCCTGGCTGCTGCGCTTCCACAGCCAGACTGCCGGCGTCAGCCTGACCGCCCAGCAGCCGGAGAACAACGTCGTCCGCACCACAGTCCAGGCGCTGGCCGCCATCCTGGGCGGCACCCAGTCTTTGCACACCAACTCGCTGGATGAGGCCCTTGCCCTGCCGTCCGAGTATGCGGTGACCATCGCCCTGCGCACGCAACAGATCCTGGCCGAGGAATCGGGCACGGCCAACACCGTCGATCCGCTGGCCGGCTCCTTCTTCGTCGAAGCGATGACCAATCGGCAGGAGCAGCAGGCGCGCGAATACTTCCGTCGCATCGAGGAACTGGGCGGCGTCCTGCCGGCCATTCAGGCCGGCTTCTTCCAGCGCCAGATTGCCGACTCGGCCTATCGCTACCAGCGTGAGATCGACGAAGGCACGCGCTTCATCGTAGGCGTCAACGCCTACACCGACGAGAAACCCCTGCGCGTGCCCCTGCTGGAGATGGACCCGCAGGGCTACGGCCGGCAGGTCGAACGGCTGCAGGAGCTGCGCCGCACGCGCGACGCCGGCGCGGTCGGACAGGCGCTGGATCGCTTGCGCCTGGCCTGCCAGGGGAGCGAGAACACGATGCCGCACATCCTGGCCGCCGTGCGGGCCTATGCCACGCTGGGGGAGATCATTGACGTCATGCGCGGCGTCTTCGGGAGCTACACCGAGCCGTCCTGGCTGTGAGGCTGGCATGCCCATCGGAGGAGGACCCTGACGTGCGCGACCGCACCGCCATCGATCGCCTTCCCCTGATCGCGCTGGCCCTGGCCGCGGCTGTCATCGCATGCGCCGGCCCGGACGACACCGGCGGCGACCGCGTGGCAACCTCGGTGGCCGCCACCTTCTCTGCGGCCGAGACGGCGACGGGCGAGGCTCCGCTTGCCACACCACTGCAGCCGACAGACACGAGCGAGAGCCCAACCCTCACCCCGCCCCCGCCGGCCACCACCCCGGCGCCGCCTGCCGGCGGCGTGAGCTTCAACTGCGACGGGACGTTCCAGCGCTTCCGCCTGGAGGACGCTGGCGCCGCCGGGAAGACCGCGTGGGTCGACGCCTGGAACGGGGCCGCCTGGATCAATGTGTGGAGCGTCGCCGGCGGAGACCCGATGACCCGGCAGATCACCGACGAGGCCGGCCTGTATGCATTCGGCGGCTGCCAGCAGTTCGTGGTCGTGCCAATGGTCTATGGCGGTTCCGGCGCGGTGCTGGAGCTCAGCGTGTATTCCTGGACCGGCGCAGCGATGGTCGAGGTCTACCAGCACGGCGGGGTGCATGGGAGCTGGACCTCGGTCGGAAGCGCTATCCGCTTCGAAGAATCGGTATACCTGTACGGGGAGCCGAATTGCTGTCCCTGCAACCGCCAGAGCCTTGAACACACCTGGAACGGAAGCGCCTTCGTTCAGACCGCCTCGGTTGTCAACCCGACCTACAGCGGGACCCCTCCGCCGATCTGCGTGCCGTAGCGGGCGTCACAGCACTTGGGACTGATTCGGGCGGGCCGCTCCGGATGGTTGCCGGCAGCCGCCGAGGTCAGCTGCGCTGCCGGAAGTAGCGCACAGCGCCGTCGAGAATCGCACCAGTGTTGAGCACGAACCGGTCCCTGACGATGGGCGTCAGGCGCTGCAGGAATGCGGGCAGGTCTGAGTCGACATCCTCGAACTGCTCCTGAGTGCAGGCCTCCAGCCAGGCGATAGCGTTGCGGCGGTACGGCTCACCCAACGCGTTGATGCGCTGGACCAGATCTTCCCCTGAGCCCCGTGCGTCTCGCGGCATGCGCGCCCCAATCCGGCCCGTCCTGGCCCCAAGCGGCGGCGAGGTGCCGCCCCCCGGCTGGGCCAGGATGCAAGGTTCACGCCAGTCTGGGACTTTGGTACCCCCGACGGGTCCGGCTCTCACGTTCAGAACGTGGGCCGATGCCCGCATGTGACAGCTGTTGCGGGCGGGCGCCGGCGTCTGCTAGGATGGAGGCGATGGACCACGAGCCCGCCTACCTGGGGCTGCATCGATCCGGGGAGCTGGCCGCCCGGGCCCGCGAGGCGCGCCGCCGCGAGCAGGCGTGTGATCTGTGCGGCCGGATGTGCCGGGTCGACCGGCGGCAGCGTCCTGGGGCCTGCCGCAGCGGGCTGCGTGCCCGCCTGGCATCCTATGGCCCGCACCACGGCGAGGAGGACCCACTGCGAGGCGTCAGGGGATCGGGCACGGTCTTCTTCGCCTGGTGCAACCTGCGCTGCCTGTACTGCCAGAACCATACGATCAGCCAGGAGCCGGCCGGGCGCGAGGTCGAAGCTCCCGAGCTGGCGGAAGTGATGCTCAGCCTCCAAGAGATGGGCTGTCACAACATCAACCTGGTCTCGCCATCGCATGTGGTGGCGGAGATCCTGGAGGCTGTCGACCTGGCCGCCGGGCAGGGGCTGTGCCTCCCACTGGTCTACAACACCGGCGGTTTCGACTCCCTGGAGGCGCTGTCGCTGCTCGACGGCGTCATCGACATCTACATGCCCGACATGAAATACGACGACGCGCGGGTGGCCAGACTCCTTTCGGGGATCGCCGGGTATCCGCAGGTCAACCGCACCGCGCTGCGCGAAATGCATCGTCAGGTCGGCGACCTGGCGCTCGACGAGAGCGGGATCGCTCGCCGGGGCCTGCTGGTCCGGCATCTGGTGCTGCCCGGAGGCCTGGCAGGGACCGAGGCAGTGGTGCAATTCCTGGCACAGGAAATCTCCGCGAACACGTACCTGAACCTGATGGCCCAGTACCGCCCTGCGTTCCGAGCGCGAGAGCACCCACCGCTGGATCGTCCGTTGGTTGACGGGGAGTACGCCGAGACCGTTCGAATGGCGCGAGAGGCCGGGCTGAGTCGATTGGATGGGCCCTGGATCTAGGCAGGCTCAGACGCCGCGCGGGAGCGGGCCTGGAGGGCGTTTTGAGCCGCGTCCTTCGGACGGATGCCACCGGCGCCCCGCCGGAGCGGCGAAGTCTCCCCCGCCTCGCGCCTCAGAGATCCTTCGCTTAGCTCCCTGGCCAGCCCTCCAGGGCAGGCAGGATGACATCCTGTCCCTCATGTCATTCTGAGCCGTGTCCTTCGGACGGATGCCATCGGCGCCCTGCCGGAGCGGCGAAGAATCTCGCGGCCTCGGCATCTCAGGACGCAGCCCGCGCGCAGGCGCCGGCTGCGAGTCGGCGTCGGCATCGGGCTCAGCGCAGGAACATCGGCAGGCCTTCGACCGAGCGGATGCGCGGCCGATAGCCCTCCACGTCGTAGAGCGCGTCAACATCCACTTTGCGCGCCCCGGCGCGCGTCTCATCCATGGGCACGTGCGTGTAGGTGCCGCTTCGCAGAGCCACCATCCGGCCGGTCCTTCCGGCCATGAGCAGGTCGGCGGCCAGGCTGGCGTAGTTGAAGGCGGCCATCAGATCAAGCGGATCGGGGGGACCGCTGCGCATCAGGTAGCCGATCTGCTGCTGGATGATGCCCACGCCGGTCAGTTCTTTCAGGATGTCGCCGGTGATCATCCCGATTCCGCCCAGCTTCTTGTGCCCGAACGCGTCCGCCTGCCCGCGCTCGACCAGCTCGCCCCCGACCATCTGCGCGCCCTCCGAGATGGTCACCATGGCATAGTTGCTCGGGTTGCGGCGGCGGTCGTCCATCAACAGCGCGGCCAGCTTCTCGGGATCGAAGGGCACCTCCGAAATGATGGCCCGATCGGCGTCGGCCAGGTAGGCGCTGATGAGCGAGGTCTCGCCGCTGTTGCGGCCGAACAGCTCGATGACCGCCAGGCGCTCGTGCGATCCAGCGCTGGTGCGCAGGTTGGTGATGAATTCCACGTTGCGCGCCACCGCCGTGGCGAAGCCGAGGCAGTAGTCCGTCCCGGAGACGTCGTTGTCCATCGTCTTGGGTATGGCCACGACCGGCACGCCCTCATCATGAAGCCGCAAGCCGTAGGAGAGCGTGTCGTCGCCGCCGATCGGCACCAGCGCGTCGACCTGCAGATGCTTGATGACTCTCAGGATATGCGCGGTGAAGTCTTGAGCGCCCTCACCCTTGACGTCGCCCTTCAAGAATGCCGGGGCGTCCTTGGCCTTCACCTTGCTCGGGTTGGTGCGCGAGGTGTGCAGGAAGGTGCCGCCGGTGCGGTCCACGGTGCGCACCCGTTCAGGCGTCAGCGGCAGCACATGCCGCACGGCGCTGTCCGGGTCGCTCGGGTCGAACTCCAGCAGGCCCGCCCAGCCGCGGCGGATGCCCAGGACGGTATGCCCGTGTTCCGCCACGCGCTCGACGACGGCCTTGATAGCCGGATTGAGTCCGGGGACGTCTCCGCCCCCCGTCAGAACGCCGATCTTCATGCGATTCCCTCAGTCCGTGAGTGTGTCTAGACGGAGCGCCGCGGTCCGACGCGCCGCCCTACTGGATCGGCAGCCGATCGACCCGCACGCGCTCTTCGCCCAGCAGCACGGTCAGCTGCCCGTGCAGCTCGGTGCAGTAGCCGGTAGTCGAATTCGGGAATTCGAGGTGATACCTTCGATCGGACTCGTACACGTGGAAGGCGAAGCGATCCGTCCCTGGATAGGAAGTCAGCAGGCCGTGCACGCGGCGCATGCGCAGCAGATCGCGCTTCTCGTCGCCGGTTGACTCGAGCACCAGCGTGACCATCAACGGGTCGCGCGCCGCACCGCGCAGGCTGACCAGATCAACCGTCAGGCCCAGCCCCGCGGGGCGCCAGGCCGGCTCGCGAGGCGGCAGGGAGGCGGTCTCTCGAGCCGCCACCGC
>DAIRVC010000072.1:0-12239 GCA_036803025.1 Anaerolineales bacterium
CAACTTGCCCGGGCGATCCAGGCCTCGCCGACCCTGGCGCTGAATGAAGAAGCTCGCCTCCTGCGCGAGAAGGGCGAGCCGGTGATCCACCTGGGGATCGGGGAGCCGAAGAACAAGACCCCGATCAATGCCATCTTGAGCGCGGCCGCCAAACTGAATGAAGGCGACGTCAAGTACACCCCCGTCGACGGGACACCCTCCCTCAAGCGCGCGATCATCACCTATACCGAGGAGAACTACGACCGCCTGGTCGGACCTGAGAACCTGATCGTTTCTTCGGGCGCCAAGCAGGCCTTGTACAACCTGCTCTATACCCTCATCAATCCGCAGGATGAGGTCATCATCCTGGCGCCCTATTGGGTCAGTTACCCCGAAATGGTCAAGATGGTCTACGGGATCCCGGTGATCGTCAGGCCGGAGGACGGGACGTTCCACCCGCGCATGGAAGACATCCGCCGGGCGGTCGGCTCGTACACCAAAGCCATCATCGTCAACAGTCCGAACAACCCGTCGGGCCTGGTCTTCTCCGAGCAATTCATCGGCGAGATCGTCGAGTTCTGCGAGACCAAGGGTATCTACCTGATCATGGACGACATCTACCACAAGCTCGTCTTTGACGGGAAGGTGGCGGTCTCGCCTTTCCGCTTCACCAAGAAGGACCCCGAATCGAGCCGGGTGATCGTCATCAACGGCATCTCGAAGCTGTACGGCATGACCGGCTTTCGCATCGGCTGGGCTGTGGCGCCGCGCAAGCTGGTCGAGATCATGCTCAACATCCAGGCACAGACGACTTCGGGTACGTCGCTGATCCTGCAGGCCGGCGCCGAAGGGGCGCTGACCGGCGTGCAGAGCGTGATCGAAAGCCTGCGCTTGACGATCGAGAACAACCGCAACGTCGTCATGGACGAGCTGCGCGGCTTCCGCGGGGTACGCGTGACGAAGCCGGACGGCACCTTCTACTGCCTCCCGGATTTCCGCGCTTACACGCAGAACTCGGTCGAGCTCTCGAACTTCCTGCTGCGCAAGGCGCTGGTCGTGACCGTCCCCGGATCGGAATTCGGCATGGAGGGCCACATTCGGCTGAGCTACTCGGGCAGCGTCAAGGACGTGACCGAAGGCATCGAGCGGATCAAGTGGGCGCTCGATCCCGAGTCCCCGAACGAAATCTACATCGGTGACCGCAAGCTGATCAGGGACTGGTTATGAACAACATCCTGGATATACGCTCACCGGCTCAGGCCGAGGCCAAGGCGCTCAAGAGCGACTACGGCCTGTCCAGCCACGGCCTGGCCAACCTGCATCAGGCCTACTGGAATCTTCCGGCCGAGGCGCTGTACGAGGAGATCATCTTCCGCGGCGAGGCGCGCATCAGTGCCCAGGGGCCGGTGATCGTCGACACGGGCAAGCACACCGCCCGCTCGGCCAACGACAAGTTCATCGTGCGCGAACCATCCTCGGAATCGCGAGTCTGGTGGGGCGAGTACAACCGGCCATTCAACCCGGAGCGGTTCAACGAGCTGTTCAACCGCCTGCAAGGCTTCCTGCAGGGCCGCGACCTGTTCGTCCAGGACTGTTTTGTCGGTGCCGACCCCGAGTACCGCATGCCGATCCGCATCATCACCGAGACGGCCTGGCACAGCCTCTTCGCCCGCAACATGTTCCTGGTGCCGGCGACCCGGGAAGAGTACCGCCGGCATGTCCCGCAATTCACCCTCCTGTGCGTCCCGTCCTTCAAAGGCATCCAGCAGATCGATGCCACCGGCTCGAACACCTTCATCGTGGCCGATTTCGATCAGCGCCTGTGCCTGATCGGCAACACCGGCTACGCCGGCGAGATCAAGAAGTCGATCTTCACCGTCATGAACTACCTGCTGCCGCTGCAGGGCGTCATGCCGATGCACTGCTCGGCCAACGTCGGCTCCGACGGCGACGTGGCCTTGTTCTTCGGCCTGTCGGGGACGGGCAAGACGACCCTCTCGGCCGATCCGCGCCGCGGTCTGATCGGCGACGATGAACACGGCTGGAGCGAGGCGGGCGTCTTCAACTTCGAGGCCGGCTGCTACGCCAAGGTCATCCAGCTCTCGCCCACGGCCGAACCGCAGATCTACGCCTGCACGCGCCGCTTCGGGACGATCCTGGAGAACGTCGTCTACGATCCGGTGACGCGCAACATCGACCTGGACGACGACAGCATCACCGAAAACACGCGCGCCTCCTATCCGCTCGAGTTCATCGAGAACGCCGTGCCGGAGAAGCTCGGCGGGCATCCGCGCAACCTGATCCTTCTGACCTGCGACGCCACGGGCGTCATGCCGCCCATCGCCCGCCTGACGCCTGACCAGGCCCTCTATCATTTCATCTCGGGCTTCACCTCCAAGGTTGCCGGGACCGAAGTCGGGCTGGGCGTCGAGCCGGAAATCACCTTCAGCGCCTGCTTCGGGGCGCCGTTCATGGTGCACCACCCGGCCTTCTATGCCGATCTTCTCAAACGCAAAATCCTGCGCCACGGCGCCAATTGCTGGCTGGTCAACACCGGGTGGGTGGGGGGAGCCTACGGAATCGGCAAACGCATCAGCATCGGCTACACGCGGGCGCTGCTGAATGCCGCTCTGGCCGGCCAGCTGGCCGACGTGGCCTACTCTCCCGATCCAATCTTCGGCTTCGAGGTCCCGCAAAGCTGCGACGGCGTTCCGCCGGATGTGCTCGATCCGGCTTCCTCCTGGCCGAGTCGGGAGACGTACATGCAGAAGTACCGCGAGCTGGCCGGGCGCTTCGTCGAGAACTTCCGCAAGTTCGAGTCGGCCACGCCGGCCGAGATCGCCCGCTGCGGGCCGCGGCTGCACGAGACCAGCTGAAGTCAGTCTACGAGCCAAGAAGACTGCCGGCGGCCGGTGGGCCGCCTGCTGCATTGGCAGAGGTCCGGGCCGGGATCACGAGCCTGGAATGAACGGCGGCGCGGTCGGTAATGGCAGGAATGGCCGAGGCGTCGCAGTCGCAACATGGAACGCCGGAGTCGCCGGAAGCTGGAACGGGGGATGCGTCGCCGGCAGCAGATGGAAGCGCGAGGTCGGCGTCGGCGTCCGTGTCTGCATCGTCTGGAACTCCGGCAGCGTGGCCGCTCGAATCAGCTCGAGCCACCCCAGGTAGAACGGCGTGCTCCGCCGCTCAAAGTGAAACCCATGCCAATCCCATCCGAAGTCGACGCCCCCGCGCGCCTCGCCAACACCCAGGCTGACCGGAAACGCTGCCCGGCTGTCACCGGTCCAAGGACGCGTCCATACGCCGACATCCAGGCTGGCTGCATTTCCGCTTTCGGCCGCGTCGATCGTGACGCAATACTCTCCGGCGGGCAGCCCCTCGAAGAGGTAGTCGCCCGCTGCCACAACCGCACTGGAGTCTCCCTCAAAGGTGCAGGCGTCGTGAAATAGGCGGACCGTGACAGAGGCAATGCCGGGCTCGTTCGGGTCGGCCGTCCCATCCGAGTCGGTATCCGACCAGACCCTGCCGCCGATCGAGCCGAGACTGGCGGCTTCTCCTGCGAACTGCCATCCGAAGTTGTTACCCTGCAGAATCTGGCCGTCGCCGACGATGACCGTGCAAGGCTCCATCCCGGAGTAGTAGCAGGGCGGAGCGGTGATGATCCCCTCACCCAGGATATCGGCGTTCCCGCCGGCCACCGGGTCTAGCCAGACGCAATACGCGCCCGCTGGTACGTAGGCGACGTATGTCCCGTCACTGGAGGTAGGCATTGTCGAGTGGGCAGTCCCGCTTGGAGGACAGGCGCTGGCCGCATACGAGACGACGACCCCCTGGATGCCGGCTTCGCCTGGGCCGAGCTCGCCGTCTGCAATGATCCAGTTCCCCTCGCCATGGGTGCATCCTTCCGGGATCGGCGTGTCCGCGCCCCAGGGGCCGCTCTCCGGGCAGACATCGGACCAGACTCGCCCGACGACTGCGCCTGGCTGTCCGGGCGTAACGTTGCGGGCATAGAAGCTGCGCGGCTCGGAGTAGGGTCCGAGGCCGCCGTTGCTGACGGCAGCCACCCGCCAATGGTAGTACTCGTCGCCGCGCAGGTCCTGGTCGACATACCACGCGCTGACAGGGGAGCCCGTACGGTGGCTGATGTTGATGGTGCGGAAGAACGCGTCCGTGGTGACCTCGACCTGGAACTCCTCCGGCTGGCAGCCGCCCGTGACCGTCCACTCCAGCGTGGGGCGATGGCCCTCCAACGACTCGATCGCGTCGACCGTTTCCCCTTCCCCCGGGCTGCTCAGCACGGGCGCTGTCATGCTGTTGGCCCCGCATTCATCGCCGATGAAGAAGCGAACCGTGGGAGACCATGGCCCGCCCAGCTCCACATCGCCGTCGAGGGCGTAGGCTCGGATACGCCAGAACAGAGTCGATCCCGGCTCAAGCAGGGTGTAGTGCGTCCACGACCGAAGGTCGGGACCGGGGTAGGCACTGGCGAAGACTTGACTGCAATCGCCGTCGCCGCAGATGTGAATGGCAAAGTGAGTTGGTTGACAATCCTGCGGGTAGTCCCACTGGAAGAACGTGTCCACGCCCGAGCCGACCATGTCCTGCGAAGGGTGGATGGGGATTGGGGCGACAAGATCGTCCGGGAGACAGGCGATACCCGGCAGGCCCGGCAGAATCTCGAGGGTTGGCGGGGGAGTGGCGATATCCCACATGGACGTGTCGGCAGCCTGGAAGACGGGTTCGGTCGCCGCGGCCTCGAAGACCGGCAGGGTGGCGACCTCAGCCATGTCGACCGTGTGGACGACCGGCGGCTCGACCGGTTGGCCGCCACAGCCGCCGATCATGAGCGCCGCTGCGGCCACAACCAGCGCCACCGACTGTTGCCGTTTCATCGCCGCCTCCTGTTGGCGCCCTGGCGCCGTTCGCAGGGAACCGGAAACCCCCGAGGGGACGCGGGAGGAGACGCCTGTCGCGACCCCGACGAACGATCGGATGCTTCTCGACGGGAGAATGCAGCGGGCTGGGTTGAGGGTGGGGGGATACGGTTCCGATGCACGTCAATCCGTTCTGCACACTGATCGGCCCGTCTTGTGAATCCTAGCACAAATCCAGACCGCACGTACCCGTCAAGCGGGGCGGAGCCGCTTGCCTGGCTATCGCGGGCTGGGTGAGCATTGGGCAGCGGCCCGGCGCACGGCCGTCTTCGGCCCCAACAGGGCCGAATCTTGGAACGGTGACATCCACTAGCGACGAACTGGCAAGTGAGGGGGTCGAGTCAGGGGGCTTCGGCGCCGAGCGGTTCCACGTGGATGACGACGCGACCCACTTCGGGCAGGCGGGCGCGCAGCTCTCGCTCCATGCGCACCGATTGCTCGTGGGCATCCAGGATGCTGTTCTCGCCGCGCAGCATGCAGTGGAACGAGACCGATAACTCGCCGGCCACGCGGCGGACCTCGAGCTCGTGGAAATCGCAATCGAGTCCGGTCTGCAGGCGTATCGATTCAAGTGCCTGGCGCACCAGCGCCTCGTCGGCCGGGGCGGCATGGCGCAGCGCCGATCCGTCGCCGGCGGGCTCGATGTGGGTGACGATGTCGTCGATCTCGGGCAGGTTCTGCCGGACGGCCCGCTCGAACTCGGTCGCCTGCGCGTGGGCGGCTTCGAGGCTCAGGTCTTCCCGCACCTCAAGGTGGAGGGCGAGCGAGCGGCGGCCGCGCACATCCTGCAGGCGGATTGCGTGCGCGCCCATGCCCTGGCGGGCGGCCATCAGCCGCAGGGTGTCGACAATGCTGTCCAGGGTGTGCCCGGACGGCTCGAGATGCACGACGATGTCCGCGCCCGGAATCAAGCTTTGAACGCGCGCCTCGGCCTGGCTGGCGATGTCGTGGGCGCTCTCGACGGAGGTGTTCGGACTGACGAGCAGGGTCAGGTCGGCGAACGTTTCCGGACCGCTCTGGCGGATGCGCGCTTGTCGCACGTCGACCACGCCGGGGATGTGGACCGCGCGCTCGATCTCTTCCCGCAGCCCTGCCGGTGCGGCGTCCAGCAGTGCGGAGATCGTGCGCCCGCCCAGCTGCAGGCTGACGTAGGTGACGATGCCGGCCACGCCCAGCGCCGCCACGGCGTCGGCCTTGACAAGCCAGGGCAGGTCGACGATATCCGCCAGGCGCACCAGGCCCAGACCGACGATGACGACCGAGGACGACCAGACGTCGGTCGAGAAATGCAGTGCGTCGGCCTCCAGGGCCTGGCTGTTGTACTTGCGCGCCACGCGCGCCAGGGCACGCGAGCGGGTGACGTCGATCACGATCGAGACGCCCATGACCAGGAAGCCCCACAGGCTGGCCTTGATCTCGACCGTCTCGAAGAAAAGCCGCTGGATGGCCTCGTAGATGATCCAGACACAGGTGGCCAGCAGCAGAAGCGTCTCGAACAGCGCAGAAATGTTCTCGATCTTGCCGTGGCCGTAGGTGTGCTTCAGATCAGGAGGTTTGTCGGAAACGCGCACGGCGAACCAGGTCATGGCCGCGGCGGCCAGATCCAGGCCGGAGTGGGCGGCCTCCGAAAGGATGCCCAGGCTGCCGGAGATCAGACCGACCACCAGCTTCATCGTCGTAAGGCCGATGGCCGCCACGACCGAACTCATGGCCACCAGCCGTTTCTCGCGGCTGCCCTCATGCGCCAGGCCGCCAGCAGGGATGGCAGTCATTACACCTCGTGCGCCCGCACGGGCGCAATCGGGCCATTGTACCGCAGTCTCCGCCGGCGAGTGCAGGGCAGGGCTGAGCGGCGCGAGTATTGACCGCCGCCGGCGAGCAGGGTAGGATTCTGGATGCGAATCACTGCAACTGCGAGGGAATGCATATGTCCTGTGGCCGCCAGCTGGGCGAACGGCTGCACCAATCCGGTTTCCGCGTCACGCCGCAGCGCAACGTCATCCTGGAGACGATTGCCCATATGGACGGCCATCTCGCTGCCCAGGAGGTCTTCGAGCGCGCCCGCCGCCGGCTGCCCGGGCTCAATCTGGCCACGGTCTACCGCACGCTGGACAGCCTGCACCGGGCCGGTTTGCTCGATCAGCTCCACAGCGACGGGGAGCCGGTGCGCTATGCGTTGCACGACGCGAGCGCGGCGCACAATCACCTGGTGTGCCGCCGCTGCGGGCGCGTGCTGGAGGTCGAATCGGACGCGTTCCGCCGACTGGCGCGTACGCTGCAGCGGGAGAGCGGATTTGCCGCCGACATGGCGCATCTGACCTTGCAGGGCCTATGTCGGGAGTGCCGATCGGGCGACGCGGCCTCACAGGCGCGCTAGCCTGGGGCCGGCAGCCGAGCAGGGAGGCGTCATGTCCTATCGACCGGAAGCCTTGCACATCCCGGATGGGTTTCTTACTCCGGCGGTCGCCGCCGTCGGCTGGGCGCTGGCGGTCGTCATCATCCTGGTTGCGTTACGCCAGACGCAGCGTCAGTTGGGGGAGCGCCAGGTGCCGCTGATGGGGATACTGGCGGCGTTCATCTTCGCCGCCCAGGCGATCAACTTCCCGGTCGCGGCCGGGACCTCCGGCCATCTGTTGGGCGGCGCGCTGGCGGCCATCGTCCTTGGGCCGTGGGCGGCGACCTTGATCATGACCGCGGTGGTCGCCCTCCAGGGGCTGCTCTTTCAGGATGGCGGATTGCTGGTCATGGGCTGGAACATTCTCAACATGGGCGTCTTCACCGCATTCAGCGGCTACTTCGTCTACCGGTTGGCCCGACTGGCGGCCGGTGCCGGGCGGGCTGGCCGGCTGGCGGGAGCCTTTGCCGGCGGCTGGGTCTCGGTCGAGGCCGGGGCGATCGCCACGGCCGTCGAGCTGGCCGCTTCCGGCACCTCGCCGCTGGCCTACGCACTGCCGGCAATGGCAGCCGTGCATGCGCTGATCGGGATCGGGGAAGGTTTGATCACTGCCGGGGCGCTGGCGTTCCTGGCGGCCACTCGACCGGAGGTCATTCGCGATGGCGAGCTGGCGCCCGGCCGGCGCGGGGCGGGCTTCGTCATCGCCGGGCTGCTGCTGGCGCTCCTCGTGGCGGCCCTCTCACCGCTGGCCTCGCCCAGTCCGGACGGCCTGGAGGCCGTCGCCGAGGCCCAGGGGTTCCTCGAGCTTGGGCAAGCGCCATCCTTCGGCATCTTCTCAGACTACGTACTGCCCTCGATCGCCGATCCGGCCGTGGCCACATTGGCCGCCGTCGGGCTGGGAACCATCGTGGTCTTCCTGGCCGCCACTTTGGTCGGCCGGTTGGCGGCGCGGCGGGCCTCTCAAGGCGAATGACTTGCTGCACTCTGACCTGACGGACCAGTACCGCCCCGGCGACAGCCTGATCCATCGGCTGGATCCGCGCGTGAAGACTGTCGCTGCGCTGCTGATGATCCTGGTGACCAGCCTGACGCCGGCGGGGGCCTGGCCGGCTTTCGGCTTGTTGCTCCTATCCCTGACCACCATCAGCCTCGCCGCTCGCCTGGGGCCGGTCTTCGCGATGAAGCGCGCCTTCATCGCGTTCCCCTTCGCGCTGGCGGCGCTGCCGGTCCTGTTCACAACCCCAGGTGCCGCGCTGTTGCACCTTCCCATCGTCGACTGGCCGATCACAGCTGCGGGGCTCGTCCGATTCGGCAGCCTATTGCTGCGCATGTGGCTGGCTGTGCAGGCTGGCATCCTGCTCACGGCGGCGACTCCCTTCGCCGACCTGACCTGGGCGCTGGGCGAACTGCGCATGCCTCGCCCGCTGGTCGCCATCATCGCCTTCATGTACCGCTATCTCTTCGTTCTGGCGGATGAGGGGTTGAGGCTGCTTCGGGCGCGATCGGCGCGCAGCGCATCGCAGCCGGGGAGCCGAAGGCCGTCGATTGCCTGGCAAGGACGGGTGGCCGGCGGCATGGTCGGCAGCCTGCTGCTGCGGGCGCTCGAACGCAGCGAGCGCGTGTATTCCGCCATGCTGGCGCGCGGGTATGACGGCCAGGTCCGCTTGCACCGGCGCTTCAGCATGTCAACTCTCGATTGGGCCGCATTGGCCGCAGGCAGCGCAGCCGCCGGCTTGGTCCTGCTGGCGGGACGTTGAGGTAAGCCATGCACCACACGCTGGAGGTCAAGGACCTGCGCTTTTCCTACCCGGATGGGCGGGTGGCGCTCGAGGGGGTCAGTCTGCATATCGAGCCGGGCGAGAAAGTGGCGCTGGTAGGGCCGAACGGCGCCGGCAAATCGACGCTGATGCTGCACCTGAATGGGATCCTGCGCGGCGAGGGGGAAGTGCGCGTGTGCGGGATCCGCCTGGAGGAAGAGAACCTGGGGCAGGTGCGCGCCGCGGTCGGGCTGGTCTTCCAGGACCCGGATGACCAGCTCTTCTCGCCGACCGTATTCGAGGATGTCGCTTTCGGCCCGCTGTACATGGGCCGCTCGCAGGACGAGGTGCGCGGGCAGGTAGCCCGGGCGCTCGAGGCGGTCGGTATGGCCGGCGGGGAAGGGCGCGTCCCGCACCACTTGAGCGGAGGCGAGAAGAAGCGTGTCGCCATCGCCACGGTGCTGGCGATGGAACCCGAGATCCTGGTGCTGGATGAGCCCACCGCCGGTCTTGATCCGCGCGGCCGCCGCGGGTTGATCCGGCTGCTGGCACAGCTGCCGCAGACCATGCTGGTGTCCACGCACGACATCCGCATGGTCGCCGAGCTGTTCAAACGGACGATCATCCTCGACGGCGGACGGGTGGTGGCCGACGGTCCGACGGCGGAAATCCTGCGCGACCGTTCGTTGCTCGAGGCCCACGGACTCGAAGCTCCCTAGAAGCCCCGGACGCAGAATCATCAGCCGGGTCCCGCAGGGGACCCGGCTTTGTCTGACGCCAATCGTAGAGTTGGCCTTACTTGACCGGGGTCTTGGCCTTGCGCAGGTAGACGAACCAGTAGATCAGGCCGACCATGCCGGCACCGCCGATGATGTTGCCGATGGTGACGGGCAGCAGGTTGCCGATGAAGAAGTTACCCCAGGTCAGGTGCGGGAAGTCGGCAGCCGTCTTGCCGATGGCCTCGAAGAAGGACGACGCGCCGAAGTACTTGACGAACAGGGCGATCGGGATGAAGTACATGTTGGCGACGCTGTGCTCGAAGCCGGCGGCGACGAAGCAAGCGATCGGGGGGATGATCGACAGGATCTTGTCGGTCGTGGTTCGGGCGCTGTAGCACAGCCAGACGGCCATGCACACGAGGGCGTTGCACATGATCCCCAGGGCGATGGCCTGGATGAAATCGAGGGCGGTCTTGGCCTCGCCGATGTTGAGGGCGGCCAGGCCGATCGAGCCGCCGCCGAAGGTGTACTGCCGGCCCAGGAACACGATCCCTGCGGTGATGATCGAGCCGACGAAGTTCCCGGTGTAGACGATGGCCCAGTTGCGCAGCAGGGGGCCCAGGCCCACCTTCTTGTTCATGAAGGCCATGACGATCAGGTTGTTGCCGGTGAACAGCTCTGATCCGCCGACGACGACCAGGATCAGGCCGACAGTAAACACGAGTCCTGTCAGAAGCCGAACGACACCGTACGGCAGCCCTGTCGAGAAGGCGGCCGCGCCGGATGCGTCCCGGACAGCCATGGAGCCAGCGCTGACGGTGGTGGCGAAGATCGCTCCGATGGCGATGAAGGCCCCGGCCAGGATGGCGAGCGCGAACATGTTGCGCGTGCCGAGGGCGGCCTTCTTGACGCCGATATCCTCCGCCTTGGCGGCCATGCCGGGCGGCAGAATGGCATCAAATGAGATCGGTTGATCGGTCATAGTCGTCTCCGTAGGTTGTGAGTCAGCAGGCGAGCCGCCTGCCAAGGGTTGACATGCTGACGCCGACGTCGTGCGTTCTGCCTGAATGGCGCTGGTGCACCTCCTGATCCAGATCGGGTCTGCACATGACTTGACCGAAAGCGGCCCGGCGCGCCGCCTCGGGTAAGCCGGATTGCCACGCCGGGCTAGCCGCCCCAGGGCATGTTGGCGTATAGTTCAAAGGCCCGGTCGTGCATTTCCTTGAACAGGCGCTCGTGGCCGTGCTCCCACTGCGCCAGCATCTCGAGCACCTTCCTGGATTCGCCTTCGGACTTCTTGGCCATGTTCTCGTAGAACTCGGCGAAATCGCGCTCGATCAGGTAGGCGGTGCGCAGCACGGGCAGATCCGGCACCATGGCCTCGGTGACCGTTTGGTCGAGCGATTCGGAGGCCGCCCGCTCTGAGAAGAAGCCTTCCTTCTGCAGCGCCGCGCCCATGGCCGCGCTCGGTTTCTCATTGCGGTTGAGGGAGGCGATTTGGGCGCTGATGAACTCGATATGCTTCTGCTCTTCGGCGGCCAGCGCCTTGAAGGCGCCCACGGCCGCGGCGTGGTGCAAGCGGGCGGCGTTCTCCTCGAAGAACTTCTTGCCCTCGTGCTCGCGCTGCAGCGCGTACTCGTAGATCTTGAGAAGGTCCACAGTCGCTCCTTCTGCCTAAATGGTCGCCGGCTCGACCCGTACGGAGCACACCTTGTACTCCGGGATCTTCGCCACCGGGTCGATGGCGTTGTTGGTCAGGGCATTGGCGGCGGCCTCGGCGAAATGGAAGGGGATGAAGACGATCCCCGGCTTGATCCGTTCGGTGAGGCGTACGCCGAGTTCGATCTGGCCGCGTCGGCTGACCACCCGCACGCGGCGGCCGCCGTTCAGCCCGATGCGGCGGGCGTCGTCCGGATGGATCTCCACGTAAGCCTCCGGCACCTCGCTCTCGAGCTTCTTCGAGCGGCGGGTCATCGTGCCGGTGTGGAAGTGGAACATCAACCGTCCGGTGGTCAGCGTCAGCGGATACTCGGTGTCGGGCAACTCGGCGGCCGGCTTGAAGGGGATGGCGGTGAACAGGCCCAGCCCGCGGGAGAACTTGCCCTTGTGCAGGAAGGCGGTGCCGGCGTGATCTGCGCTGGGGCAGGGCCACTGCAGCCCGCCCAGTTGCTCCAGCCGTTCGAAGCTCACCCCGCCGTAGCTGGGCGTCAGGCGAGCCGCCTCTTCCAGGATGGCCTTGGGCGACTCGAAGTCGAAGCCTTTGCCGCCCATGCGTCGGGCCACCTCGCAGACGATCTCCCAGTCCTGGCGTGCCTGGCCGAGCGGCGCGATGGCCTGGCGCACGCGCTGGACGCGCCGGTCCGTCGAGGTGAACGTGCCGTCCTTCTCGGCGAACGAGACGCCGGGCAGGACGACGTGCGCCATCCGCGCGGTCTCGGTCAGGAAGATGTCCTGG
>DAIRVC010000073.1:0-12231 GCA_036803025.1 Anaerolineales bacterium
TTCGCTTCTTCGCGTTCGAGACCGTGCTGATGCTGGTGCTGATCAACCTGGATTCCTGGTTGGCCGCGCCGTTCTCGCTCATCCACATCGCTTCCTGGCTTTGCCTGCTCGCCTCCGCGTTCCTGGCTATCCACGGATTCCATCTCCTGAGAACGGCCGGCCGGCCGGACGGGGCGATCGAGCGCACCACGGCGCTGGTCACGACCGGCGCCTATCGCTTCATCCGGCACCCGCTGTATGCCTCGCTTCTCTATCTGGGCTGGGGCGCCTACTTGAAGGAACCGACCTGGCTTGGCAGCGCGTTGGTGGCCGTGGCGACCGCCAGTCTGTACGCGACCGCGCGGGTGGAAGAGCGAGAGAACCTGGAACGGTTCGGCAGCGAATACGCCGGGTACATGCGGCGGACGCGCCGGTTTGTGCCGTTCGTGTTCTAGGCGCGGCGGAGTCCCGGATCCCTGGCAAGGAGGGCAGTCTCCGTGCCATCCCCGTTCATCATCGGAGTGCTCCTCTTGGCGGGGTTCGGGCTGACATCGGCCAGCACCTTCACGGCTGCGTTCAGCCGGCGCTGGGGTACGCGCCCGGGTCAGTGGGTCACGCTGTTGCTGCGCGTCGGGCTGGGCATGCCGCTGTGGATCCTGGGACTGGTCCTGGCGGCGCGGGCCCCCGGTCAGGCGCTGCTGCCTGACCACCCGGCCGTCAAGCTCACGGCCGGGTTGCTGCTGGGCGCCGGCGCGGGTGTGATCTTATGGGCCATGCCCGCCGTGGGTCGGCGCGCGTTGGCGCCCTCGGCCGCCGACACGCTGGTCGTCCGCGGCCCGTATGCGTACGTGCGCCACCCGGTCTACAGCGGATGCTTTCTCGAATTCGTGGGACTGGCGCTCACCCAACCGACCTGGCTGTTCATTCTCTCCTGCGCCGCCTGCAGCCTGTGGCTGCTGCTGCAGGCGCGCCTGGAGGAACGCGATCTGCTCGAGCGGCTGCCGCGCTATTCCGAGTACATGCGCCGGGTGCCGCGCTTCGTGCCGCGCGCTTCCCGCCGCGCGGGGAGTTCCAAGATCAATTGAGTCGCCATAGGGACCCTCAAATGGAGGGCGCGCTTACGGCGGCGTGGGGGTCTCGGTGGGTGTGGGGGTCTGCGTCGGGGTGTCTGTCGGCGTCGGCGTCGGCGTGGGTGTGGGGGTCGGCGTCAAGGTCGGCGTGGCCGTGCCGGTCACGGTCGGGGTGAGCGTCGGGACCGAGAGGATGATGTGCAGGCGCACCTCGGCCCGGCGCTCCTGCGGTCCCATGACCCCCAGGATCAGGGTCAGCGGGCCGTTGGGCGCGCCGGCCATGTCCCACTCCGCCAGGCGGCCGGCGTCGCGCATCGGCGAGAAGCCTTCGGCGATCTTGGTCCAATGCGTCGGCTCGAAGCCGACCCCGAAGGCCAGCTCCCATTCATTGAAGTAAGCGGTGGCGTCCGCCAGACCGAAGATCGACAGAGGC
This sequence comes from Anaerolineales bacterium, assembly GCA_036803025.1. Lineage (GTDB taxonomy): Bacteria > Chloroflexota > Anaerolineae > Anaerolineales > E44-bin32 > DAIRVC01. The sequence goes on from DAIRVC010000073.1 coordinate 1,483, forward strand.
CGGAAGGTGATCGTTGAGCCCTCGGCCGGCGAGGTCAGCGAAAGAATCGGGTGCGGGCTGGCGGTCGTGCAGGTGGCTGAGGGGATGAAGAACAGGCGCTCGGGCGGCAGGCCCATGCGCTCGGCCCACTCCCGCCCGGCGGATTCCTCCTGCAGCCAGCGCCGGCCCCACGGATCGCTCACGTCCAAACCCAGGCGCTCGACCGCTCGCCCGGCGCATTCGCCCGAGGCCAGCTCGAGCGACCATGAGTCGACCCACACCTTCTGCCACAGATCGCGGTCGCGCGGCAGCGGGGGCTGTTCGGCGGCGAAGAACTCCGAGCGTTGGCTCGGACACCATTCCGACGGTTCGGCGCCCGAGACCGCGCAGATCACCCGCTCGACGATGCCTTCGGGCACGCTGAACGGCGTCGGATTCCCACCTGAGACCAACGGAGCGGCGAACTGCATGAACTCGGACCAGATCGGCGCCGCGCCGGTCAGGCCGGTGGTGTTCTGCATCTGGGTGTTGTCGGCATTGCCGACCCACACGCCGACCGCCAGGTCGGGGGTGAAGCCAACGGTCCAGTTATCGCGGAAGTCGTCGGTCGTACCGGTCTTGACCGCGGCCGGGAAGGGCAGGTTGAGGATCGAGTTGGCCCCGAACATCGGCGTGCGGGCGCTGTTGTCGGACAGGATCGAGGCGATCAGGAAGGCGTGCTCCGGCCGGATGACCGCTTCGCCCTGCATGGCGGCTTCGAAGACCGTGTTGCCCTCATGGTCGACGATGCGGGTGATGGCGATGGGCGGGTGGCGCACGCCGCCGCTGGCGAAAACCGAGTAGGCGCCGGTGAGCTCCAGAAGCGTCACATCGCCGCCGCCGAGAGTCAATGACAGGCCGTACTGGTCGCTGGTCAGCGTCGTGATCCCCAGGCGTTCGGCGAAGGCGACCAGCCCCTCCGCCTCGGGAGTATCCGGGTTGTCGAAGATGCCGACGAAGGCGAGGGTCTTGACGGCCGGGATGTTGTAGGAGTTGGCCAGGGCCACGCGGGCGGTCACCGGCCCGTGGAAGCGGCCGTCGTAATTGACCGGCTTGAAGGGCGGGCGGGTGTCGTTGGGATCACCCGAGGGCGGGAACTCGGAGGGTACATCCCAGATCAGCGTGGCCGGGGTCCAGCCGCGCTCGAAGGCGGCTGCATACGTCAGCGGCTTGATCGACGAACCGGGCTGGTTGAGCGCTACGGCATTGTTGACCTGCCCGTCGATGGCCTCATCGTAGTAGTCGGCCGAGCCGACCATGGCCAGGATTTCGCCGGTCGACGGGCGGATGGCGACCAGCGCGCCGTTGGTCACGTGGCGGTCGGCAAGCGTCGCCACCTGCGCCTGGACGATCTGTTGAGCCTGCTCCTGCAAGACCGGGTCGATCGTGGTGTAGACGGTGAACCCGGAGCGGTAGATCGTCTGCGGATCGAACATGCCCTCCAGGACGGAGCGCACGTAGTTGACCCAGTGCGGGAAGCGGATCTCGACGTCGGGGGCATGGAAGACGAACAGCTCGAGCTCGGCGGCTGCTGCGCCGGCATCTTCGGGCGTCACGCACACCGGCTGGTCGGCGTTGCTCACGTAAATGCAGCCCTGCTGCTGGCTGGACAAGACCATGGCCGTCAGCACCTGGCGCTGCCGCAGCAGGGTCGGATCGCGGTTGGTGTAGACGTCGTAGATCGACGGCGCCTGAACCAGCCCGGCCAGGAAGGAGGCCTGCGAGAGCGTCAGGCGGTCGGCGGTTGTGCCGAAATAGGTCTCGGCGGCAGCCTCGACCCCGTAAGCCAGGTTGCCGTAGTAAGACTGGTTGAGATACAGCTCGAGAATCTGGTCCTTGGTGTAGCGGCGGGTGATCTCAGCCGCCAGCAGGATCTCGCGCATCTTGCGCAGCGCCGAGACCTGGGAGCGTTCCTCCGGGCTGAGGAGCAGATTGCGAGCGATCTGCTGGGTGATGGTCGAGGCGCCGGAGACGACGTCCTGTCCCTGGAAGTTCTGATACACCGCCCGGGCGATGGCCAACGGATCGAAGCCCGGGTGTGAGTAGAACTGCGAATCCTCGATGGAGATCGTGGCGGCGACCATGTAGGGCGAGATCTCGTCCAGCGAGACCTGGGTGCGCCGGCCCGCCTGCGGGTCGAGGATCTCGTAGAGCAGGTTGCCCTGCCGGTCGAGGATGCGGGTCGTCTCGAACTGGGCCGCGTGCGCCTGCAGGTCGTCGACCGGCGGCAGCGTGCGGGCGACGGCGTAGTACTGATAGATGGCGAACGACAGAATGCCCAGGATCAGCGCCGCCAGGGCGAACAGGCCCAGGATGAGCATGCGCAGCGCGCAGCCGCCCGTGCCGGAGGGCAGCCCCCGGCGGGGTGCACGGGTGGGACCGGAGGGCGGCGGCACGTAGGCGGCCGGGCCCACCCGGGTGGCGCTCAGATCTCGTTCCGGCACCCGCTTGGGGAGGTTGTCGCCCGTAGCCCCCAGCGGTGGGGGCGGAGGTGTGAGCGCTTCGGCGCCGCCGTTGTGCGCGGGTCCTTCGTCAAAGGGAAGATCGCCCGCCTGATCGTCGTGCGGCGGGCGGGTGGGGGACTCGGACGGCGGGGGGGCCTGCGGGCCGGCCAATCGGCGAAGGCGTTCGCCGGGGTCGGGGTCGCCCTGAGCGGGAGGCTTCTCGGCAGACATCGGGGCGATTATAGCATTCGGTCGTCAGCGCTCGGCTATCCGCTGCACGCACAGGAAATGGCGGCTGGGCGCGGACAGGCAGGTCACGCGGTCGGCTTGTTCATGAAGATGACAGTCCACACCCCGCCCATCACCCGGGTGCCGTCCTGCTTGAGCACATCGACGGACAGGCTGACCGAGCCGCCGCCCACGCGCGGCATAGGCTTCTTGTCCTTGACGGTCAGCTCGACGTGGACGGTATCACCGATGAAGACCGGGGCGCTGAACTTCCACTCGCTGATATCGCGGAAGGCGATGACGGTGCCTTCCAGGACCCCGGTGCGGGCTGACAGCCCAGAGGCGATCGCCATCACCAACAGGCCGTGGGCGACGCGCTGCCCGAACATGGTCGAGGCGCCGTAGACCGCGTCCGTGTGGATCGAGGTGAAATCGCCCGATAGCCCGGCAAAGCCAACGATGTCCGCCTCCGTCACCGTCCGGCCGGGGGAGGTGACGCGCTGTCCGAGCTCGAACTCCTCGAAGTACAGTCCGCGGCGCTGCAAGATTTCGGTCATGGGGTCACTCCTTGGGCGAGGGAATTGTAGCATGCCGGGAAGGTGGACGGCGCCCCAGGACCATACAGCCCGGGAGGGCGAGGATTGCTCCGAGTGCACGGCCGGACGGAGTCGACTGGCTGCGGTGGAAGCGAAGGATCATTCTGCCAGCGAGGGCGCTTTCAGGCGGTACAATCCACAGCCGGCCAGCTGCTCGAAGGATCGACGAGGATTGAGGGAAGAGGGGCCGTGACGAAGACTATCGGCATCTACCTTTTCGACGACGTCGAAGTTCTCGATTTTGCCGGCCCTTTCGAGGTCTTCTCGACGGCGGCGCGGCTTCATGCCCGATCAGTGCCGGGCGACCAACCGCTGCTCGCGGTCACCCTGATCGCCGCGCGGCGAGCGCACGTCACTGCGCGAGGCGGGCTGGTGGTCATGCCCGAGCACGACCTGCGCAGTCACCCTGCCCTCGAGGTCGTGATCATCCCGGGCGGCATCATCGAGGCTGAGCTCGAGCGCCCTGAGCTGATCGAGTGGCTCAGGGCCATCTCGCCGTCGGCCGAAGTGGTCGCCTCGGTCTGCACGGGAGCGTTCATTCTGGCTCAGGCCGGGCTGCTGGACGGGCGTCCGGCGACAACTCACTGGGAGGACCTGGAAGACTTTCGCACGCGCTTCCCGGATGTGCGCGTCGACGCCGGCCGCAGGTGGACCAACGAGGGTAAGTGGTTCACCTCGGCCGGGATTTCGGCGGGGATCGACATGAGCCTGCACCTGGTCGAGCGCATGGCTGGCCAGGCGCTGGCGCGGCGGACGGCGCGGCAGATGGACTACTCCTGGGTGGTCCAGGAGACAGGCGGCACTGGGCGATGAGGCAGTGTCGACCCCCGCGTGTTGGGCGCGAACCTGACGCATGAAATGCGTGCGGCGGTACATCCCCAGGCAGCCCGCGGGGTTGATTCAAGAGACGGTATCCTTTCACGGAAGAGGTGGCTCGATGGGCAACTTGTGTAAACGGAGTGACGTGCTGTCTGCATGGCTCGTGATCTCGGCCCTGGGCATTTCGATGCTCGCTTGCAGCATCTTCTCCCCCGCCAGTCCCACACCGACAATCGCCCTCCCGACCGATACGCCCTCCGGCCCATGCGAAGCGACCGCGCCGGCCGAGGTGACCATCTACATGCGCCCGGACCCGGCCGCCGAGGTGTTCTCGACGCAGGGGCCGGGATTCAGCATCGAGATTACGGCCCAAACCGCCACCGGTTGGCTGGGGTTTGATCCGGGCGTGGCGCAGGCCGCCAACATCGGCTCGTTCCGGCTGCGCTGGCTCGATCCTTCCACGGTGGAGACAACCGGCGACTGCGGCAGCCTGCCCGTCGTGTGGGGCCCGCCCGCCGAAGGCTGCTTCGACATGCCGATGGAGGACGTCGATGTCCATGCCGGCCCGTCGGACGCCTCGCCGATCCTGGCGACGCTGCACGTCGAGGAGTTCGCTGCCATCCTGGGGCTGAACGGTGCCGGCTGGGCGAAGGTCGACCTCGGCCCGGGGAACACCGGATTGGCCGTCGTGGGCTGGGTCGACGCCGCGACCCTGAACATGAACGGCCCGTGCGAGGCGCTGCCGACCGTCACGGAGTGATCCGGCGCCCCATGATCGACGAGGCCTTCGAGCAGCGCGTCCGCCGGGTATGGGCGGCGCACTTCGGCTGCCCGGTCGACGATCTGGCTCGCGGCGGGACGACCGTTGTTCCCCGCGAGCGCCTCACGCGGACGGGCGCCCTTCACATCGTCCACGTCGGGGCGCGGGCGTTCGCCGAGATCGATCCGCGGCTGGTGGATGAAACGAAATCCCTGCTGGACCGGCTGGGTCACGACACCCGGCTGACCGCCCGGGTGCTCGGGGACGGATGGGGTGGGGACCGCCTCGCGCTGGCAGATGCCGGCCTGGTATTCCACCTTCATCCGGACGATCTGGTCCGGCGTCAGCCGCCATCGGGACTCACCCTGAAGTTCTTGAAGGCCGAAGATCAGCCTCCCCTGGATGAGCTCAACGAACACTGCGCGCCCGAGGAAGTGGACGACGCCTATGTTCATGCCGGCGACGAGATCGCCTTCGCCTGCCTGGACGGCACTCGCGCGGTTTCCGCCGGCAGCGGATACCGGCGCAACGGGTTCATGGACATGGGCGTCATCACACATCCCGGCTACCGCGGAAGGCGCCTGGCGCCTGCGGTCTTGGCAGCCCTGTCCGAAGCCTCGCAGGAGCGCGGGTGGATCCCGCAATACCGCTGTGACCAGACTAACGGCGCTTCCCGCCGAGTGGCGGAGACGACGGGGTACACCCTCTTCTTCACGACAGAGACTGTCCAGTTGAAGGCTTGATGGGGGCGAGGTCGGAAAGCCGCTCGCTCGCCTCCGGCCTGGCTGCGGTAGCCCCTGGATGTCTCAGCCCGCCAGCGTTAGCATACAGGTCGGAGGTCCCATGGAGAGTCGCCCGACTTCATTGGTGTGTGTCAACTGCGAGAAGACGGAGGCCGAGGTGCCGATCCTGCGCCTGCGCTTCCGGGGGCAGGATGTGCTGCTGTGCTCCTCCTGCCTACCCATCCTGCTTCACCGGCCGGAGAAGCTGGCCGGGCGGCTGAAGGGTGCGGAGAAGATCCCGGTCGCCTCGCATTCGCACGACTGAAGGCAGCGCGTGGAGCCGACAGGCGCACCTGCGCCGTCCCAGCACGCTTCATGCTCCGGCCATCCGGGAACACCCCCGCCCGGAACGCCGTCGAACAGGTCGGGAGGGTAGCCAACGATGACACTACGGTCGTACGGGCTTTTGTCCTTCGCGTTCCTTGTCCTCCTTGGCGCGTGCGCGACGGTTGCTGAGACAGCCGAGATCCCGACCAGCGGGACCCCCACTGTCTCAGCGGAGGTCTTCGACGTGGTGCGGACATTCGGGAGCCGCCTCCAGCAGGTGTCCCTCCTGTCGCCCACCGTCGTTGAAGACCTGCAGCGTGAGTATGCGGGCCTGGTCTCCCCCGCGCTGCTGGCGCAGTGGAGCGCAGATCCTGCCTCCGCGCCGGGACGCCTCACCTCAAGTCCGTGGCCCGATCGAATTGAGATCCTCGCGGTCGAGTGTGTATCGGCCTCGCGCTGCCAGGTCATGGGCGAGATCCTTGAGATGACCAGTGCGGAGATCGGCAGCGACGGTTCGGCCAACCGCCTCCCGATCCGGCTGATCGTCGAGGACCATGGGGAAGGCTGGCTCATCACCGAGTTCGAGCAGAGCACCCCGGCCTCCTGACGCCGGGGCCGAGATCCGCGTCATCACGCAGGCCGGGCGATTCGCCCGGCCTGCGAAGTTGGGGTCGAGCCTCTGACACGTGAGGTCCCGCAGCTGCCCGTGGATCACCCGTTGCTCTCGAGTCGCTCGCAGTACAAGTCGATCGCCTGACGAACGAAGGGCGCCAGCGCCGGGTCCATGCGGTCGAAAGTGGCGCGGAAGCGGGCGTCTTCTTCGTAGGCCCTGCCCAATCCCCGCAGCGCCTCAACCGACGGTTCGAAGAAGTGGCGCAAATGCTTGTGCCAGCGGGCGATCGTTGCCTGCACCGCCGAGCTGGCCGGCGGCTGGTCGAGCTGTGCGATCAGGTCTTGATACACGGCCTGTCCTTCAGCCATGATCTCGGCCTTGCGCGCCGGCGGAGTCGCCTTCCACTTGCGCGAGGACTCGCGTACGCTTTCTCCCCACAGGGCCTCGGCCTCCTGTTCGTACTTGGCCTGCTCCTCGTCACTGAACCCCGCGAACAGGTCCATCGTGTTCATGGCGGCCTCTCCTTTGAGATGGGCGATGGTCCGGTCCACGGTCTCCATCAGTCGGTGCAGCCGGCTCGATCGCCGGGTGAGCGCCAGCCGGTGGGACTCCAGGGCCTGGACCACCTCGAAGTCGGGTCGGTCGAGCATGCCGCCGATCGCCTCCAGGCTGAGGCCCAGCTCCTTGTACAGGAGGATCTGCTGCAGACGCAGCACGGCCGGCTCGCCGTAGTAGCGGTAGCCGTTGTCGCCCACGCGGGTCGGCGGCAGCAGGCCGATCTCGTCGTAGAAGTGCAGGGTCCGCACGCTGACACCGGCCAGGTTGGCGAGTTCTCTGACGGCGTACTCCACGATCGTTCCTCCAGCGGGACCGCCGGCGCCGGGCCATCCCAGGCTGATATACACCATCACGTTACGTCAGAGTCAAGAGGCAATCCGTGGTCCTGAGGCCCGTTGCGCCGTTGGCGGGCTCGGTCGCTCTGGCCGAGGCCAGGTCCAGACAGGGGACCAATCCTCATCTTGACCTCCACGGGCCGCCTTCTCCCGCCGTCGTTGTTCGCGGCGAGTGGGCCCCCCCTTCGATGGAACCAGACGCCGTTGTCCACGTCTTGAGGGAGGGGCACGGCGCCCTATTCGGGGAATCGCGTTGGGGCAGAGTACGCCCAACAGTCGCCGATTCCAACCAGTGGAGGTTGTCGGCAAGATGAACATCCTGTTATGGGCTCTGCAGATCCTTCTGGCTGTGTACTTCCTGGCCACCGGCGTGATCCACCTCATCCTGCCGCCCGGGCTCCCGGCGCAGATGGGCTGGATGTATGAGCTCTCGCCCGGGCTGCACGTCTTCAGCGGGGTGGCCGAAATCCTGGCTGCGCTGGGCCTGATCCTGCCCGGGATCACCAAGATCCAGCCCCGGCTGACGCCGCTGGCGGCGGCCGGCCTGGTGCTGGTGATGGTCGGCGCAGCCGTCTGGCATATCCAGCGCGGCGAGCTCCCCAATCTGCTGATGAATGGGCTGCTGGCTGTCCTGGCCGGGTTTGTCGCCTACGGCCGCTGGAAGCTTTCGCCGCTGGCAGGGCGCCAGGTCTGAGCAGCACTGCCGAGCCGCGCCCATCCCGCTTCCCCGTCTGTGTTGGGGAGGCTGTGGGCCGTTCTCCGTTGAGGAGAACGGCGGGCTGGGGGTGGCATCTGCTCAACTCTCCCGCCTCACTTTGACCTTTCCCTCCCCAGCCCGTACAATGGCCGCATGCGCACCTGGTCGATCCCTGCCGGCGGACCGTTGTCGTTGCGACTGGCGGCCGACGCCCGGCTGACGACGCCCAGCTACATTGACGATCAGATCTGGGAGGTCGTGCTGGCCGGCGGCGATCCCGCGGCTGTGGCCGTTCAGACGACATACGGCCTGCGGGCGCGCTCCATGCGCATCTTCCCTTCGTTCGAGTTGGCGGGCGAGATGGTCACGGATCCGACCCACTTTGCCTCACTGCCCGTCGTGCGGTGCTTCTTCCCCAACTACGCGCGCCTCGACTTCGCGCCCTTCAGCGGGCTCGAAGTGCAGGCGGAGTACTGGGTCCCAGAGTCACAACTCCTCGGCGGCCGGTTCGTCATTCGCAATACACGCACAGCCGATGCCCCCGTCCGCCTCCTGTTGCACGCGCTGCTCCGCCCGGGCGAGCAGCCGCAGACGATGGGCGAGGCCGCCTTCGGGGGTGCGCTAGCCCTGACCGGGAGGAGCGGCGGCCTGGCGCCGGTCGTGTTCATGACCGGCGGCGCGAGCGTCGAACTCGTGCCGCGCCCGGCGCTGGTGGCAGCCTTCACGCTGCCGCCGGGCGGGGCGAAATCGATCGTGTGGGCCGAGGCCGGTTATGCCGATGCGAAGCGCGGCTTCGAGGCCGCCCGCGCCCTGACCGCCCGGCCCTGGGAGGCCGACGTGGCCGCGCTGGAGGCGGCCAACGCCTGCTCGATCGAGATCGAGACCGGCGACCCCGACTGGGACGCCGCCTTCGCCTTCACGCAGAAGGCGGCCCTGGGCGCGTTTGTCGGCCCGACGCGCTTCCTCCCGCATCCGTCGTTTGTGCTGACGCGCGTACCCGATCGAGGCTACTCCCCGCGCGGGGACGGGCGCGACTACGACCGGCAATGGGACGGGCAGAGCGCGGCCCAGGCGTACCTGACCCTGCCGCTGATCCTGCCTTGCGCGCCGGAGCTGGCCAAGGGCGTGCTGCGCAACTTCGTCCAGACGCAGGCGGCCGACGGGTCGATCGACAGCAAGCCGGGCCTGGCAGGCCAGCGGGCCGGCACCCTCAGCGCGCCCTTGTTGGCCACGCTGGCCTGGCACGTCTATGAGCATACCGCCGACCGCGCCTTCCTGGCTGAGCTTCTGCCTCGCCTGGTCGATTTCGTGGAGGCCTGGTTCTCCGTGGCACACGACCGTGACCAGGACGGTCACCCCGAGTGGGAGCACACGCTCCACGCCGGCTTTGACGACTGGCCGGCCTTCGTGCGCTGGCAGCCGTGGGGCCAGGGCCTGGATGTGCGCCTGGCGGAGACGGTCGACCTGGCCGCCTATCTATTCCGGGAATGCGACTCGCTCCTGCAAGCGGCAGCAGTGCTGGGGCGCGACGACCTGATCGAGACTCTTCAAACGAGGCGTGAGTGCCTGCGCGAGTCGGTCGAGCGCACCTGGTCCAACGGCCAATCGACCTACCACCACCAGGACCGCGACCTGCATGCCGTGACCAAGGCCAACTACATCGGCCGCGGGCGAGGCGCATTCAGCTTGCGCATCGATCGCGAATTCAACCCGGCCGCCCGCCTCATGGTGCGCACGCGCGGGGCGGAGGAACTGCCTCACGCGGCGGTCATCTCGATTCGCGGCCGCGGTGGCCGCGGCCGGAACCGCACCGATCGGATGACGGAGAACGAATTCCAGTGGTTCTGGGGTCAGGGCACCGCCGCCAGTGAGCGCACCTACACCGCCATTGAGCGGATCGACGTGGCCGGACTGACGGATGACTTCGCCACCGAGATCTGGACCGCCGCAACCGATCGCCAGGACCTGAGCCTGCTCCTGCCGCTGTGGGCGGGGATCCCGGACGGCGATCGGGCCGAGCGCATCATCCGCCGCACGCTCACCGATCCGAAACGCTACTGGCGGGCGCACGGCCTGTCGTTGTGCTCGGCGCAGGATCCGGCCTTCGCCTCGAGTCATCACGACGGCTGTGGCGGGGTATGGATGCTGTGGAACACGATGCTGGGCGAGGCGCTGGTCGATTGCGGATTCATTCCGCAGGCGGTCGATCTGGTCAACCGGCTGATGGCGTCTGTCCTGCACAGCCTGAAGTCCGAGGGCGCGTTCCGGGAGGCCTACGACTCCGACGGGCAGGGCGGGATCGGCGAGCGGGATCATCTGGCCGGGCTCGCGCCGCTGTCGTTGTTCCTGCACACGCTCGGTGTCGACCTGATCCAGCCTCACAAGCTGCGGGTGGCGCGGCGCAATCCGTTTCCCTGGCCGGTGGCCATCCGCTGGCTCGGCCTGGAAGTGCGCCTGCCACCTGAGGCTCCGATCCAGATCACCTTCCCCGATGGTCAGACCATCGAACTCCCCGGTGACGAAGCGCAGGAGATCGAGCAGGTCGTGGCCTGACCGCCGGGCCGCCTGCTATAATCCAATGCAGCCGGCGCGACTTGTCCCGGGTATGGGCCGAGGCCCTGTGGTGGCGCTC
>DAIRVC010000074.1:0-12194 GCA_036803025.1 Anaerolineales bacterium
CCGCTGGCGGCGATGAGCAAGGGGGCGGGGTACGTCGAGCGTCAGGTCGGCGGCAAGGGGCGCGTCTACGTCGGGGACTTCCAGGGGGTACAGGTGTTCGACGCGACCGGGCGCTACTTGCGGCTGGTCGAGGTGAACGGCTATCCCCATGGGCTGACGATCGACCCGCAAGGGGACCTGTGGGTGGCGGCTGGCACGCAGGTGTACGAGTTCGACGTGCCGGAGGTATGAGGCGCCACCCCCGCCCTTACCCTTCCCCTAAGAGGGGAGGGGGCGGCTGACTCACTCCCAGCGGAAGAACCGTGCCGCCAGCGCGCCGCAGACCAGCAGGATGCCGGCCAGGATGAGCACCTCGAGACCGTGCTCACGCCAGGGCTCCCCGAACCAAGCCCCCCGCAGCAGCCTGACCACATAGGTCAACGGCAAGTAGGTCGAGATGCGGCGGATCGACTCAGGCAGGATCTCGATCGGCATGCCCGCGCCCGACAGGAACATCATCGGATAGAAGATGACCATGCCGATGATCTGGGCCAGGCGTGCCGTGCTGGCCAGGCTGGCGATCAAGTAGCCGACCGATGACATAGCCAACCCGCCGAGCAGTACCGCGCAGAGCACTGCCGGCAGGCTCCCCTCAAAGCGCACTCGGAACAGGAGCCATCCGAGCAGCACCACGACGGCCATGCCGAGGAGCGTCATGATCAGGTTGGTCACGACATCCGCGGCAATGTAGGTCAGCGGACGCATGGGCGTGGAGCGGAAGCGACGCAGGATACCCTGTTCTCGGTATCCGGCGGTCGTGATCGGGACCGAGAGCAGTCCTACCGTGCCCAGGATCAGTGCGGTGTAGGCGGGCATGGAGATGTCCATCGTGCCGCGTCCACCGAACATGGGCACGGGCTCGTTGCCATAGATGGCGCCGAACAACAGGACCAGCATGGCCGGGAAGGCCAGCGTGAAGAAGGCGCCGATGGGTTCGCGCAGGTAGAGCCTGAGGGTCGTCAGGGTGAGTGCTTTCCAGCCGCGCATCGGATCACTCCCGCATCTGGCGCCCGGTCAGCGCCAGGAAGACGTCTTCAAGGTTCGGCTGCTCGGTGCGCAGGTCGAGGAAGGGCACCTCTGCTTCCTCCAGCGCGCCGACCACCGTGCTGGTGAAGCGCCGCCCGCGGCCGGAGACGAGCACGCGCTCCCCGTTCACTTCGACGCGCTCAACGCCGGCCACACCGGCCAGGTCGGGTACGGAGCGACCGTCGGGCACAGTGAACGTCAGGCGGTTCTCGACGCCCAACGAGCGGATCAGACCCTCCGGGGTGTCGAGCGCGACGATCTGACCATGGTCGAGGATGGCCACGCGATCGCATAAGCGCTCGGCCTCCTCCATATAGTGTGTGGTCAGGAACACGGTCGCGCCCTGGCTGCGGATCTCCCGCACCAGGTCCCACATGGCCCGGCGCGCCTGGGGGTCGAGGCCGGTGGTCAGCTCGTCGAAGAAGACGATCTCCGGCCGGTTGACGAGCGCCAGGGCGATGAACAGCCGCTGCCGCTGGCCGCCGGACAGCTTGGCCACGGCCGCGCCGCTCTTCTCGGACAGGCCGAGCCGCTCGAGGAGTTCGGCCGGCGGGAGAGCCTGATGGTAGAACGCACCGAACAGTGCAAGCGCCTCGCCGGCCTTCAGGCGCGCCGGCAGGCTCGATTCCTGAAGCTGAATGCCGATCCGTTCGGCGACTGCTTCCCGTTGCGCGATTGGGTCCAGGCCGAGGATGCGCACGCGGCCGGAGTCGCCCCGGCGCAGCCCTTCCAGGCACTCGATCGTGGTGGTCTTCCCGGCGCCGTTCGGGCCGACCATGCCGAAGATCTCGCCGGGCTGCACGTCGAAGCTGACGCCGTCGACGGCTCGCGTGGTCCCATAGGTCTTGATCAGATCGGCAACTTCGATAACGGCGGTCACAGTGGATGCTCCTTCTGTCTCAGGACGGGCGGGCCAGGATGTCCTGCAGCGCCTGCACATGTTCCCGGAATGCCTGGCGTCCGCGGGGTGTCAAGGCGATGTACGTGCGCGGCTTGCGCTCGACGAACGTCTTCTCCAGGCGCACGTACCTGGCCTCTTCGAGCTTGCGCAGGTGTGCGCCCAGGTTGCCGTCGGTCAGGTTGAGCAGGTTGCGCAGAAAGGTGAATTCGACCGATTCGTCTGGCTTGAGCGCCTCCAGGGCGGCCATCAGACGCAGCCGTGCGGGTTGATGGATGATCGCATCCAGCTCGGCCATAGCTCACTTCCAGGCACGCAGCATGTAAGCGCCCACGGCGATCATGCCGCCTCCGCCCAACAGGGACAGGGCGTAGGGGAGCAGGCCGGGGGCGGCCACCCAGACAATGGCCGCCAACGCGCTGATGCCCAGCCCGGTCAACAGCAAGGGGGTGGAAATCCAGAGTCCGGCAATGGCGTAGGCGAAGCCGATGAAGAGGGTGACGAACAGGCTGAAGCGGTCGGGCGGGGGGCTGGCGGCCCAATACAGCACGACGCCGTAGACCATGAGCAAGCCCCACAGGGCGGCCGCGCGCAGCCCGGTCCGTTTGCCTTCGGGCGAGCGGACCCGTCGGTTCATACGGATCCCGACGATCACGGAGCTGGCGAGGCCGAGGACGTCGAGGGCCAGCCAGAGGTAGCCTGCGACTGGCGGCGCTAGGAGTTCGTTGCCCAGGAAGCCGACCAGCCAGACGATGCCCCAGATGATAAAGAAGTAGCCTGAGCCGCTGTGGGCGATTGCCCGGCGGGTCTGGGCCATCGCCTCGTCAATGATCTTCAGCGACTCGAGCGCCTCGGTCCGCTCCATGGTTGCCTCCAGAGTACTCTATAAGGCAGAGTACTCTGAAACCCAGGGGTTGTCAAGAGGGAATCTGGCTACGTGAGGGAGATTGGTGGCAGCGGAACAGCCACCCCCACCCGGATGCCCCTCGCCTTAGCTGGGGGAGGGGAAGGGGCGGGGGCGGCGCCTCACACGAGGACTACGCCACTTCTTCGACGACTTCGGCCGCCGCCACCGGGGTGAACGTCAAGCCGCTCGGCCCGCGATCCACGCGGATGAGCTCGCCGGGATGGAACTCGCCCGAGAGCAGCGCCAGCGCCAACGGGTCTTGCAGCTCACGCTGGATGGCGCGCTTCAGCGGCCGGGCGCCGTAGACCGGGTCGTAGCCGACCTCGGCCAGATAGGTCCGCGCCGCCTGGCTGATCTCCAGGCGGTGGCCGGCCCCTTCCAGACGCGAGGCGACCTGCCCCAGCTGGATGTCGACGATCCCGGCCAGGTGCTCCTTTGTCAGCCGATGGAACACGACCACTTCGTCGATGCGGTTGAGGAACTCCGGCCGGAAGTGCTGCGTCAACAGAGCGCGCACCTGCGCTTCGGTTCGCTCCGCATCGTCACTCCCGTCCGCCCACAGCTCACCGCCCAGGTTGGAGGTCATGATCACGACCGTGTTCTTGAAATCCACCGTACGGCCTTGCCCGTCGGTCAGACGGCCGTCGTCGAGCAGCTGCAGCAAGACATTGAAGACCTCGGCGTGGGCCTTCTCGATCTCATCGAACAGGATCACGCTGTACGGCCGGCGGCGCACGGCTTCGGTCAGCTGCCCGCCCTCTTCGAATCCGACATAGCCGGGCGGGGCGCCGATCAAACGCGAGACGGTGTGCTTCTCCTGGTACTCGCCCATGTCGACACGCACCATGGCCGCCTCATCGTCGAACAGGAACTCTGCCAGCGCACGCGCCAGCTCGGTTTTGCCCACACCGGTCGGCCCGAGGAAGATGAACGAACCGATCGGGCGATTGGGGTCCTGAAGCCCGGAACGCGAGCGGCGCACGGCGTTGGCCACGGCGCGGATGGCTTCGTCCTGGCCGACCACGCGCCGATGCAGCCCCGTCTCCATTTGCAGGAGCTTGTGTGTTTCGCCCTCCAGAAGCTTGGAGACCGGGATACCTGTCCAACGCGAAACGACGAAGGCCACGTCCTCTGCGTCAACCTCCTCCTTGAGCAAGGCGCCTTCGACCTGGATCTGCTTCAGGCGATTCTCTTGCTCGCCGAGACGGCTCTCCAGATCGCGCAAGGTCCCGTAGCGCAGCCGGGCGGCCTGCTCGAGGTCCGCCTTGCGCTCGGCCTGTTCGATCTGCAGGCGGGCCTGCTCGATCTGCTCCTTGATGCGGCGCAGTTCGCCGATGGCCTCCTTCTCGGTCTGCCAGCGGGCGCTGATCTGTTGCGACTCCTCGCGCAGGTCGGCCAGCTCTTTCTCGATCTTCCCCAGCCGCTCGCGCGAGGCCTTGTCCTTCTCCTGCTTGAGCGCTTGGCGCTCGATCTCCAATTGCAGGATGTGTCGGTCGACCTCGTCCAGGGCCTGCGGCTTCGAGTCGATCTCGGTGCGCAGGCGGGCGGCGGCCTCGTCGATCAGGTCGATGGCCTTGTCAGGCAGAAAGCGGTCGCTGATGTAGCGCTGCGAGAGGCTGGCGGCGGCGATCACGGCCGCGTCCTGGATGCGAACGCCGTGGTGGATCTCGTAGCGTTCCTTCAGGCCGCGCAGGATGCTGATGGTCTCCTCGACGCTGGGCTGGTCGACGAAGACCGGCTGGAAACGGCGCTCGAGGGCCGGATCCTTCTCGACGTGCTTGCGGTATTCGTCGAGCGTGGTGGCGCCGATCATGTGCAGCTCGCCGCGCGCCAGCAGCGGCTTGAGCATGTTGCCGGCGTCCATGGCGCCCTCGGCTGCGCCGGCCCCGACGACCGTGTGCATCTCGTCGACGAACAGGATCACCTCGCCGGCGGCGTCGGTGACCTCCTTGAGCACGGCCTTCAGGCGCTCCTCGAACTCGCCGCGGTACTTGGCCCCGGCCACCAGCGCGCCCAGGTCGAGGGCGACCAGGCGCTTGTTCTTCAGCCCCTCCGGGACATCGCCCTTGACGATGCGCTGGGCCAGCCCCTCGACGATGGCGGTCTTGCCGACGCCCGGGTCGCCGATCAGCGCCGGGTTGTTCTTCGTCCGGCGCGAGAGGACCTGAACCAGGCGGCGGATCTCCTCATCCCGCCCGATGACCGGGTCGAGCTTGCCCTGGCGGGCGAGCTGGGTCAGGTCGCGCCCATATTTCTCCAGCGCCTGATAGGTCCCCTCTGGGTTGGCCGAGGTGACGCGCTGCGAGCCGCGGATCGAGGCCAGCGACTGCAGGATGCTTTCGGGGGTGACGCCGTAGGCCTTCAGACGACCGGCTTCCGCGCCGGCGGCCAGGGCGAGCAGGATGTGCTCGGTCGAGACGTACTCGTCCTTCATGGCCGTGGCCTGCCGTTCGGCTGCCTCCAGGCTGTCCGCGGCCGGCCGCGACAATCCGGCCGAGGCGGAGGCACCGTGAACCTGAGGGCGCGCGGTCAAGTCCTTCTGAAGTTCGTCCAGCAGCAGTGCGGTGCCGCCGGCGATCCGGTTGACAATGGCCGGGGCGACGCCGTCGGGCTGCTGCAGCAGCGCCAGCAGGAGGTGGACGGGCTCGATCGCCGCATGCCGCGCCTCCTGCGCCAGGCGCTGGGCCTCCAGAACTGCCTGCTGTGCCTTCTGCGTGAAGCGTTCCATGTCCATGGCCACTGCTCCTAGCCGATCCATCCCGGGCGTCCCGCCCGATCTCCTTCAGTCTAGCGGACGCCGATATGAGGCCCGTCGATGCCGCGTTAGAGGAAGGTCGACGGGACGATTAACGGAGTCTCTATATCCTGTTTATATCCCTCTGATGGGCCGCCGGTAAGCTTACGAGCATATCCGGTACATAACCGTGTGACGAAGAGGAGTATTGACGATGGCGACCCTGTACATGACCCCCACCTTCCGCCGAGCAATCCGCTGGTATCAGCCGACCGGCTTCAATGGCGGCTCGCGCCTGCCGGTTGACGTTCACGCCGATGACCAGGCCTACACCATCACTGCCGCAGTCCCCGGCCTGAAGGCCGAAGACCTGCACGTCGAGATTCTCGATGACGTGGTCACCCTGCGCGGTGAGATCGGCGCCGAGGAAGAGACTGAGCGCGAGTACCTGCTGCGCGAGCTCAACCTGGGCGAGTTCAACCGCAGCCTGCGGCTGCCCGATCCGCTGGACGCCGGCAAGGCCGAGGCGACCGTCAAGGACGGCATGCTGACTCTGCGTATCCCGAAATCCGAGGAAGCCCGGCCGAAGGTCATCCCGGTCAAGACGCACTGAAATTCGGACCATGGTTCTAGAGTACAATGGGCGGCGAGAGCCGCCCGTTGTCCATTAAGAGAGACCCATGTTCCCGCTGCGTGACACCTTACGCTCGCGCAGATTCCCACTCGTCAACTGGCTCCTGATCGGAGCCAACGTCGCCGTGTTCTTGTACGAGGTCTCCTTGGGAGCCGAGGGGCTCGACCGTTTCTTCGGCGAGTACGCCCTCATCCCGGCGCAGCTCTCCTTGGCCGCGCCTGTGAGCCTGCTCTCGCTGGTGACCTCGATGTTCCTGCACGGCGGCTGGTTCCATGTCATCAGCAATCTGTGGACCCTGGTGATCTTCGGCGACAACGTGGAAGACCGGATGGGATCATTCCGCTACCTGGTCTTCTACCTGGCGGCCGGCGTCTTCGCCGGGCTGGTACAGGTCGTCTTCGCGCCGGGGTCGAGCATCCCGACCGTCGGGGCGAGCGGCGCGATCGCGGGCGTGCTGGGGGCCTACTTGCTGCTCTTCCCGCACGGCCGGGTCCTGACCTTCATCCCGCTGTTCATCCTGCCCTGGCTGGTGGAGATCCCGGCCTTCGTCTACCTGGGCCTGTGGTTCCTCTCGCAGCTGTTCTCGGGGCTGTTGGCTATTGGGGTGGCCGCCTCGGTCGGCGGCGTCGCCTGGTGGGCGCATATCGGCGGATTCGCCTTCGGACTGCTCCTGGTGCGCGTCTTCGCCCGCCCGCAGCCTCGCATACACTACACGGACACGGGGGCGCCGCCGGTCTGGTAGGCCGGCCGGGTCCGATCGCGGAAGGGAGCTTCTCGTGGAAGGGGAAATCACCAAGGTGGATCCCAACACTGCCGATCTCGACGTGCTGCGGCAGCTTCCGGGCGTCGGGCCGGCCTTGGGGCAGCGCATCATCGATGCCCGCCCGTTTCGCAGCCTGGAGGATCTGGGCCGAGTCCCGGGGCTGGGCCAGGCCGCGCTGGCGCGACTCGAGCCGCACCTCTCGCTCACGCCGCCAGACGAGGCGCCGGTGATCCCCGAGGCCCCGGAGCGGACGACGGAGATCCCGGCGGCGACCTCCCCGGTGGGGCCGACCGCGCCGCCCAAGCCCGCACAACCTCAGGTCACCCGCAGCCAGGCACTTCGCATGGCCGTCGTCTTTTCCCTGGCGAGCGTATTCCTCTCGGTCTTGCTGTCCCTGGTGATCCTGGCCGGCATCAACGGCAGCCTGGATGCGAGCCGCAACCGCACCGTCCGACAGATGCGGGCGCAGCTTGAGCAGGTTTCGACGACTGTCGAGGCGCTCGGCGCCAACCTTGAATCGATCGATGGCCGGCTTCAGGCGCTGGAGGGGCTGACTGGGCGGATGACTGCCGTCGAGGGGCAGACGAGCGAAATGCGCCTCGAGATCGATGAGGCCCTCAACCAGGTCGGCGCCATGCAGACAACGCTGACCGACCTTCATGCAGGCATCCGGGACCTGCAGGGACGCGCCGATCGGTTCGACGGTTTCCTCGATGGGCTGCAGGCCCTACTCGGCGTGCAGGCCGAGGCGGCGCCCGAGTCTGGCCCGGTCCCCTGAGGGAGGCTTGTATGACGAACGACAGTCCACCTCCTCCGGAAGTCCAGGCTGAGCGGCCGCCGACGCTGGCTGCCAGGATCTGGCGCATTGCCCTGCGTGTACTCCTGGCCGTCCTGATCGGGGTCGGCCTGGGGATCGCCGCGTACTACGGCGTCCCGGCCTTGTACCGCCAGTATATCGAGCCGGTGCGGGTCAACACGGAGCGTATCGCCGAATTGGAGCAGGCGGTCGTGCAGTCACAGAGCGGGGCGCGCCAGCAAGCGGACGCGACCGCGGCCCGCCTGACGGAGATCGAGGCCACACTGGCGGCGCAGACGGAAGCTGTGGCGGAACTGCGGGCGGATGTGGATGCGCTGGAGACGGGCCTCGCCCAACACGACCGCCGTCTGGATGCCGTCGAGGCGCTCTCCGACCGAGTCGATGGGCTGCAGGCCGACCTGGAGACTACTGCCGGCCAATTGGAATCGCTGCAGGGCGCCGACGCGCCGGTGCAGCGGCTCGGGCGGCAGCTGCAAATGATTCGGGCGATGGAGCTGCTGATCCGCGCGCGGATGTGGCTGAGCCAATCCAACCAGGGCCTGGCCGAGGCTGACATGCAGACGGCGCAGGGAATCCTGAGTGCCCTGGCGGCCACCTCGCCGGCCGACGAGGCGGTAACCCTGGCAGCGATCGATACGCGGCTCGACCAGGCGCTCGCCAATCTCAGCCGCGCGCCGGTCGTTGCCGCCGATGACTTGGAGATCGCCTGGGAGTTGCTGCTGGCGGCGACCGGGCCCTAGCCGAAGACAAGCGCAGGAGGATGCGATGACCGAAACGACGACCCCGACCCCCGAGACGCCCGAAGCCCCCGTCACCCCGGAGGCCCCGGCCCCCAAACCGCCCAGCCGGGTAGGAGGCTTCCTGCGCATTGCCCTGCGCTGGGCGGTGGGCATTGCTCTGGTCTTCCTGCTGGGCCTGCTCGTCACTTGGTTCACGCTGGTCAAGCCGAAGACGGCGGAGCTACGTGAGCTGCAGACCGAACTCGGGACAGCCCAGGCGGAGCTGGAGACGCTTCGCCCGCTTCAGGCGGAGAACGAGGAGCTCCAGGCTCAAGCCGACCTGGCGAACACACGCCTGGCCGTTGTCGAAGCGCTGGTCGATGTGACTTCCGCGCAAGTGGCGCTGTTCATGAACGATCCGGAGGCGGCGCACACGCATCTCTCCGAGACCGGCGATCGCCTCACGGCCATCTCAAGCCTGATCGGCGTCAGCGCGGCGGATGAGATCGCAACGTCGCGTACGCGGCTTGACCAGATCTTGGCCGAGATCGACCAGGATCCTTTTGCCGCTCGCCGGGACCTGGAGGTCCTGGCCAACACGCTGGCGACGCTGGCGCGAGAAGTGCCGGCGCCCTAGGCACTTGGCGCCTGGTGTTTAGGATTGTCGGCGCGGGCGCGAAGCTGCCCGCGCCGTTTGCTTCGCGCGCTGGGCACTCTGTACCACCCAATATGGGGCGGGGTTCTGTATAATCGAGTCTGCCTGGATTGACGGCTGAGTCGGGGCGGCCTGGGCAATGCGGTCATAAATGCGCAGGCGGGCAGCGCCCCCGCGTCCCCCCTGGAGGTGCGAGATGAAGCGCTCGACATGGATCGGGATCGGCCTGGTAATCCTGCTTCTGGGTGTTCTGTGCATGGCCTGCTGCCTGGCCGGGATCCTCCTGATCCGACCCGACTTGCTCTCGTCCGCCTGGCCGGGAGCCGCGGGGGAACGAATGCTCCTTTCTGTCCCAGTGGGTGGCGGCGAATCCGATCTGGTTCTGGTACGCGCCGGCCAGTCACCCGAGCGCGGCGCGGTCGTGGCAGAAGGCGCCCGCAGGGGAGTCGGGAGCGTCGAGACCTGGCAGGACGGCCGGACGATCTGGCTTGGCAGCCCGGAGTACGGCGGGTTCACCGATCGAGATTCCCTGCTCCTGCATCCCGGGATCGACGGGGAAGTCCAGCTGATCCGAGTTGGCGGCGGGCGCGCCACCCCGGAGGTGATCTTTGAGAGTGACTCGGGCCGCGTCCTTGCGCATCTGATCCGCGATGGAGACGAATTCGTCGTTGTCGACGACTACGGCCCTGAATCGGGCGTCTGCTACATGGTCCAAGCCGGGCGTGAGGTCCGCCGGGTGACGCATGGCGGCCAGTGTCAGGTTTCGGCGGACGGGTCGACCCTGCTGGTCACCCAGACCTCATCCGGACTGACCGACTTGACCGTGATGTCCGTCGACGGGGGCGACGAAGTCCGATTGCTGGAAGGGGAGGCGGAGGTCCAGTCGGTCCGCCTTGCCGACGATGGCAGCCGGATCGCGTACGTGCGCGGCACGGAGGCATCGGGCTTCAGCCTCACAGTCCTGAGCCGCGACGGGAGTGTGTTGCTCGAGAGTGGAACCTTCTTCGCCATCGCCTCGTACGGCTTCTCCCCGAGCGGGGGATCGTTCTACTACATCGCCGAGGGCGATCTGGGCGACCTGGAACTCCACACCCTTGAAGACCGAGTGACCTCGGCCTCAACGCTTGAAGCCGCATTCCCCTGGGACGGAGAGAACCTCGTCTACCTGGCTGCGGATCAAGACGGTGCGGGGACCATCTACCTCTATTCGCTCAGCGACGGGTCGAGCCGCGAACTCGCCCGCGGGGACAGCCTGGGGTTCGCGCTCCTGCCGTCTTCGGCAGGCATCCTGGTGCGTGAAGGGGCTCGGGACGACCTGCGGCTGTGGATCATGCCGTCGGTCGACACCGAACCGGAGCGCGTGTTCGATGAGGTCGGCTACTACCTTCAAACGACACAAGTGATCCCTGAGACTGGTATGGTGTACTTCATCATCCAGGAGGGCAGGGGAGCGCTGACCCTGTATGCGGCCTCGCTGGAGACGGGCGAGGGCGACTTCCTGCTGGAGGGTTGGACGGAAATCCAGCTTCTCAACGTCTCCTCCGCCGGCCGCCTGCTGCTGAGCGGCAGGGAGGACCCGCACGACCCGGTCGGCTTGTTCGTGCTGGATGTTGGCGAGCGGGCCGAGCCGGTAGCGCTCGACGAGGATCTGGAGTCGGTGCAGGCGGCCGTCTTCGATGCGCGCGAGCGGCAGGTGTGGTATGGCGTTGCGACCGGACCTGCCCTGGAGGATGTCGAGATCCGACGCGTCGACGCCGACGGGGATCGGCCGGCCGAGGTGGCCTACCCACAGGCGGCCTTGGTGGACGTGGCCTGGGAGGACCTTCGGCCATTCGCTTCCAGCTACCTCCATTTCATGGCGGGCGTGGCGGCCACCAGCTACTGCCCGGGCTCTGCCGCGCTCCAGTTGGAGACACCGTTCGAAGATGAACTCAGCGCCGGCGATGAAAACTGCTATCGCTTCCATGCGGCCGACGAGCTGGAGTACACGGTGCGCGTGTTGGCCGATCAGCCCGACCTGGACACGCGCCTGTACCTGTACGACCGGCGCGGACTGCTGATCGCCGAAGACGACGACGGCGGGCCGGGATTGAACCCTAGGCTGTGGCTGGCGCTCGACGAGCCGGGACTTTACTTCGTCCAGGTCAGAGGCTACAACACCGAAGACGCCGGTGCGTATTCGATCGAGCTGCGCGAGGGCCTGGGCAACCTGGGCTTCCCCAGCGCCGAGAGAATCGACTTCGACAGCGTCGTGCAGGGCGGCATCACCGCGCAGGACGAGATCTATCTGCGGGACATGAACTGGACGGTCTTCGGAAGGATGTACACGTTTGAGGCGGGCGAGCAGGCCTGGATCGAGTTCGACGTCGATCCCGAAACGCGCGCCGGTGCGGGCGGGATCGGTCTGATGCTGTTCGACCCGACGCATATACAGATCGGCTACGGGATGGCCGGCCAGGCCGGCCCCGACCTGCAGGCCCTGCTGCCCGTCAGCGGCCAGTACTACATCCTGGTCGGGCTGTTCGACGAGACCGTACCCAGCCAGGAGATCTTCTTCGACGTCAGCCTGGTGCAGGGCGAAACGCCGGAGCCCGGCGGCGGACCGATCTCCTATGGCGAGACGCGCGAGGGCTACGTGATCGCCCCGCAGGGCGACGAATGGACCTTCGAGGGAGAGCAGGGCGATGAGATCACGATCACGATGCACAGCTCGGCGATCGACTCGGTCATGACACTGCTCGCGCCGGATGGCAGGGAGCTGCGCTACGACGATGACGGGGCCGGTTATCCGGATGCAATGATCTTCGGATATCGGCTGCTGGAGAGCGGGACGTATACGATCGTATCCCGCAGCCTGGGCGGGAATCCGGGCCCTTATGCGCTGACGCTCGAGCGGGGTGCGCCCGGCGGCGGCGGGGAGATCACACGCCGCGAACCGGTGCAGGGCGACCTGCAGGGCAACTCGCGCGACCGTTGGACCTTCCAGGGCGAGTCCGGTGAGC
>DAIRVC010000075.1:0-12101 GCA_036803025.1 Anaerolineales bacterium
GGACTGGCCGCCTGCGCCCCCGAATCGCCGGTGGAGATGTACGTTGCGCCGCCGCCCACCTCGACTGTCGTGGCCAGCAGCTTCCCAGATCCGCCGCAGCCGTCGCAGACGTCGGCGCTCCCGACGGCGGAGCCCTCGGCAACCCCGGGCGTTGGCCCGACGCCGACGCTCGATCTCGGCCCGATCCAGCTCCCGGAGGCGTGCGCTGAGCCGCCCCCGGGAGTTGTGTTGCAGGGTCCGTGGGAGCCGTGCAGCGGATTCGCCACCTCGGCGGATGGCCGCTACTTCGGCTTCTACTCCGGACCTGAGAACTGTGGACGGGATATTCACATCATCGATGTGCAGACGGGGGAGACCATCTTCGTCACGCCCCACGGCGGCGGTCACGGGTTCGAGTTCTTGGAGAATGGCAAGATCCTGCTGAGGCGCGGCCACTGCGAGGGGGGCAGCGTGGGCCTGCTGCAACCCGCTACCGGCGAGCTGACGTTCCTGGGAAGCGAGGGGGCCATCCTGTGGAACGGCTCGCGGACTGCCTTGGTCGGGGCTCCCCACGTGTATATGGGGATCGAAAGCGCGGTCTGGGGATACAACGTCCTTGAGGACAACCTGTTCCTCTCCGAGCCCGAAGACTGGCAGCTGGATGATCACCCGATCTGGACGCCCGATGGATCGCACGTCCTGTATCAGCATCGCGACGTAGACTTCGCGTTGGAGCCGGACGAGTATTCCTTCCTTGGGACCCGCTGGATCATGATCGTGGACGCGGCGAGCGGTGACGTGAATGTCCTCGCCGATCATCCGAGATACGACTATCACTTGTGCGCGGGGCCGGACAGTGAATGCGACTCGTGGTACGGCGATTGGATCCAGGTCCGTCGCCTCCCCTTTCAGGTCCAGGTGGTCCCCTACAATTTCGACTTCTACTACGATCCTCGCGTCAGATGCTTCCTTTACGGTTTGGATTGCGCGCAATTGCCGACGCTCTTCGCACTGAACTGGCGGACGGGAGAACTGGTGCCCTGGGAGGAGGCGGCCCTGGCGACGCCGAGTCCCACGATCGCTCCCATCCCTTCGACTCCGATCGGATGATCGGGCGTGGAATCCGGCCCGGCGAGCGAACGACCGTCGATCGCCGCGTCACAAGGGCCACAACAGGGGGACGAACATGTCTGACGAGTCCAAGCCGCAGCCTCTCACACGCAACCAGGCGCTGTGGATCGCCGTGATCGCGGCGACCCTGACCGGCGGGTTCAACCTGGTCGTCGCCCAGACGACGCAGGACCGCGAGGACCAGCGACTGTTGAGGCTGGTCGGCTTCACGCAGACGGCCGAGGCGCGCCAGACGCAGGTGGCCCTGGTCGTGGCGCCGATCGACGAGGACCGCACGGCCACGCCGCCGCCGACGGTGACGACCGTCCCGACGCCGGCGGCCGGACCGCCGCTGCCCGAACAAGCGGTGGTCGATTACTACCAGTATCTGGCGGATGGGCGCAGCGCCCAGGCCTGGGCGATGTTGACTGACGGGTTCCAGCAGCGAGTCAACGACGACTACACCGCCTACCGCGAGTTCTGGGAGACCGCCGGCCAGGTGCAGGTGCTCGAAGCCGTGGTCGAGTCGCGCCCGGCAGCCGGTTCGGCCGTGGTGCTGGCGAGCGTATACTGGCCGCTGGACGGGCTGGCCCGTTCGTACCGGCTCACAATGCGGCTCGATCCCGTCGACCAGACCTGGCGCATCGACGATGTCGTCGCAGGCTGAGGCGCCGGCGCTTTCCGCAGCGGGGGTGTTGAAGTGCGCGGCGAGGACTGGATAGGCAAGGCAGAGGTATACCTTCGGGTGCTCTGTTCCGTCAGGCCTAACCGGCGCACCGGCTCAGCCGGCAACGTCGCTGCCACTCGGTTCATGGCGGACACGCTGCAACCGTTCGTCGACGCAATTGAAGCAACCCCGTTCGAGTGCCTCGACTATCAGCGCGGAAAGTACTCTCTGGTCTGCGGGGCCGAGTCCTTCGAGGTTCTCGTCAGCCCGTACTCACGCGGCTGCGATGTGCGCGCCGAGTTGGTCGCCGTCTCGAGCCTGCCTGAGCTCGAGCAGACCGAGTGTCAGGGCAAAGTCCTGCTCATGACGGGCGGATTGTGCTCCGAGCAGCTCATGCCGAAGAACTTCGCCTTCTACAACCCCGATCATCACCAGGCGCTGATCGCGCTCCTCGAGCGGAAGATGCCGGCGGCCATCGTTGCGGCGACAGGGACGAATCCTGAACAGGTTGGGGCTCTCGACCCGTACCCGCTCTTCGTGGACGGCGACTTCGACATCCCCAGCCTGTACTGCCGGCAGCCGACCGGCGAAGCGCTCGTACGGCGCAGCGGTGAGACCGTGCACCTGATGATCGAAGCCGAGCGGATCCCCGCCAGGGCGGCCAACGTGGTCGCCCGGCTGAATCCACAGGCTGCGCACAGCCTGGTCGTTACGGCGCACCTCGACGCGTACGAAGACACTCCCGGCGCGCTGGACAACGCCTCCGGTTGCGTGGTCCTGCTCCTCCTGGCGGAGATGGCGGGCGGGGTGTCTGACAAGGAGGTGCACCTGGCCGCGCTGAATGGCGAGGACCACTACAGCGCCGCCGGACAACTGCAGTACCTTCGCCGCTACGGCAGCGAGTTCGGGCGGATCCGGCTGGCCGTCAACGTCGACGACGTCGGATACAGGCAAGGCGGGACAAGCTTCTCCTTCTACGGCTGCACGGCGGAATTGCAGCAACAGGCACACGCGATCCTGCAGGGCTTCCAGGGGTTTGCCGCGGGGGATCCCTGGTACAACGGCGATCACATGCTCTTTGTCCAAAGGGGGATACCCTGTATGGCTTTCACGGCCGAGCGGGGGGCGGAGCTGATGAGGACCGTGACGCACACCGAACGCGATACCCCGGACTTGGTCGATTGCCGCAAACTCGTGGACGTCGCGGGTGCGCTCAACCGTCTCATCCGGGCACTCTGAGTGGCTGCGAGAGGAGGCCCGGACCACGACCGGTGCCGCGGTGTCGCTCTCCTGGTTCTCGGGGCAGCGCCCCTCCGGCCTGTCCACGCCATGGTCCATCCGCACCCCGGGGTGTGCGCTCATATCTACGGGATGCGCCGTTATCCCGCCCTCGGCGCCCTACGAGCGGCTCATTCGGACTAGGTGGCAGGGCTTGGACGTCGCATTCTCTCATTCGCCACGCTCCTGTCTTCGGCGTGCGGGCTGCTAGCGGCCTGCCGGGCTACCTGTCCCCGTTCGGCCTCCACCTGCGGCACCGACGTGAGCTTTCGCGACGTCCGCCGGACCGAGATCGGCTCCTTCGGCCACACGGTGGAGGCCGGCGCCTGCCTGGGAAGGATCGGCGCCTTGCGCGGGGCGTGCCGGGAGCAGGGGGCTCAGGCCACTGGCCCGAAGCTCATGGGGCGCAGCTTGTGGGAACCGGGTAGAATCGTTGCAGGCGTCGCCGCCCTGGTTGGGCGGTGAGCCGAGACCACCACCCATGCCTCGCCTGCAGCGCTTCCTGTTCCTTCTTCTCGCGCTCCTGCTCACCGCCGCCTGGGCGGCGCCGGGCGAGGCGCGTCCGGCCGCCGACCGGCGCGCAGCCTACGCCGCGCTTCTGCCGCGGCTTCAGGAATCCGGCAGCCTGCGCCTGATCGTCCGCCTCAATACGGGCTTCGCGCCTGAAGGGCGCCTCTCCGCCCTCGCGGCGCGGCTGCAGCGAGAGGCGATTGACCGCGCCCTGGAGGCGTTGACAGCCCGGCTCGAGCGCACCAACAATCGCGTCCTGCGCCGCTTCGAGCACGTGCCCCTGGCCGTGGTCGTCGTCGACGCCGCCGGGCTGGAAGACCTGTTGCGCAATCCGGAGGTCGTCAGCTTCCAGGAGGACGGACTCTCCGGGCCGTCCCTGCAGACGACCATCCCGCTCATCGGGGCCGATGATGTGTGGGCCGATGGCTACACCGGCGCAGGCCAGACGATCGCCATCCTGGATACCGGCGTCGACGGGACACACACCTTCCTGACAGGCAAGGTCGTCGGCCAGGCGTGCTTCTCCACGACGGACGCCGGTTACGGCGCCACCACGCTCTGCCCGAATGGGCAGGAGCAGCAGATCGGGGCCGGCGCCGGGGTGAGCTGCAGCGGGATCGAAGGCTGCGACCACGGCACGCATGTGGCCGGCATCGCCGCCGGGTCGGGCGCCACGGTCTTCGGCGTGGCGCGCGGCGCCAGCCTGCTGGCCGTCCAGGTCTTCACCCGCTTCGATGGCGGCACCTGCACCTCGCTCGGCTACAGCAGCCCGTGCGTCCTGACCTTCGATTCCGACCAGATCGCGGCGCTTGACTGGGTCTACAGCCAGCGCGGCACCTACTCGATCGCCGCGGTGAACATGAGCCTCGGGGGAGACGAGTTCACCGCACCGTGCGATTCCGATTTCCGCAAATGGAGCATCGACAATCTCCGTTCGGCGGGTATCGCCACCGTGATCGCCGCGGGGAACGGATACCGGACCAATGCACTGGCCGCGCCGGCGTGCATCTCCTCGGCTGTCAGCGTCGGCTCGGCCACCGATTCCAACTTGATCTCCTCGTTCTCGAACGTGGCTTCGTTCCTCACGCTGCTGGCGCCCGGATCTTCCGTGTACTCGTCCGTTCCTGGAGGCGGCTTCGAATACTGGAACGGGACTTCGATGGCCGCCCCGCATGTCGCCGGTGCCTTCGCCCTGCTGCGCTCGCGCGCGCCCGGTGCCAGCGTGGATCAGCTTGTCGGCGCCCTCGCCTCCAGCGGGGTCATGATCAGCGACACGCGTGCCGGTGGGACGGTGACCAAACCCCGCATCCAGCTCGACGCGGCCCTGGCAGCGCTGGAGGCAATGCTGACACCGACGAATACCCCCACAGCGACGGCCACGCGGACTTCGACGGCCACGCGGACGTCGACCGCCACGCCGACGCCCACACGCACGCCCACGACCACCTTGACGGCTACGGCCACACCGACCGCGACAGCGACCCCGACGATCACGCCTACGGCGACGCCGACGCCGATCTTCGAGGATGTCCCCGCCTCGCACTGGGCGCACGACTACATCGAGGCGCTCTACAATGCCGGCTATGTCGTCGGTTGCCAGTCGACGCCGGTGCGCCTGTACTGCCCGGAGCGAATCCTCAGCCGGGCCGAGTCGGCCGTCTTCGTCGAACGTGGGCAGCACGGCGCCTCGGCCGATCCTCCCTATCCGGCGCCGCCCGCGCCGAGCTTCGCCGACGTGCCACTCTCGCACTGGGGATTCGGCTGGATCGAGAGCCTGTGGGCGGATGAGTTCACCGCCGGCTGCGCCACAGACCCACTCGCCTATTGCCCCGACCGGCAGCACACGCGCGCCGAGGGCAGCGTCTTCTTCTTGCGCATCAAGAACGGAGCCGCCTACGAGCCCCCTGCGGCCAGCGGAATCTTCGCCGACGTGCTGCCCACGGCGTGGTACTTCAATTGGGCGGAGGCGGCCTACAACGAAGGCATCCTGCCCGAGTGCCAGGCCGCCCCGCTGTCGTTCTGTCCGGATGCTCCGCTCGACCGCGCCTGGGCCGCCTACATGATGGTCCGGGCTAAGAACATCCCCGTCCCAGCCCCATGAGCGCTGCGAACACCTGTTCGCCTGGCCGGGTCCGGTCAGCCCGGGCCGGCCGAACTGTGGTATGCTCCCCCGACGTTGTCGGCCGGGGGGCCGACCCAGGAGAGGTGTGATGCGCCCAACCGAGGCATATCCGACCCCACCAAGCTTGCGGCGCCCGGCGCCGCCGGCCCCCAGCCGTCTGCCAACACTGTTGCTCGGGATGTTCCTGGGCGCCCTGATCACCCTGCTCGTCGGCGGCCTGGTGTTCGGACTCGGCTTTCTCCCGATCATCGAGATCCAAGACTGCGCATCGGTCTGTCCGCCCACACCCGGGTTCTACCCCCAGTGCCCCACCTGCCCGCCCGGATTGGACACCCTTCTGACCACGCCAGAGACTCCGACCGCGACCCAGGACATTTCGGCCACGGCTACGGCGGCCTGCTCGACCTTCGAGGGTCTCTTCCCCGGGACCCCTTGCCCGTAGGGCGGGTGTGAGGCCGGCGATGGTGCTTGGAAGTTCGAGGGAAGTGGGCGAACCGCCGGCCTGGTCCGTCGACCAGGAGACCGCGGCTTTCCCTGTCGGGCCGGCACTCACGCTGGCTCGTCCGATCACAGCGCGAGTCGCCAATCCGCCACAACCGCCGCTCATCGTGCTGATCCTGGCCCGCAATGAGTCGACCGTGCTGGGCGAGACGCTCCGGCACCTTGCGGGCTGCCTCGGGCCGGAAGACCGCCTGCATGTCGTTGCCGATCAGTGCAGCGACGGGACCGTCGAGTTGGCGCGACGTTCCGGGGCCGAAGTCCACGTGCGCGCGGCGGGCGAAGGCCGGCCGGGGAAGGGCGGGGCGCTGCGCTGGTGGGTCGACCGCATGCGCGGCGGCGCGGCCGGCCGGGCGCCGGTAGTCGTCCTCGACGCCGATAGCCTCCCCTCGCCGGGATTGCTGGATGGGTTGCGCCAGGCGATGGCGAGCGGCGCCTCGGCTGCTCAGGCGGAGATCCGGCCGGTGGTGCTGGTGCCCTCCGGGGTGGGTCTCCTGGCGGCGTACTCCGAGATCACCGAGCAGCGGGTGTTCGATGACTGGCGGGCGCGGCTGGGTTGGCCCGTGAGGCTGCGCGGCACCGGCATGGCCATCCGGCGGGATGTGCTGGAGCGCGCCGCGAGCCGGCTGTCGACTCGTGCCGAGGATATCGAGTTGACCGTCCTGATCGCCAGCTCAGGCGAGTCGATTTGCCCCGTCAGGAGCGCGGGCGTCTATGACCCCAAGCCTGCCGACGCACCCGGTGCGTCCCGCCAGCGGGCACGCTGGCTGCAGGGCCAGGCCGGCGTGCTTCGCCGGCACCCGCGGGAGGTGCTGCGGCTTATCCTGCGCGGACCGGCGGGATGGTCGCTGCTCGAGTCGCTGTTCCTGCGGCCCAAGACCTTCATCCTTCCGCTCAAGGCCGTCAGTGCTGCCGCCTCCTGGACCGCAGCCGTTCACAGCGGGAACGGGATCCTGGGGGGGATAGCATTTGCAGCGTCGCTGTGGCTGGCCGTGGATGGGATCGGCCTGGTGGCCGGGCTGCGCCTGATGCCTGATGCGGGAACAGCCCGGCGGACGCTTCTCGCCTCGCCGCTCTACCTGACCATGTGGCTTCGCAGCGTGCTGCTCTCGGCCGTCTCGCGCGATCCCTGGCTGCGCTCACGCCTCCCCCTTTCCCGCGCCTCCGCTTCCCGGGGCGGGGATGAGCTCTAGCTCGAACGAATCTCCGACGATCCGAGGCGCCCTGGCGACCGCATTGCGCGTGGGCGCCCTGCTCTGCAGCCTCTACCTGCTCACCTTCTCGGCGGCCTTCCGGTTGGATGATGAACACATCCTGGCGGCGCGGGCACAGAGCCTGGCGCTGCGCGGCAGCCTCGACGAGCCGCAGGTGTACGGCAACCAGCGCGTGCGCGAGCTGGCCGCCATGGGCGACCCGGCGACGGCGATCGAGCCGCTTCACACGCTCTTGAGCGCCGGCCTGTACCGGGCAGCAATCGGTGCCGGTCTGGGCGGTACACAGGCGACCTTCCTGCTCAACCTGTACCTGACTGCCTTCAGCGCTGTTGTCTTATCCCTGACCGTTTCCGCCCTCGGCTTCCCGGCGGCCACCGCCGGCTGGTGCGGGCTCCTGTTCGGCGCCGGGACCATCGCCTCGGTCTACGCCACCGCGCTGGTCCGTGACACCTTAGCCATGGCCATGGTGAGCGTGGCGCTACTGGGCGCGGTGCTCAGCCTGCGCGCCGCCGGCCGCGCGCGCGCGTTCGGTCTTGCCCTACTGGCTGGCGGCATGCTGCTCGGTCTGCTGGCTAAGAACACCGTTGTCGCCTATGGGGTGGGATTCGCGCTGGGTGCGGCCGCAGCGGCGCTGCCGGGGCTGCGAGCTGCGCGGATCCCCATCCGGCGCCTGGCGCTGCCCTTGATCGCCCTGATCGTGTTGGCTGCAATCTGGAGCCGCATTCCCGCAAGCGGCCCGCTGGCGCGCTACTCCCTGGCCTACTACCGCTCACTCCTGGAGCACTTCTCCGGCAGCCTCGATCCCGGGCTGGTCGCTGCGACACTGGGGCCGTTCATCAGCCCGGCCAAGAGCATCTTCCTTTTCTCCCCGCCGCTCCTGTTGGCGCTGGCCGGGCTGCGGCGTGGCGATCGGCGGCTGTCCACTCCGATCCTGGCCGGTACCCTTGGACTCGCCCTGGCACAGGCGCTCTTCTATCGCCAGGCGTGGGCGGGCGCCGTTGGCTGGGGATTGCGTTACATGCTCCCGGCGTTTCCGGGCTTGCTGCTGGTGGCGGCGCCCGTGGTCGATCGGCTGCGTTCCGGCCGGCGCGGATGGATTGCCCTGGGGATTGTGCTCGGCGGCAGCATGATCATCCAGGCGGCCGGCGCGATGGTCGATTGGCGTGTCGGCGAGAACGTCTGGCGCGAGCAAGGCCGGGCCGCCGCCTCGCCGGCCTCGGCGTGGGATGTTCGCTTCCTGGCCATTCCTGCGCAGCTCCACGGGTTGGGCGATCCCTCCGCCTGGCTGCCCGTTTGGTGGCGGATGCGCGCGGCCCCTGGCGTCCTTGCTGCAGCTGCGGCTGTGATCGCGGTCCTGATCGGGCTCTCCCTGCTGCTCGCTCTCGGACGGCGGTTCCACCACGCCGCGCTGGGACGGGCAGGGACGGCCCTCATCCTGGCCGCGGCGGTGCTCCCGATCTTCCCGACCCTGTGGTTGGTGCGCGCCGATCCGCGCTTCGGCGGCGACCGGCCGGAGTTCGCCCAGGCGCTGGCCGCCTGGAGCCAGGGCGGTCGGAACGGCGACCTGGTGGTAGTTGATTCGTACGGCACCCCGTTGTGGTCGTACTTCCTCAACCACTGGGACTCGCCGGTGGCGTGGTTCTCACTCCCCTTTGAGATCCCTGGATCAGCCGAACTGGAAGCGCTCCCCACCGGGGAACTCGGCGACGCCTCCCGGCAGTTGTTCGGCCGACTGGGGACGCAAGGACAGCGCCTGTGGTACTTCGATTCTTCCGAGGCGCCGGATTACGGGCTGCAGCGCGAGGCCATTTGGCTGGGGGCGCGCTGCACCCTGCTCGAGCAACAGGCGTTCTCGGGACAGGCCGTGGTCGAGTTGCGCATCTACGTTCGGGGCGGGCCTTGAGCGGCGGCGGGCGGCATGCCCGCCCGGCTCCCCGTGCGGGGGCCGTCTCAGCTCATGATCGAGTAGCCGGCTCTTCCGCGATCGGGCCCGACGCTCAGGGCAGTGGGATCCCCTTGGCCTGGAC
Source organism: Anaerolineales bacterium (assembly GCA_036803025.1). Taxonomy (GTDB): domain Bacteria; phylum Chloroflexota; class Anaerolineae; order Anaerolineales; family E44-bin32; genus DAIRVC01. Next base: position 9,406 of record DAIRVC010000075.1, read on the forward strand.
CATGCCGTATGCGGCCCAGGCCCGGTCGAGGAAGGTGTTTGGACAGAAGGCCAGCGGGCTGGTGCGGCACGCGGGCAGGATGCCCTGGTTGTATGCCGCTTCGACCCAACCGGCATACCAATCTGTCAGGGCGACATCGGTGAACAGCCCGACCGCGGCCGGTGGACTGTAGCTTGCGCCGTTTCGAACGCGTAGGAAGAAGACCGAACCTTCGGCGCGTGTGTGGGATCGATCGGGGCAGTAGGCCAGCGGATTGGTCGCGCAGCCGACAGTGAAGCCATCGGTCCACAGGCTTTCGATCCAGCCGTAGCCCCAGAACGATGAGGCAACATCGGTGAACGTCGGCGTCGCCGGCGCAGGATACGGCGGCGCGCTCAGCGCGCCGTGTTGCCCGCGTTCGACGAAGACGGCCGATTCAGCCCGGTTGAGGACGCGGTCGGGGCAGTACAGGCGAGTCGGAGTGGTCTGGCAGCCGGTGACAAACCCGGCGTTGTACAGCGCCTCGATATAGTCGTGCGCCCAGTGTGTGACCGGAACGTCGGCGAAGATCTGCGCCGGCGCTGCCGTCGCCGTCGGGGTCCGCGTGGGCGTCGGAGTGGGGGTGACCGTTCGAGTCGGAGTCGGCGTTGAGGTCGGCGAGGGCGAGGCGCCGCCGTCCCAGCCGGCGATGCGCGCCATCAGGACCCAAAAGGCTTTCGCCACGCGGATCGCACCGGCCGAGACGCTGCCCAAGTGCCCCCCGTCCACCTCGGTGGTGTAGTGCTGGCAGATGGCCAGGGTGTTCTGCCCGTCATTGGGGTAGTTTTCCGACTGGTTGCCGTTGTCGTAGGGCACGCCGTCGCGATTGTCGTAGCATGGGTTGCCCTGCGGGTCATGCGACACGATATCGGCCACGTCGAACAGCGGATGGCCGTTGGCGATCGCGTACTGCCGCATCTGGTCGTTGAACGCAGTGGCCTCGTCCGTCCCGATGCCGCGTGACAAGCTGGTCGTCCAGTAGATGAAGACCTGATTCGGGTGGGCCGCCTCGTAGGCTTCCTGATCGAACACGTCCAGGCGCGAGGGGTTGTTCCACAGGTACCCGCCGGGTTGATCCTCGATCGTCGAGGCTTCGCCGACTTCCAGGTAGCTGAACTGGAACGAAACCACGTCGTACTGTTGGATGATCGGATCCAGCACGGACATGAAGCAGCCGACCTTGTCGTACCATTCCCCGCAGCCCGATTCCGGCCAGTACTGGTACACCCAGCGGCTGCGGTCATAGCCGCCGCTGCGCGCCCAGTTCAGTTCGGAGGGGCTCACGGAGAAGGCCGGGACGACGTGTTCGTGGCGCACGCAGTAGTTAGGCGCCACCTCGTCCGAGGCATAGGCGAGGCAATCCAGCCCGCCGTCGATGTTGCCGCCGACGGAGCGATCCATGAAGAACATTCTCAGGTTGGCGGCTGCCTGCAGGTAGGTTTCGGGGATCTGCTCGAAGAGCGCTACCGAGGTGTGGTCGACGACGATCGGGCCCTCGGGCAGAGTGATCGCTCGCGGTGCCGACACCGCCTGGCCCCCAAGTCCCGGCGCGCGCAGATCGCTGCTAAGTGGGGCCTGAGTCGCGGGAGGAGCCTGGAACACCCCCGTCGGGTTGGTGAGGACTACGACCAACGCCAACACGGAAAGCCGCAGGCGCTTGGGTGAGGTCCGTTTCTTGGCGATGTCCATCGCTACCCCCGCAATGAATCTTGTGTGGCCTGGGCTCGGCCCAGGCTGTCCAACTCCTTCGTACGGCCAACGCTCCGGAGTTCCGGCTCCCTATCCTGATGGTAACCGCCCGACGTGCGTGTGACAACCGGACCATGGTCACCTTGACGGAGTTGAGTACAAATCGAGCCCGGACTAATGGTGCGCCACCAGCTGCGGGCCCGTTGCGCGCTGGCGTGCGGCGGTCCATCTGATGCAAGGACCGGGCTAGCCGGCCGCGGACATCCGTGACCGGTGGGTGCGGCAGCGGCGACCTGCTTGAGGATCAGGAGGATTTAGGCCCGCCTAAGATTCGGGAGTCAGTCTGGCCTGAACCATCATGTAAGCGGCCCAGGCACGATTGAGAGGCGCTTCGGGGCAAGCCGCCAGGGGATCGGTCTGGCAAGCGGTGAGGATGCCTGCCAAGTAGGCCGCCTCGACCCAGTCGGCATACCAATCTGTCAGGGCGACGTCGGCGAACAGGCCGGTGGCTGGGCTGGGCGAATAGGCTGCGCCGTTCTTGATGCGCAGGAAGAAGACACTGCCTTCGGCGCGCGTGTGGGTTCGGTCAGGGCAGAAGGCCAGCGGGTCGGTCGCGCAGCCGGCCGTGAACTCGTCCGCCCACAGGCTTTCGATCCAGCCGAATCCCCAGAAGGAGGTTGGCACATCGATGAAGGTTGCGCTGGTTGGGGCCGGGTAGGGTGGGTCCACCAGGGCACCATGCTGGCCGCGTTCGACGAAGACGGCCGACTCGGCCCGGCTCAGGATTCGCTCCGGGCAGTACAGCCGGACCGGGGTGGACTGGCAACCGACGACGAAGCCGGCGTTGTAGAGGGCTTCGATGTAGTCGTGCGCCCAGTGGCTGGCGGGCACGTCGGCGAAGATCGGTGTCGGCGTCGGGGTGGGGGTGACCGTCGGCGTCGCGGTCGAAGTCGGGGTGTGCGTGGGGGTGGCGGTGTGGGTGGCGGTGG
>DAIRVC010000076.1:0-12084 GCA_036803025.1 Anaerolineales bacterium
CGGCCTCCCGCGGCAGGATGTGCTCATCGACCCGCTGGCCATGCCGATCGGCGCCGTCCCGACCGCCGGGCTGTCGCTGTTCACTTTGGTGCGCCGGCTGCGCGACGATCTGGGCGTCAACACGGTCTGCGGCGCATCGAACGTGTCGTTCGGTCTGCCGGGCCGTCCGGCGCTCAACGCCGCCTTCCTGGCGATGGCCATCGGCGCCGGACTGACCTGCGCCATCACCAACCCATTGGAGGCCATTCGCAACACGGTGCTGGCCTCGGACGTGTTCATGGGCCGCGACGAGAACTGCCTGGCCTGGCTGCGCACCCAGCGCGCCGGCGCCAAAGCCGAGGGCGGCGCGGCCGCCGAGCGGGCGGCGCGCCGCGAGCGCAGGCGGGCGGAGAGGGGAGGCTGATCCGCATCCAACTTCTGAAGCCCCCGGCTCCTCCAGCGTGCAAGTTACTCCGAACTTCGGAAGTTGGGGAGCTTTGTCTTCCGGAGCGGAATGGACGCTACTCGGGAGGGATCACCCTTCCGCCCCAGCGATCCACACGCGCAGCGCATGGGCTTCCAATGCGTCCCGCGCCTCGTGCGTCAGCCCCTCATCGACAACCAGCCCATGGATCTGATCCAGCCGGGCAATCTCGAAGTTCGAGACCACACCCCACTTGCTGTGGTCAGCCACGACCAGGACCGGTCCGCGGGTGCGCTCGATCATCACCTGGGCGATCTCGGCCTCGGCCGCGGCCGGGGTGGTGCAGCCGTACTTGAGCGTGATGCCATCCACGCCGATGAAGGCTTTATCGGCTGAAACGCCTCGCAGCGTCCCGGTGGCGAAGGGGCCGAAGGTCGAGTTGGCCAGGGGGCGGAAGGCGCCGCCCAGCAGGATGACCTCGAAGCCGACCCCGCCCATTTCCAGGGTCGCCGTCAGGCTGTTGGTGATGACCGTAATGCGTTGCAGATCGCTGCGGGCGGCCAGGTGGCGAGCCACCTCGGCGATGGTCGTGCCGCTGTTGAGGAAGATCGTGTCGCCGTCTTCGACCAGCGCCGCCGCCTGGCGTCCGATCCAGCGCTTCTCGTCCGGGTGCGCCAGGGCGCTGTGCGCGTAGGCCGGTTCGGTGGGCAAGCGCTGCGTCAGCACCGCGCCGCCGTGCGTCCGCTCAAGCAGGCCGTCGCGCTCCAGGTGCTCCAGGTCGCGGCGGATGGTCGCCTCAGACGCGCCCAGCAGGTCACACAGCGCGGCGGTGCGGGCGATCTGATGCACCCGCAAGTAGACCAGAATCTCTCGCCGTCGCTGAGCTGGGATAAGGCCCTTGCTCACCTGGGACCACGCCTGGCCCCACCACCGGAGGGTCTCCTGGATGCAAATGAGCGATGGGCGACGCAGGCCAAGTTATTATGAGTGATTTTGAAGCCTTTTGCAAGATCCTGATGTTTCGGCTATAATTCAACGTGCCGAAGCACGTCTCGAGCACAACCAGCTGGGGTGGGACGCCATGCCAGAGCAGACGGTCGGGATGGTCCCGCAGGATCGGGCCGCCAGGCAGCGCTTCGAGTCGGAAGTCAAACGCATCGTCGAGGCCGGCAACGCCGCCGGGGTCACGCTGCGATTGTTGGGGGCCCTGGCATTCTTCTCCCGCTGCCCGAAGTTCGGGCATCTCCAGGAGCGCATGGGCCGCGCCTACACCGACATCGACCTGGCCGGCTACTCGCGCGAAGCCAGCGGGGTGCGGGCCTTGATGGCCGGCCTGGGGTACGTCGAGGAGCGCGAGGTCTTCGTCGTCACCGAAGGCGGTCGGGCGATCTTCCACAATCCGGCCACGAAGATCCACGTCGACGTCTTCTACGAGAAGCTCGACTTCTGCCATGTCATCCCCTGGAGCGGCCGCCTGGAGAACGAGACTCTGACCCTGCCGCTGGCTGAACTGCTGCTCGAGAAGATGCAGATCGTCCAGATCAACGAGAAGGACGTCATCGACACCATCATGCTCCTGCTCGAGCATTCGTTGGGAGAGGCCGATCAGGAAAGCGTCAATATGAAGCGGGTCGCCAAGTTGTGCGCCGACGATTGGGGGCTGTACCGCACGGTGACCATGAATCTGGATAAGGTGCGCCAGCTGGCCCCGAACTATCCACAGCTGAAGAACGAGGAGAAGGCCCGCGTCCACGATCAGGTGGCCGAGGCGCTGGCTCGCATCGAGGCCGAGCCCAAGTCGATGGCCTGGCGCCTGCGCGCCCGCGTCGGCGATCGCGTCAAGTGGTACAAGGACGTCGAAGAGGTCCACTAGCCCGTCTGCCGAGCGTCTCGCTGAAAGGAGACCACCGGTGAGCAAGCAGGTCCGTGAGCTCATGCATCCGGGATTGATCACCTGCCGACCCGACACCACGTTGGGCGAGGTCGCCTCGCTCCTGACCGTCCAGCATGTCCATGCACTCATCGTCGCCGATCGCGACGGACGCGCCCTGGGCCTGATCTCGGATTTCGACCTGTTGGCCGCCGAATGGCTGTCCACCGACCAGGCCAGCCTGGAGGCGATGCGGCGCATGACGGCCGGCGAGCTGATGACCACACCGGTGGCCAGCATCGACGCCGGCGCGCCGGCCGCGCACGCCGCCAAACGCATGGTCGACGAAGGCATCAGCCGCCTGCTGGTGACCGAGGGACAGAAGCCGATCGGCGTGCTGTCGGTCTCCGACCTGGTCGCCCATATGGCCTCCATGCGCCCCGCGAAACGAGGCACCGTGGCGGACGTCATGTCGCACACCATGCTCGTCTGCCGCGATGGCACTCCGGTGGCCGAGATCGCCCGCGGAATGACCGACGCCGGCTACCGCTCGACGATCGTCGTCGACGCTTTCGGCAAGCCGCTGGGTGTGATCAGCGGGTTGGATTTGCTCGCCTACTGCAAGGCCGACGGCTGCGGCGAGGCTACCGCGGCCGAGGTGATGCACCCGGCCCTGACCATCGCGCCGGCGGCCACGCTGCGTGAGGCGGCCGACCAGCTGATCGAACACCACCATCACCGCCTGGTGGTCGTCGATCCGGAAGTGCCCGAGTCGATGCCGCTCGGCGTGATCTCCACCTACGACATCGTCTCCGCCATGGCCCATCCAGGCTCAGTCTGGCGCCGCTAGCCTGTGCCGCGCCGGGGGGCGTTCATGCGCACCGCAGTAGACCAGGTGATCGCCCGCGTGCCCGAGTGGGCCGGCCGCAAGGATCTGAAGGTCTCCAGCCTGGGGGGCGGGATCACCAACGAGAATTACCGCATCGATGCAGGCGACCAGGCCTTCGTCCTGCGCATCAGCGGCGCGAACACCGACCTGCTCGGCATCGACCGGGAGAACGAGCACATCGCCAGCCGCCTGGCGGCCGAGCTCGGCATCGCCCCGCAGGTCGTCGCCTTCCTGCGCCCGGAGGGCTACCTGGTCACTCGCTTCCTCAAGGACGCCCGCCCCCTCCCGCCCGAAGAGCTCCGTCGACCGGAGAACATCCGCCGCGTGGTCGAGGCGCTGCTCCAGATCCACGCCATGCCGCCCGTCCCCGGGACCTTCTCTCCCTTCCGGGTGGTCGAGACGTATGCCGAGACGGCCCGCCGCTACGGCGTGGACTTCCCGCAGGACTTCGGCTGGTTCATCGACCGCAAAGCCGAGATCGAGGCCGCCTTTCTCAAGGACGCTTTCCAACCGCGCCCCTGCCACAACGACCTGCTCAACGGCAATTTCCTCGACGACGGCCGCCTGCGCATCCTGGACTGGGAATACGCCGGCATGGGCGATGTCTTCTTCGACCTGGCCAATTTCGCCATCAGCCACGACTTCGAAGAGTCCCAGGACCGCTTTCTGCTGGAGGCCTACTTCGGCGCGCTCACACCCGCCCGCATGGCTCGCCTCAAATTGATGAAGATCATGTCCGACTTCCGCGAGGCGATGTGGGGCATTCTGCAGACCGGTATTTCCAAACTCGACTTCGATTTCCGGGAATATGCCGACAAGCACTTTCGGCGCATGTCCGGAAAGTTGAAAGATCCCAGCTACGCAACATGGCTACAGGAGGTTGTGCATGGCGCCTAAACTCCCCACCCAGGCGCAGGTGGTCATCATCGGCGGCGGCGTGGGCGGTGCAAGCATCGCCTACCATCTCACCCAGATGGGATGGAAGGACGTCGTCATTCTCGAACGCGGCGAGTTGACCTGCGGCTCGACCTGGCACTCGGCCGGCCTGGTCGGCCAGTTGCGCTCGGATTTCAACCTGACACGCATGATGAAGTACAGCACCGACCTGTACCGCAAGCTCAAGGCCGAGACCGGGGTCGATACCGGTTGGCGCGAGCTGGGCGGTCTGCGCCTGGCCTCCTCGCCCGAGCGCATGCAGGAGCTCAAGCGCCAGGTGGGCTATGCGCGCTCATTCGGCATGCCGCTCGAGCTGATCAGCACCGCCGAAGCCCACAAGATGTGGCCCATGATGAATCCCGAGGGCGTCCTGGGCGCGGTCTTCACCCCGACCGACGGCAGCATCGACCCGACCGGCCTGACCAACGCCCTGGCGGCCGGCGCCAAGAACCGCGGCGCCAGGATCTTCACCGAGACCGTCGTGACGGCCATCAACCTGAAGAACGGCCGCGTCGATGAGGTCGTGACCGACAAGGGCGCCATCAAGACCGAGGTGGTGGTCAACGCCACCGGGCAATGGGGGAACGAGATCGCCCGCATGGTCGGCCTGACCCTGCCGATCATCCCCTTCGCCCACCTGTACCTGATCACCAAGCCCATCGAGGGTCTCGACCACGACGTCCCGACCATGCGCGACCCCGACCTGCTGGTCTATTGGCGCGAGGAGGTCGGCGGCCTGATCACCGGCGGCTACGAGAAGAACCCGATGCCGTTCGGGCTGGACGGCATCCCCGCCGACTTCAAGTACAAGCTCCTGCCTCCCGACTGGGAGCGCTTCACCCCGCTGATGGAGAACTCGATCAAGCGCGTTCCGGCTGTCGAGAAGGCCGAGATCGTTCAACTGCTCAACGGCCCGGAGGGGTTCACGCCTGACGGCGAGTTCTTGCTCGGCCCAACCGATGTCAAGGGCTTCTGGGTGGCGTGCGCCTTCTGCGCCCACGGGCTGGCCGGCGCCGGCGGCATCGGCAAGGCCATGGCCGAGTGGATCATCGAAGGCACTCCCGAGTGGAACTGCTGGCGGCTGGACGTGCGCCGCTTCGGCCCGCACTACGTCAGCCAGCAGTTCACCCTGCACCGCACCATCGAGAGCAACTCGCGTTACTACGACATCCACCTGCCGGGCGAGGAACGCCAGACCGAGCGCAACTTCCGCCTGGGACCGGCCTACGCCCGCGAGAAGGAACTGGGCGCCTCCTTCGGCGAGAAGTTCGGCTGGGAGCGCCCCAACTGGTATGCGCCCTACGAGAAGCTGGCCTCGCACGGCTACAAGCCGCGCGGCTGGGCCGCCGCCCATTGGTCATCGGCCGTCGGCTACGAACACCTCCAGGTGCGTGAGGCCGCCGGACTGTTCGACGAATCATCCTTCAGCAAGATCGAAGTGCGCGGCCCGGGCGCGCTCAAGTTCATGCAGGAGATGTGCGCCAACGACGTCGACAAGCCGGTCGGCAGCGTCATCTACACCTCGATGCTCAACGAGCGCGGCGGGATCGAATGCGACTTCACCGCCAGCCGCCTGTCCGACGACCGCTTCCTGATCGTCACCGGCACCGCCTTCGGCGTGCACGACATCAACTGGATCCGGCTGCACACGCCGGATGACGGCTCGGTGGCCGTCGAGGACGTGACCTCGTCCTACGCCTGCCTGGGATTATGGGGTCCCAAGGCGCGCCAGATCCTGCAATCGCTCACCAAGAGCGACGTTTCCAACGAGGGCTTCCCGTACATGACCGCCAGGCGCCTCACGATCGGCAATGTGCCGGTCATCGCCATGCGCGTCACCTACGTGGGGGAGCTGGGTTGGGAGTTCTACTGCGGCATGGAATACGGACAGAAGCTGTGGGACACGCTCTGGGAAGCCGGTCAGCCTTTCGGGATGGTCGCCGCCGGCTACAAGGCGATCGATTCGCTCCGCCTGGAGAAGGGCTATCGCTACTGGAGCGCCGACATCACCCCCGACTACACCCCCTACGAAACCGGCATGGGTTACTTCGTCAAGCTCGACAAGCCCGAGTTCCGCGGCAAGCAGGCGCTGCAGAAGCAGAAGAAGGAGGGCATCAAGCAGAAACTGTGCTGCATGAGCCTGGACGATCCGACGGCCATCGCCCTGGGCAACGAGCCGATCTTCAAGGACGACAAGGTCGTCGGCTGGGCCACCTCCGGCGGCTATGGCTACAGCGTCAAGAAGAGCATCGCTTTCGGCTACCTGCCGCTGGATATCGCCAAGCCCGGGACAAGGCTGGTCATCGAGCTGTTCGGTGAGCGGATTGGCCTGACGGTCGAGAGAGAGCCACTTTTCGATCCGAGGGGCGAACGCATTCGCGCCTGACCAGCGCCGCATCGACAACATTGATGTTCGGCCTGCCCCCCTGCGCTCCCTGGCCAGGGGGGCAGGCGTATTTCGATGTCCCATAGACGGGACAACGCCTAGGCGCCTGCAGCTCCGTGGAGCAGATCCGGCAGGTCGGCCAGCGAGTCCAGCACGTAATCGGGCTGCAGCGGGGAGTCCAGCAGGTCCTTCCGCTGAGTAACACCGCTCAGCAGCAGCACCGAGCGCAGACCGGCGTTGCGCCCCAGGGCGATGTCCGTGTCCAGCCCGTCGCCGACGATCATCGCCTCGCCCGGCGCGCATCCCAGCCGCGCCAGAGCGGCCTCGGCACTGAGAGGCGAAGGTTTGCCGGTCATGCACTCGACGCTGCGGCCGGTGCAGCCCCGCAGCGCGCCAATCACGGCGGCCGTGTGAGGCACCTCGCCGCTGGCGGGCGCCAAAACAAACGGGTCGGCGTTCGTGGCCCAAAAGCGCGCCCCGCGACGCAGGGCCTGGAAGGCGATCTTCAGCCGGTCGTAGGTCAGGTCGTACGGCCCGGTCGCCAGGACGATATCGATCGAGGCCGGTTCGGCGGCGATGGGTTGCGTCTCCGCCAGGCGCTCGCGCAGCCGGTCGTCGGCCAGAACGTAGACCCGCGCTGCCGGCTCGCGGCGCAGCTCAGCCAGTAAGATCGTCAGGCAGGTGAGGATCTCAGCCGGAGCGACCGGGACGCCCAGGGCATTGAGACGCTCAGCGTAGAGCTCGGGGGGAATGGGATTGTTGGAGAGGAACAGTAACGGATGCCCATCCCGGCGCAAGACCTGCAGCGCCTCCGCCGCGCCGGGGATGAGCTGACCGTAGCGCCAGACCGTACCGTCGACATCTAGGATCAGCGCCGGGCGCATCACCACCGCCTCACAGGTCAGCGCCGAGCAGCGCCGGCAGCTCGTTCAGGCTGTCCAGGACGTGGTCCGGGCGCAGATCGCCGCGGCCGATGTCCTCGCGGCGGGTGACCCCGGTCAAGACGAGGGCCGTGGTCATCCCGGCCTGACACCCCAGCCCGACGTCGGATTCGAGGCTGTCACCGACCATCCAGGTCTGGCCAGCCGGCGTGCCCAGCCGCTTCAGCGCCAGCTCGGCCATCAGTGCCGACGGCTTGCCCAGGACGGCGTCGACCTTGCGCCGCGAGCAGGCTTCGAGCGCGCCCAGAATGGCGCCCGTGTCGGGGACCAATCCGTCGGGCGTGGGCCAGGTCCGGTCGAGGTTGGTGGTCAGGAAGCGAGCGCCGCGCCGCAGGGCCCGAAAGGCGGTCTCGAGCTTGTGGTAGTCGAAGGCGTAGTCGATGCTGACCACGACAGCATCGATGTCCTGTGGGTCATCCGTCAGCCTGTGGGCGACCGCCAGCTGCTCTGCCAGCGGCGGCTCGCCGATGACAAACAGCCGGGCGTCCGGCGCAGCCCGCGCCAGATAATCTAGCGCGGCCATCGGCGCGGTGACGATTTCCTCCGGCGAGGTCGGCAGCCCAAAGCGCGTCAGCCGCTCGGCGAAGACCTGTGGGTGGTCCAGGGTGTTGGATAGGAACAGCCAGGGCAGGCCCTGCCGGCGCAGGAACTCGACGGTCTCCCGCGCGCCGGGCAAGAGCGCGCTGCCCAGGCACACCGTCCCATCCAGATCCAGGATCACGCCGCTCGCATGCATGCGCCCACCTGATGCCTCGGCCTGCGCGGGCCCGCCCCGTCAAGCGCAGCCGACGGGGCGGGCCGTCTCGCAGAGCTTCTTCGGACCCCAGGGTCCGCTGGCGGGTTAGACCTTCAGCCCGGCCTTGACCATGCGGCCCTTGCAGAACTCCTCCACCCCGGCCACGGCTTTGGTGAAGTCCTTGACGGTATAGAGTGTGGCCGGGTGGGTGTTGAACTGGTCCAGCGACATCCCGTTCGGCTCGAAGGCCTGCATCGTATACGGCATCTCGTAGATCTTCTCGAGGGTCGATTCAGGGATCGGTTCGTCGATGGCACCCGGGCGCAGGTCGAGCTGATCGCCCATGGCAAACATCGGCTCGAGCGCGTAGGGCGGCAGGGTGAAGACGATATCGCCGCCCGCCAGCGCCTCGACGTCCCAGTAGCGCATCTTGCCGTTGGCCAGGGGGCCCGGACGCATCGAGCACAGCAGCAACTTGCTGACGTAGCCGCCCTCTTTGAGCAGCTGGTAGGCGCGCTTGAAGACGCCCAACCCGAACCAGCGCCTGTCGGCATCGGTCCACGGCACTTTGTAGTAGGCGGCCTGCTCCCAGATGACCTCGCGTTCGGTCAGGCGGCCCAGCATGTGCGTGATCACGGCCCGCCAGTGGCTGGTGTCGACCTTGTTCTTCTTGGCCTCTTCGTGGCCCTCCATGGCCGCCCGGGCGACCGCCATGATCTGCGGCAGCGTGAAGCAGGTGGTCACGTTGGTGGAGATGGCTTTGGCCGTCAGGTAGCGCACCACGTCGACGCCCTGCTGGCTGCCGGGGACCTTGATCATCACGTTCTTCGACAGGGCCGCCAGTTCGTCCGCCTGCGAGTACATCTTCTCGTTCTCGGTGAACAGGCGCGGGTCGAGCTGTCCCGAAACCCAGCCGAAGCGCCCGTTGGAGGCTTCGTAGATGGGCATCAACTTCTCGGCCCCGCGCCTGACGACCTCTTTGTAGGTCATCCACCACAGCGCCTCGAGCGTGATGCCCGGTTGGGCCTTGATCTGGTCGTCGACCCACTTCTCCCACAGCGCCGGGTTGTCCTTGATGGCGCCCAGAGAGAGCGGCGGATTGGTGGTGCAGCCGCGGAACACGCTCTTGGACATGTCGTCCCAGAAGAACAGCCGCTTGAGCTGGGACTCGAGCTCCTTCTTCTGGCCGGCCGGTGCGGCCTCGGTCATCTTCTTGACCCACGAATCGAAGATCAGGGGGGACGAGTCCCACCAAATCTCCATGTCGGGGTTGGTGCTCTGCAGTCGTTCAACAACGCTTTCTGCCATGGCGGCAACCTCCTGCGGGATGTGCGCAGTGCTGGTCTAGTGTGTGAAGTACTCCCGGACCGCGTTCACGAACAGCTCGTTCTCTGCATGGGAGCCGATGGTCACCCGGAACCACCCCTCGCTCCCGTACATCGGGTCCTGGCCGCGCAAGATCAGGCCCTTCTTTACACCGTGATCGACCATACCCTTGCCGGTCTTGCCGGGGATGGCCGAGTCGAACAGGATGTAGTTACCATTGGAATGGAAGACGGTGATGCCCTTGATCTTGCCGACCTCGGTCTCGATGTACTCGACTTCCTGGTTGTTGAACTCCACGCGTTCCTGCAGGCCGGCGCCATCCTCCAGCGCCGCCAGGGCGGCCCACATGGCGATAGTGCTCACGTTCCAGGGGATGAGCGTGGCGGCGATCTGCACGATCACGTCTTTATGGCCCAAGGCATACCCGAAGCGCATGCCCGCCAGTCCGTAGGCCTTGGACAGGGTGCGCGTGATGATGACGTTCTTGTACTTCTTCGTCAGCTTGACCTGAGACTTGCCCAGGCCGGAGTACTCGATGTAGGCCTCGTCGACGACAAACGGGAGGCCGGTCTCAGCGATGCGGACGAAGTCGTCCGCCTTCATGAAGTTGCCGGTCGGGTTGTTGGGATTGGTGATGACGATGATCTTGGTCTTGGGCGTGATGGCCTTGAGGACTCCGTCGGGATCGAACAGGAGCTGCTTGTCCTTGTAGATCATCGGCACCGACACCATCTTGGCCCCGACGATTCCGCCGCGCAGCTTGTAGATCCCGAAGCAGGGGGTTTGCTGGATGACCTCCTCGCCCGGTGCGACGAACGAACGCCAGATCATGTCGTAGACTTCGCTCGAGCCGTTGCCCAGCAGGACGTTCTCGATCCCATCCAGGCCGTTGATGTCGGCGATCTTCTGGCGCACGGCGAAACCCTGATCCGCATAGCGGTTGGCCATCTTGCCGTACTTGAGAATCGCCTCGATGACCTTGTCCGAGGGCGGCAAAGGGTTCTCGTTCGACATCATGCGGTGCAGCTCGGGGCGCTTCCAGGCCAGATCGATGTGTGACGAGACATACATCTTCTGCCCTTTCAGCCACGGGACAAAGTACTCGTCGATCTTCTTCATTGCCGGTCTCCTTGAGACGTTTGTTCTTGTATGAGAGCTCTCGCCCGCGGGGCGGGCCGGGCCGGTCGGATGCGGTCAGGGCGGATGCTCGCGGGCGCGCCGGTGGCTGGCCAACGCCTACCCCACCGCGGCCGAGTGCATCTCCCTTCTGTACTGGCCGCTTTCGACACGGAACAGATAACGGTCGCCCCGATAGTACGACTGCAGCACCTCGATACACACGTTGGCCGAGGTGTAGGCCAGGCTCTCCAGGAAGATGCACGGGATGTTGCGGTTGATGCGCAGCTTGAGTGCGATATCGCGCGTGGGTCGGATGGCCCGCAGAGTCTGGGCCGAATGGTGCAGGTCGGCCTCGAACTGCTCGACCAACAGCTGGTAGATCGATCCGCGCACGTCCATGCGCAACAGCTCGCCGAAGCCCTCGATGGGGTAGTAGCCGCGCTCGAGGACGAACGGGGTGCGGTCAGCCATGCGCAGCCGCTCGAGGCGCACCACCGCGCTACCGGGCGGGATGCCCAGCCGCTCGGCCACTTCGGCTGAGGCGCGAGCGCGCTCCTGAGCCAGGATGACGTTCTCGACGGCGACCGTGTTGACCTCGAAGTCGTCGACGAAGCTGGTCATCCGCCCGAGCTCATGCACCGGATAGAGGGTGTCCTGGCGGGTGACGAAGGTCCCGACGCCTTTGTGCTTCTGGACCAGGCCCTTCTGCACCAGCAGCCCGATCGCCTGTCGCACCGTGTTGCGGTTCAGCTCGAACTCGTCCGCCAGGGCGGTCTCGGGCGGCAGACGGGCCCCCACCGGCAGCTCGCCCTGGGCAATGCGTGACTCCAGCCACTCGGCCAGTTGCAGGTAGAGCGGGATGGGATTGGCTTTGTCGACGGGTGCCTTCATAGATGTATACATGTATATACAACTTGGCCCCGTCTGTCAATGGCCGCTTTTCCGGGGGTGCCGCCGGAGCCGACTCAATCCATATGCCGCACGACGGCCTCGCCGAACTCGGAACACTTCAGCAGCGTCGCCCCCTGCATCAGGCGGTGGAAGTCGTAGGTGACCGTGCGGGCGCCGATGGCCCCTTCCATGCCCCGGATCACCAGGCCGGCCGCCTCGCGCCAGCCGATATGGCGCAGGAGCATCTCCCCGCTCAGGATGACCGAGCCCGGGTTGACCACGTCCTTGTCGGCGTACTTCGGGGCCGTGCCGTGCGTCGCCTCGAAGACGGCGTGCCCGCTCTCGAAGTTGATGTTGGCCCCCGGGGCGATCCCGATCCCCCCGACCTCGGCCGCCACGGCGTCGGACAGGTAGTCACCGTTCAGGTTCATGGTGGCGATGACGTCGAACTCGGTGGCCCGGGTCAGCATCTGCTGGAAGGCGATGTCGGCGATGACGTCTTTGACCAGCAGCCGGCCGGACTCGATCGCCGCACGCTGCTCGGCATCGGCCGCCTGCTCGCCGTGGGCCGCCTTCGTCCGTTCCCA
>DAIRVC010000077.1:0-12072 GCA_036803025.1 Anaerolineales bacterium
CGGGACATTGCCAATCGGTGAGTTTAACATGGCGGAGCAGGCGGGTCAACGCGCGGTTGACGCCCGAGCCGCCAGCCGTTAGAATGGCCGAGTCGGTCCTCAGCGGCCTCGGGCACGATCGAGGCCGCCTGCATGCCCGGCGTTCGGAGGCGACATGGCATTCGCGGCCCAAGGGGAAGAGCAGAGCGACCTGACGGCGGATGTCGTCAATCTCAGCGGCGGAACCATTGGGCGAGTGGAGGCCGAGCACGTCCACATCCACCAGGGCGGCGCCCGCACCATCACGGCCTCCGACGTGGCCATCGACCTGGGCGGGGCAGGCGTGATCAACGCAGGCAACGTCGAGATGCAGCGCTCGCTGGCCGTGGCCGCCCGCGCCGACCAGATGGCGATCGAGGCCGGCACGGCCGGCGGAGCCTCGGCGCAGGTCATGCAGCTGAATGAGTCGCGCGCCGGCCTGGTCATCGCCGGTGAGGCCGAGATGCACAACAGCTCGGCGGTCGTCCTGCTGGCGCGCCAGGTCAACGGCCCGGTTGAGACGATCCTGGATACGCGCGGCGCGCTGCTGGCCGGGCTGATCGGCGGCGTGACGCTGGGCATGATGCTGCTCGTCGGCCGCTGGATCCGACGCCGCTGATCGTTCAAGCCACCGGTCTCCGGTGAGTCACTCTAGAGGAGCGAGGGTAACCCGCACAGGGTGAGAGGCGCTCCGGAGGGTTTTGAGGAATGGAAACACGTTCGTTGAATGCCCGACCCCGGACGGTGATCGGGAAGCAGACACGGGCGCTGCGCCGCCAGGGGATCATCCCGGCCGTGATCTACGGTCTGGATGCCGATCCCCAGGCGCTCGAGATCGACGGCCGCGAGGCCACCCGCCTCCTGGCCCGCGTGAGCGGCTCGACCCTGATCGAGGTCAAGGTCGGCAGCGAGGCGCAGCAGGTGCTGGTCCGCGAGATTCAGCGGCACGCCATCCGAGGCGACATCCAGCATGTGGACTTCCTGCGGGTGGCCATGGATGTGGCCATCCGCACGGCCGTGCCGATCGATGCGGTCGGCGAGGCGCCGGCGGTCAAGACGCTTGGCGGCGTGCTCGTGCTCGGCCTGGATGAGATCGAGGTCGAGGCGCTTCCGGCCGACCTGCCGGACCGTATCACGGTTAGTCTGGAAGTCTTGACCGAGATCGGCAATTCGATCACGGTCGGGGACCTGAAGTTCGGTGAGCGGGTCAAAGTGCTCACGCAGCCCGGCGAGCTCGTGGCGCGCGTAACGGCGCAGGCGGCCGAAGAGGTCGAAGAGGTCGTGGTTGCGCCGGCGGCGGTTGAACCGGAGCTTATCGAGCGCAAGAAGGAAGAAGAGGTCGAGGAGGAAGGCGAGACCAAGGGTCAGCCCAAGCCCCAGGCTCAGCCCAAGCCCCAGGCCAAAGCCTGAGCCTCCCCGTATCCCGCCAGACCAACGAGGCGGAGGGTCTCCCTCCGCCTCGTCGCGTCAGGAACTCAGCGGTCGTAGCATGTCCAAGAGGCTGACCGTGATGCGCGCGGTCGCCCCCCAGATCACCTGATCGTGGTATGGCCGGAAGAAGTAGACCGGCACCGGCTTGCCCGTGCCGGGGAGCTCGCGCTCCTGGATCTCCAGATTGGAGGGCTCCATCAGCCAGGAGAGCGGGACGCCGAAGGTCAGCGCAACCTCGTGGCGGTTCACCTTCAGCGGGTACGGCCATCCGATCGACCCGACCACCGGCTCGATTCGAAATTGGGTTACCGTCAAAAGCGGATCGAGGCGGCCCAGCAGCCGAACGTCGCTCGGTTGGAGCCCGATCTCCTCCTGCGCCTCCCGCAAGGCGGCCTGCTCGGGGGTCTCCTCAGGCGACTCGATTCGCCCGCCGGGAAAGGAAACCTGACCGCGATGGACGTCGACCGTCTCGGTGCGCAGGGTGTAGAGCACATGCCATGCGCCGGCCTCTGCGTACAAGGGCACGAGCACCGCGGACGGCTGGGCATCCCACTCCGCCCGCACGCGGCGTTGGTGCTGGCTCAACGAGGCCTGAAGTCGGGCGGGTAGATCGTCGTCCATGTCCGTTCTAGCCCTCGACTTGCAGGGTGCTGCCGCAGTACTCGCACGCGGCGCTGGAGGCGTCCAGCCACTCAACCGCGGCCGGGTCGACCGTGCCGCCGCAGTAGCGGCACTTGGCAGGCAGCCGCCGGCGATCCGCATCGTTGGAGGCGGCGACGGGCTGCAGGCTCAGGCCGGGTGCGAGGGCGTGCAGCTCTCTCTCCAGGGCGTCGGCTTCGGCGAGGTGTCCATGGGCGCGCAGCTCAGCCAGGACGCGGCCGGCGACGGCCGACATCCGTGTCGTCCTTCCTGTCTCCGCCAACAAGGTCAGACCCTGGCGCAGTCGGGGAAGGCCGCGCGGCAGGTCGCCCGCCAGAATCCATACCCTGCCGGCCTGCAGCGCCAGCTGCGGCGCGCGAGGCAGGCCGTGGACGGCGGCGTCGTCGGCCAGCTCCCCGAACACGGCGGCCGACTGCGTGTAATTGCCTTCAGCCAGGAGCGCATGTGCCTGCCGCAGCCGCAGGACAGCCGCCCCGATCACCGGGTTAAGTCGGCGGCCGCGTCGCCAGCCGGCGGCCAATGGTCTTCGCCGAAAGATGGGCATGGGAACCTCCCGGAGGTGCTCCGCATCCGGCCGCGCTGAGCTTCAGGCCGCGTGCGGTTCACCCAACAGCTAACCTCCGCTGCTGCCCTCGTCCGGTTGCGTCTCTGTTAACTCTTCGTCAACTCCCGCGTCTTCGAGCACCGCCAGGACCGGTCGGGCGAAGACCAGGTAGCCCGTGTGGGCCACCATGCGATCGGTCGGGCGCAAGCGTTCGGGGACCGGCTTGTAGAATCGGAGCGAGAGCTCGCACACCTCGACAAACGCGAATCGCTCCCGGCGCAGGGCCTCCAGAAGCAGCACGACCTGATTCGTCGTCGGCAGGATCGTGCCCAACGCGCCGCCGCCCTTCAGGGCCGCCCTGACCTGGGTTAGGTAGTTGTGCGGGTCGGGCAGGTCGAGGAACAAGGCGTCGGCCTCGACCTCGTCGAAACCGTCGCTGATGTCCTTCAACCGAAAGGCGACGCGGTCTTCCAGGCCGACCCGGCGCAGGTTGCGCACGGCCAGCTCCTGCATGTCCTGGCGGCGGTCGTAGGAGACCACCCGCCCTTCCGGGCCGACCGCCCAGGCCAGCGCAGTGGTCAGGGCGCCGGAGCCCGTCCCCGCCTCGAGGATCAGCTTGCCGGGGCCGGCCGACAGGCGTAGCAGGATGTAGCCGATGTCCTTGGGGTAGATGATCTGCGATGAGCGGCGGATGTTGAGGAGCAGGTCATGCAGCGAGGGCTGGACAAGATAGAAGGGACTGCCGAGGTGGCTCGGGACGAACGTGCCCCACGGCTTGCCGATCATCTCGTCATGGCGGATGACGCCCCGGTGCGTTTGCAGCTCCGCGCCGGCCTCCAGCCGCAGGATGAAATGCTTATGGTCGCGGCCGACCAGCATGATCAGGTCGCCTGCTTTGGCTTCAGTCACCGAACCTCCGGCTGCCTCGTGCATCGGCCCGTCGAATTCTAGCAGACCGCATCGAATGACGCCCCGGATGTGGAGCCGCCCCTGCACGCGCCGGGCGTCGCAGGCTGGACTTCAGGCGGCGCGCTTCCGGGCGGTCACGCGCACGACCAGGGCGTTGGCGCATTCAACGGACTCCGTCTCGACCGCGCTGAACGCGCTGCCCAGCAATTCCCCAGCGGACTTGGGCGCGCCACTTGCGCCCTCACCCAGGACCCGATAGGCCAGGCTCAGGATGCGGCTGAACGGATCGCGCCCGATCACCTGCACCACCGGCACGATGACCAACGTGCCACCGCTGCGCATCACGCGTGCGATCGAGGCGATGGCCTGCGCCTCGAGGATGTACTCGCTGGGGAAGGTGGACAGGACCCCGGCGAAGGCCTCACTGGCGAAAGGCAGCTCGGCGGCCCGGGCGCGCACCAAGCGCGGCGCGTGCCCCGCGTGGCGCAGCCGGCGCGCCGCCTGATGCGACATCTGTGGGGATGGGTCGATCCCAAGGACGTCGCGGCCTTGCCGAGACAGCTCAACCAGGAGATGGCCCGGGCCATGGCCGATCTCGAGGAGCCGGCCAGCGGGCAGCGCCTGCAGGGCTGTGCGCTGCCACTCCCCCCAATGCCCGGCCGAGGCCAGCCAGGCCACCAGGTCGTAGGTCCAGGCCAGGTCGGTGTACAGATGGCGGAAGAACCACCGCAGCAGTCTGGTCAACGAGTCCACGGCGTTCACTTCGACCGGGCTGACCCGTCGGCGGAAGGGCAGTGCGGGAGCGGACCACGCGCTCCGGGCCGCGTACGCCGGTTCAGGGTGCGAGGATGTCCAGGCGCCCTGGCAGGCACTCGTAGTTGAACTCGGTCGCCGCCTCGGCGTGAATCTCCCCGTCGACCTGCAGTGGGGAAGGGCTGGCGGCGCGGATGGTCAGCTTCCGGGTGTGGTGCTGGTGGATGGCCGGGTTGTTGACGAACTCACCGGTCATGGTCTTCGGCAGAAGCGCCAGCATGCCGCGGCGATTGGGCACGAAGCCGTAGACGAATGTCAGGCGCCCATCGGCCGGATCGGCCGCCGGCGCCATGCGGAATACGCCGCCGGTCAACGGGCAGTTGCCCACGGAGACCAGGCTGATGGGGCCGTTGTACTGACCGTCATCCCAGCGCAGCTCCATCGACCAGGAGGGTTTCTGATTGATGGCCCGCAGCGCGGCGACGATGTAGCGAACGGTGCCGCGCAGCCGCACCATGCGGATATTGAAGAGGGTGACGACCGGTTCGAGCCCGACGGCGGAGTTGTTGCCGAAGACCCACTCGTTGACACGGCCCAGGTCGATGCGGCGCGTCTTCCCGGCCGCGATCACCTGCGCCGCGCCGGCCAGGTCCTTTGGCAGCCCGAGGTTGACGACCAGGTCGTTGGCCGTTCCCAATGGCAGCACGCCGAACGGACCGAGGACTCCTTCGGGCCGGGCGCGCAGCATGCCGTTCAGCACCTCGCCGTTGGATCCGTCTCCCCCGGCGGAGATGATCGGGCTGTAGCCTTCTCGCACCGCTTGCTCGGCCAGCTCGATCGCCTGGCGCGGGCGCTCGGTCACCACCAGGTCGAAGTCGACGCCCGCCTGCCGCAGCGCGGCGGCGGCCTCGTCCTTGCGCTCCCGGGCGGACCAGCGCGCGGCGTACGGATTGAGGATGACTTTGGCTGGCATACGCTCCCTCAGATCTCGGTCAGAACCCAGGCGGCGACCCGCAGGTAGATGAGCAATCCCGTGGCATCGACCAAGGTCGTGATCAGCGGCGCCGACATCACCGTCGGATCGATGCCTACAGCGTCGGCCAGGATCGGCACCAGACACCCAACCGTATTGGCCCAGATGCAAATGGCCAGGATGGTCACCGCCACGACAAAGGCCATGCTGGTCGGCAGCCCCCACAGCAGGACCCGGCCGAAGGCGACCACACCCAGCAGAGACCCGAGGACAATCCCCGTCGCAAGTTCGCGGACCAGGACCTTGAGCACGTCCTTTCGGTGCACCTCGTCCAAAGCCAGCGCACGGATAATCGTTGTGACCGTCTGGGAGCCAGCATTGCCGCCCGTTCCGATCAGAAGCGGGATGAAGAAGGACAGGGAGACGACCGCCTCCAGTTCACTGCTGAAATGACGCAGGACCGTGCCGGTCAGCGTCTCTGCCACGAACAGGCCGAGGAGCCACACGAAACGCGAGCGGGCCACCTCGAAAATGCGCTGCGACCAATACGGCTTGTTGCTGACGGGTCCAGGTTCGATACCGCCCAGCCGCAGGACATCCTCGGTCGTTTCCTCTTCCAGGACATCCAGCACATCATCCTGGGTGATGACGCCCTGCAAGCGCCCCTGTTCGTCGACGACGGGCAGCGCGGCCACATCGTAGCGTGACATGATCCGGGCGACCTCTTCCTGGTCCGTCCCGGCCGTCACGCGGATGACATCGGTATCCATGAACGTCTCGACCGTCGCCTGCGGATCGGCAACGACCAGATTGCGCAATCCGACGACGCCGATCAGCCGCTTTTCACGATCGACCACATACAGGTAGTAGGGGGTGCGCGCGTCAGGGTCGAGCTGACGCAGGAAGTCGATCGCCTGCGCGGCAGTGGTGTGTCGGCGCAAGGCGAAGTAGGCCGTGGTCATCAGCCCGCCGGCGGTTTCGTCCGGATGGCCGAGCAGCGGGCGGACCTCGTCGGCGTCCTCCATCTGGGCCAGGGCCTGGGCCGCCTGATCGGGAGGCAGGTCGCCAAGGACATCGGCCGCCTCGTCCGGCTCCATCTCATCCAGCACGTCGGCCAGCCGTCCGATGGGCAGGGCGCCGGCCATGTCGGCGGCATGGTCGTCGTCCAGGTCCTCCAGGAGGTCAGCGGCGTCGGGGACGCCCAATCGCGGTAGCAGCGCCGCCTGCTCGTCGTCTTCCAGGTCGGCGAACGCGTCGGCGCGGTCCTCGGGCCTCAGCCGCAGCAGGCAGGCCAGGGCGGCTTCGAGATCGCCTCGCTCGAGCGCCTCTTGGATGGATCTGAGTGTGGTGTCGATCAGGGACTGTTCCATCGCTCGCCGCGCTCAGCCTCGCGCTTCGACGGTCTCACCAGTCCGACGAAGGTCGCCGCGCCATGCGCAGGGAGGGCCCGAAGGAGGCGGCAGCAATGGATTCGAGAGGCAAGCCGGGCGGCCCTGACGACGGCAGTGCATGGTTGCCTCCCGCGAAGAGTGCTCCGGGAGGCGAGCCCCATGGCGCCGCCTCCCGGGAATGCGATTGTAGCACCCGGCGCGGGGCGTGTAAAGAAACGCCGCCCGCCGAGGCCGGCTCAGAGCGCCGGTCAACCGTGCGGCCGCTCGGCCAGCTCGACTGGGACGGTCAGCGTCGACCCGTCGCGTACCACCTCGACCGAGACCGTCTGCCCGGCCTGGTGCTCGTAGAGCAGGTTGATGAACGGATTGGCGTCCCCGATGGCCTGCCCGTCGATCGAGACCAGGATATCGCCGCGCTGCAGCCCCGCCAGAGCGGCGGGCCCACCGGCGGTCACGTCCGTGAGCAGGATGCCGTGGTCGGCGGGAAGGTCGTAAGCCTGAGCGATCGCGGCGCTGATCGGCTGCCAGCGGATGCCGAGGTAAGGCCTGGAGACGTAGCCCTGCGCGGCGAGCTGGTCCGTGACCGCCCGGGCCGTGTTGCTGGCGATGGCGAATCCCAGCCCTTCGGCGACGGCCGCGCTGGAGGCGCTGCCGCGGACGACGAGCGAGTTGATCCCGACGACCTGCCCGGCCAGATTGACGAGCGGGCCTCCGGAGTTGCCCTGGTTGATGGCCGCATCGGTCTGTATCAGGTCTTCGAGCTGGTAGCCGTCGGCGGTGTCGATCGACCGGCCGGTGGCGCTGACGACTCCGACCGTGACCGTGTTGACGAACTCCCCCAGCGGCGAGCCGATGGCGATGACGGGCTCACCCGGCTTGAGGGTATCGGAGTTGCCCCAGGTGGCTGCGGCCGGCATCGTTCCCTGGGCGCGCACGACGGCCAGGTCGGCGAACGGGTCGGTGCCGACCAGATCCGCCGGAAGCCGGGTCCCATCGGCCAGCACCACTTCGAGAGACTCGGCCCCTTCGACGACATGGTTGTTGGTGACGACCAGGCCGTCGGTCGAGAGGATCACGCCCGAGCCGGAGGCCTGCGGGTGCGAGACTGCCCCGAAGAAGCCGACCTGTTCGGGCAGGTGGCTGACCACGGTAACGACCGCCGGGCCGACCGAGGCGACCACGTCGGTCACCGCGGTATGGATGTCGACGCTGGCCCCGATCGCCGCCGAAGTGGGGACGGCCGCGGCCGCGGGTGGGTCGGCCTGCAAGGCCAGGTACACGGCCGCACCGCCGGCGGCCGCACTGAGCAGGCCGGCCAGGAGGATCCCGACGAGCATCAGGATGCCCGGCCTGCGCCGCAGACGCGGCCCAGAGGTAAGAGTAGGTTCGCCAAGAGTGTGCATGTTCTCCGCTCCTTCTGCAGGATTGCACACTCCTCCTCAAAACGAACGGAGCGCGGCCCGGGCGATCTCGGGGCGCGCGCTCCGGGGAAGAAGCCCGGTTGGGTCCGGTCGGGCCGTCGCCGTCTAGCTGCGCCGACGTCCGGATCCGGCGACGAGGCTGGCCCAGTACAGGAGCTGGAAGATGGCTGCCCCGAGTCCGGCGACGTAGGTGAAGGCTGCCGCCTTGAGCATGGAGGCGACGCCGCCTCGCTCCTCCTCCGTTCGGACCAATCCGCTTTCGTCCAGCATGGCTCGCGCCCGGGAGGAGGCGTTGAGCTCGACCGGCAGCGTCGCCAGGGCGAACAGGGCGCCGCCGGAGAACACCACCACACCCAGCCAGGCCAGGTCCGTGCTCCCCAAGACCAGGCCGATCACGATCAGGATCCAGCCCAGGTTCGAGCCGAGCTGTGCGGGCATCGCAAGCATGGAACGAAACCGCATCGGTCCGTAGCCCTCCCGATCCTGGACAGCATGGCCGATCTCATGGGCGGTGATCGCCAGCGAGGCGACCGACGGCTGTTGGGCGACCGCGGCCGAGAGGGCCAGTGTCTTCTTGCGCGGGTCGTAGTGATCGGTCAGTTGGCCGGGGGTCTGCGTCAGCGAGACGTCGGTCAGGTTGCCTTGTTGCAGCAGCCGCTGGGCCGCGTCCGCCCCGGTAACACCGAGCGAATTGCGCGTCTGGCCCCAGCGCTTGTAGGTCGATTTCACCCACAGCTGGGCCAGCGAGACCAGCAAGAAGGCGGGGATCATGAAGAGCCAATAGGTTGAGTCGCCGTACATCTCTCCTCCTCTAGGGAAAGACGCTTTCCGTCAGGCTTTGCAGGAGCTGTTCCTGGGCGCGTTCGAGTTGTGGATCGCGCCCGGCGGCCAAGTCTTCTTCCGTCAGTTCGACCTCGACGTCGGGGGTCAGGCCCACGTCGCCAATCTGGCGTCCCTGCGGGGTCAGCCAGCGGGCGACGGTCACGCGCACCGCGCCCGAATCGCGGCTGAGGGGGATCCACTCCTGGACCGTCCCCTTGCCGAAAGACGTCTCGCCGATCAACGCACCCCGCCCGCGGTCCTGGATGGCGCCGGCAACGATCTCCGAGGCGGAGGCCGACCCGCCGTCGATCAGAACCACCAGGGGGATGTCCGTGGCCAGCCCGCCGGGGCGGGATTCGTAGGTCTCCTGGCGGCCGTCGCCGTATTCTTCGAACATCACCACACCGTCGCCGATGAACTCGGAGACGATCTCGAGGGCGGTGTCGAGCAGGCCGCCGCCGTTGCCGCGCAGATCGAGGATCAGGCCGCGCGGGTTTTGCGCCAGCAGCTCGCGCAGGGCTTCATGCACAGCCTCGCTCGACCCTTCACCGAAAGTATACAGGCGAAGATGGGCGATGTCCCCCTCCAGCATCTCCGCCTCCAGGCTGGGAAGATCGATGCGCGCCCGCCGGACGTCGACCTCGATCGGCGCCTCGGCGCCTTCCCGCAAGATGGTCAGGTGAACGGTCGAGCCGGACGGGCCCAGTACGCTGCGCACGACCACGCTGGGGTCGATCCCGGTCATATCTTCGCCGTCGATGGCGATTACCTGGTCGCCCGGCTGAAGCCCGGCCTCTTCGGCCGGCGAGTTGGGCATCGGGGAGACGATCGTCAGGAACTCGCCTTCCGTGTCGACCCAGGCGCCAATGCCCTCGTAGGACCCGTCGATCGGCAGGTTGGCCTGCAGATACTCGTCCGGATCCATATACGAGCTGTGCTCGTCGCCCAGGGCATCCACCATGCCGCGAATGGCGCCCTGCATCAACTGCGTGTCGTCCAGAGGCTGGTCGACGAATTTCTGATGCACGATGTCCCAGGCTTCCCAGAATGGGTCGAACAGGTCGTCCAGACCGGCCGGAGCACGGGTGTCGCCCGATGTGTCGGCGATCAGCGGCCCAAGCAGCGGCGCGCCGCGACCGATCCACTCGCCGAGCGGGGCGGCCCCGGCGCCCACCACCATGCCGGCGGCGAAGACCGCGCAGGCTGTGATGAGTCCCAAGAACAAGCCCAGCAGGATTCTGGCCGCCGAGTTTCCGGACATCGGACACACTCCTCGGCCTGCCTCGCGGCCGGCCGACGAATTATGCTATCACGCCAACATAAGAAATCGATGAGCATTCCTTGGAGCGGCGGATCTGAGAACAATGGGGCGGGACATCATGCGGACAGGTTGTGCCGCTTCGTCCACTCGGCCAGGAGAGCGTCATAGTCCTGCCCTCCCGCGGCTTCGGTGTAGCGCAGCACCGCCAGCCCATCCATGGGGTAGAGCGGGTGACAGGAGGTGGGCCAGGCGCCTCCCGGCGCGACCACGACCCGATCGACGGCCGGCCCGGGGATATCGGCTTTGGCGAGGCGCGGGCTGACCTTCTCCGCCGTGATGATGACCTGATCGGCGACCAGCGCCAGCTCCCGGTCGATCCCCCAGTTCCCGCCGATCAGCGCGTTCCCGTCCTCATCCGCTTCGAGGGCGTGGATCACGGCCACGTCGACGTGCACAGCCGGGAAGGCCGTCAGCTCCTCCCCGGAATACGGATCGATCACGGTGCGCACGTCAGGACGCAGGCGGGGCAGGTCGGTCCCAATCCAGGCCAGGGAGGGCATGAAGCCGACGCCGGCCAGCGTGGCGCGCAATCCGCAGGCCAGGCTGGCTTCGGTCTCTTCGACGATCTCGATCTTCCCCGATCCGGCCGCGGCGGTGAAATACGGCGCCAGGCCGAAGGCTTCCAGGCCGAAGTAGCACGAACGGACGCGCGCCACCATCTCGGCGCCGATGAGCAGGTCGCTTTCGATCCCGGCGGTGAAGGAGAGCAACGTCAGGTCTCGCGGCGCGCCCGAGCCGGCGAAGCGCTGGCGCAACGCCAAGGCGAAGGCCATCGGGCGGCGGTAGAGGGTGACGCCGCCGAAGGCCAGGCTGCCGCCGCGTTCGGCGACGGTTCCAGCCGCTTGCTCCAGGGATACGATCTTGTTGGCCGGCATCTCCATCCCGTCCGCGGCTTCAGGTCTTGGCCTGGAGGGCCGGCCCACCCGGCCGCCCGTCCAATTCGGGGACCGTGCCGGCCAGGTCCGAGATGCGGGCGATGCGGTAGTCGGCGATGCCGTCCGGATCGGGGTGGCCGACCAGGACGGTCGTCATCCCCAGCGACTTCCCCGTCTGCAGGTTGCGCAGTGAGTCGTCGGCGACGAGGGCGCGTGTCGAGTCGGTCTCACCGCAGATTTCTAGCGCCCTGCGGAACGCCTCCGCTTCCGGCTTGTTCACGAAGTCCAGCCGTACGATGTCGATGATCTCCCCGACGGCCTCCGCGAGGCCGAGACGCCGGAGGACGCGTTCCGCGTGGGCGCGGGCGGCGTTGGTGAAGATGGCCTTCTTCTGCGGGAGGGCGGCGAGCATCCCGGCCAGGAGCGGATCCGGCGCGAGCATGTCCTCGATCGGGACCTGGTGGACGAAGTCCAGGTAGTCGTGCGGGTCGGCGCCGTAGTGGCGCATCAGGCCGTTGAGGGTCGTGCCATAGGCGTGGAAGTATCGATCGCGCAGTTCGGCCACCTGTTCGGCCGGGATGCCCAGGCGGTCGTGCATGTACAGATTGATGCGCTCGCCGATGGCCTCCCAGATCCCGCTCGAGCTCGGGTAGAGGGTGTCATCCAGGTCGAGCAGGATCGTCCGGAGGTTCGTAGCGCTGCTCCTTTGGATTCCAGACGCGGATGGCGCTGTTGCTGGCCGGCGGGAGTCGGCGTCCGACCAGCAGCCACCAGACCCCGATGCCGGCAGCGGCCAGCACCGCGGCGGCTGCCAGCTCTCCCCAGGCCGGACGATACCATGCCCAGCGCAGCAGGAGGGCGGCTGCCGGCAGGGGGACCAGCAATAGGATCCAGCGGCGTCGGCGCGGCTCCGAGCGCAGCGACAACAGCGTGACGCCGATCAGGATCGCGGCG
>DAIRVC010000078.1:0-11759 GCA_036803025.1 Anaerolineales bacterium
CAGTCTGCGCCACGGCGCCTTGGTCGCCAGCTCGACTAGGCCTTGCGGCAGGAACAGGATGGTCACGACCAGGACCAGGCCCATGACCAGCATGTAGATGTAGGGGAAGCGGGTGATGAGCAATTCCCTCATATAGGCGAAGGCGACGGCGCCCAGGATCGGCCCCGCGAACCGGCTCACGCCGCCGAAGACCGCCATCGCCACTGCCGTGAAGGAGTACAGGTAGTCGAAGGCGATGTACGGGTCGACATAGCCCCAGCGCCGGGCCATGGCCGCGCCGGCCGCGGCGACGAACACCGCGCTCAGGGCGAAGACCATCGTCTTGACCGCGCTGACGTTGATGCCGGCATGCGCGGCCGCCTCTTCGCTCTCCCCGATCGACCGCAGCGCCAGCCCGACGCGCGAACGGCGGATCAAGTAGCTGGTCAGCAACAGGGCGGCCAGGATGGCCAGGATGATGTAGTAGACCGTGACGTGATCGGCGGAGACGACGAATCGGCCGCGCACCCCGGTCACGCTGACTTCGTACCAGAGCAGGACGTGTTTGATCAGCTCGACCAGCCCGAAGGTGAAGAAGCAGAAGTAGACGCCCTTGAGTCTCAACGTCAGCGCGCCGACGAGGGCCGCCAGGCCGAAGCCCGCCACTGCCGCCGTCAGGATGACCAGCGGCAGCGGCAGTTGGTCTCCCAGGATGGCCGAGGTGTAGATGCCGACTCCGAAGAACGCGGCCGTCGCCAGCGAGATGTAGCCCGTCGGTGCCGAGAAGAGCACCCAGCTCACGGTCAGGATCACGTACAGCAGGATGTTGGTGATCAGGATGACCGAGTAGGTCGAGGCGTAGAGCGTCAGCGTCCCCGCCGCCAGCAGAAGCACGCCCCACACTGCCGGCGTGCGCAGTTGATTCCAGGAGAGACTGCCCGTGCGCATGCCGCTACCTCCCCATGATCCCGCTCGGCCGGACCAGCAGCAGCAGGGCGAAGATCAGGTAGTAGGCGATCAGCGTCAGCGCCGGCTCGATGTAGGTCACCACACTCCCGATCAGGCCGAGGACGAAGCCCCCCAGGAAACTGCCGGGGATGCTGCCCAGTCCGCCCAGGACGACCACGATCATGGCGATGATCGTGTAGGGGATGCCCATGACCGCATGCACTGGGTAGCACATACTGATCAGCATGCCGGCGATTGCCGCCAGGCCGGCGCCCAAGCCGAAGCAGAGCGCCAGCACGCTGTTGATGTTCACGCCCATCAGCGCCGCGGCGGTCGAATCCTGGGCCGAGGCCCGGATCGCCTTGCCGATCCGCGTCCGCGACAGAAAGGCGTAGAAGGTTACGCCGACAAGCAGCGCCAATCCCAGAGTGACAAGCCGGTTGGCCCCGAACGACACACCTGCCAGCTCGACGGGGAAGGCCAGGTAGGTGTACCCCCTGATCTCGGGTCCCCAGCCGAACAGGGCCAGGTTCTGGATGATGAAAAGCAGGCCGAACGAAGCCAGCAAAGAATTGCTCTCGAAAACGCCCGGCGAAGGGGACGAGGCCCAGATGCGCCTGTAGACCGTCCGGTGAAGGACGTAACCCAGGGCGAAAGCGATAGGCCCGCAGACCGCCAGTGCCAGCAGCGGGTTGAGCCCGAACACCGTGTACAGGGTCCAGGTGGTCAGGGCCCCGAGCATGATGAACTCGCCGTGCGACACGTTCAGCACCCGGGCGACGCCGTACTGCAGGCTGAGCCCCATGGCGATCAGGGCGTACAGCCCGCCGATCATGAGACCACTGATCACGATTCCCAGGATCGTTTCCATGATGCCGATGGCCCCCGGCCCGATTCACAAGTGAGCAGGCTGCCCGAGCGGCACGTCGCAGCTCGCGGCCACGCGGCCCGCAGGGCGGCGCGTCCGGCGCCCCTCAGGCAGCCTGCTCGAAGACGCTACCAAGCTGTACGGAACGATCCTTACCTATCCACCCCAGACCGGCTTGGGGTAGATCACCGGCGCCGTGGCGCGGTTCTCTGGCCCCACAACCTGATACACACCGTTCTGCCACTGGCCGATCTCGCCCATGTGGCAGTCCTTGGACAGCAGACCGTTCTCAAACCAGGTGTCTCCCAGTACGGTCTGGAAGTGCTGCGAGGCGATGATCTCGCGGATCGCATCCTGGTCGAAGCTCCCGGCCTGCTCAACCGCCTGCTTCCAGATCTCCAGCCCGGCCCAGTAGAGCGGGTGTCCCCACCAGTCCTGGACGTCTTCCGGTTTTCCGGTGTAGAGCTTATCGGCCAGCTCCTGGAGGGCGGGCGACTGGGAGGGGTGATAGCTGGTGAAGCCCATGATCCCTTCGGTCATCGGGCCGAAGGCCGTATGGTAGAAGCCGAAGTTCACCCCGGGGCCGCCGATGATGGCCTTGGGGTTGTAGTTCAGCTCCAACATCGTCCCGGTCAGGGGCATGATCTGATCCGGGTAGGCGAACATGCAGAAGATGTCCGCTTCGGAGTCCTGGGCAGCCCGGATGACCCCCGAGAAGTCGGTCATGTCGGGCGGCAGGCTGCGCAGCCCGACGACATCGATGCCGTTCTTGGGGAAGTCGATGCCCGCCTGGCCGGAGTATTCGATGCCGTGCAGGTCGGCGACGTACGTGACGAAGGCCGTCTTGGCGCCCTGCTTGCCGAGCAGCTCGGCGAAGACCGGGATCTGGTACCAGTCTGAGAAGCTCAGGGTCACGAACACGTACGGCAGGCTGGGCAGCATCTCCCGCAGGGTCGAGGCCCCGCCTTCGGCGGTGATCAACACGTAGCCGTACTTGTTGGCGATGGGCGCCTGGGCGTAGATGAAGGACGTGCCGCAGGCGGGCCAGAGGAAGTCGACCTTGTCCTCCAGGATCAGCTTCTCCGTGAGGCGAGTCATCGTGCCGACATCGGTGGTGTCATCGTAGATGATGGTCTCAATGGGAAGCTGCCGGCCGCCGACGGTGACTCCTCCGGCGGCGTTCACCTCCTCGATGAACTTCTCGTAGATGGGCCGAAATGCCGAGTCCCCGACCACGGCCTGGGAGCCGGTCAGCGGTCTCGACATGCCGACCAGGATCTTGTCCCTGGCCGCCCCGCGTGCACCGCCGCACGCCGCGACCGCCAGGCCGGCGCCCGTGACCGCAGTCGCGCCGAGGAAGTCGCGTCTGGTGAATGATTTGCCTTTCATCTCCTTCTCCTTCCGATTCTGCTTTCAGGTCCCGGGAAGCAGTTCCGACCTCCCACCCGCATATCTCTGCCCTCCTGTCGCAAGATCAGAGACGACGGTCACCCCGTTGTCGCGCGCCTCGCGCCGCGGCAGAACGGTCCGGATCGATCCCCGGCCCGAGCAGGCGCCGCAGGCGTCTTCCGCTCCAGGCCTATCCGCCCCCTGCCCGCGCCGCCTCAGCCGCCGCGTGCCGGCGTGCCTGCCCCACGCCCTGGCGGCCGCGCGGCCGGGAGGCGGGTCACTTATAGGCCCCGTACTCCTGGGCGGCCTCGACCACCGCCTTGACGTTCTCCGCCTTGGCTTGATCGAAGAACGCCCCGTTGGACAGGATGAAGCCTCCACCCTTGCCGGCGACGTCGATGAGTTTCTTGGCGTAGTCTTTCACCTCCTTGGGCGTGCCCAGGTTGAGCATGCTGGAGGGCACATTGCCCATGATGCAGGCAGTGTCGCCCATGGCCGCCTTGGCTTTGGCCATATCGGTCGCGTCGAACAGCCACAGGGTCTTGCCTTTGGGAAGATCCTTGATCACCGACAGGCGC
The DNA here is from genome assembly GCA_036803025.1 of Anaerolineales bacterium. GTDB lineage: Bacteria > Chloroflexota > Anaerolineae > Anaerolineales > E44-bin32 > DAIRVC01. The sequence continues at coordinate 3,763 of DAIRVC010000078.1, forward strand.
GAGTTGTAGCCACCCTCCGCCGCCGGATTGGGCACGCAGCCCTCCTCGATCAGGCCGAGCATGACCTTGCGCAGGGTCGGCCAATAGAACTTCTCGTACTGCTCTTCGGACAGGAATCCATCGGCGCCCTTGTGCAGCGGGATGAAGATGATCGGTTTGCCGGTCGCCCGCGCCGCGCCCACGCCGAGTTTGATCATCAGCGGCGTCAGCGCCTCGAGGGCCTCCAGGAGCTTGTCGGGCTGCCGGTAGATGTCGAGCATGATCCCCTTGGTCCCGCGCAGGGTGTCGCCCAGAGTGTCGAACGGCGCCTTGGTGAAGCCGCCCCAGAACTCGGGATACCCCTGGCTGGCCAGCTCGCCGTCGATGGCTCCCAGGGTCCCGATCCATTTGAGCGCCTCGCCTCCGGCCTCCATCAGCGCCTTGAGGGCGGCCTGGACGGGAGGGATGCCGAAGGGGATGAAGTTGATGGCCACGCCGTAGATCTCGAGGATGCCCGGCAGGAAGGGGAGCATCTGCAGCGGGCCGAGTGCCCCGAAGACGCGCGGCAGGTACGTGCTCAGGAAGTAGCCGGACGGATCCTGGATCAGCGCGTCGTACTCGTCCGCCTTCATGTACTCGCCTTCGTTGCACTGATAGCTGTGCTCGGGCGCCACGCCGTGTCCCGGCCAGGAGTAGAGCTTGTAGTCCATGATCTCGTAGGTCCGTCCGGGCCCGGGCGCGGTCGCCCCGATGTGCGCGTCGGCCCCGAAGTCGAGGGCGAACTTCTTGAAGGCCACGGCCAGCTTGTCGTAGTCGTACATCACGTCGTGAGGCGTCATGCCGGCGTTGAAAACAGGGAAGAAGCTGGGGGCGATCACCACCGGGACCCTGTCGGGGCGCTTCTTCAGTTGAATGGCATCTTTGATCCGGGTGATCCGCTCCTTGTACTGCTGCGCTGCTTGCGGACTCTGGAATGGGAGGTCATTGCCCTGGGCGTCCTTGGGCGAGAGCCACGTCTGAAACAATGCTTCCTGCTTCTCTTCTGGCGTCGGTTGCGCTGCCATTTTGGTAGCCTCCATCATCTTCGTCTGGCCGAGGTGCACTACTTATCGCCGAGCCACTTCTTAGCCAGGGTAACCCCGGCCATGGCGTCTCTCCCGTAGGCGTCCGCCCCGGCGTAGTCCTTGATCTGTTCGCTGATCTGCCCGCCGCCGATCATGATCTTGACCCCGTCCCTCAGCCCGGCGGCCTTGATGGCCGCGATCGTCTCTTTCATGGCGTCGAAGGCCAGGGTCAGGAAACCGCTCAGGCCGATCACCTGGGGCCGGAAGTCGCGGATCGCCTCGACGAACTTCTGCGGCGCGACATCCACGCCCAGGTCGCGCACCTCGAAGCCGTTGACGTCGAGCATGAAGCTGACGATGTTCTTGCCGATATCGTGGATATCCCCCTTGACGGTGCCGATGAGCACCTTGCCGTGGCGCTTGACCTCCGGCATCTTGGCCAGCTCGGGCTTGATGATTGCGGTGATCTGGGTCAACATCTCGCCGGCCATGATCAGCTCGGGCAGGAAGTAGGTGCCCTTCTCGTATCGCTCCCCGACGATGCCCATGGCTTCCCTGGCCGCATCCAGGATCGCTATCGGCGTCGTCCCCTCCGAGAGCATCTTGCGCACCAACTTGAGCGCCTCTTCCTCGCGCATGTCGGCGATCGCACTGACGAGTTTCTTCGACATAGTGTCCTCCTCGAGTGATCGAACCAGAAGCGGTCGTTCGCTTGGGCCGATCAGGCGCGCCCGCCCGTCGCAACTAGCTCTGAGCGGCCCGGACCTCCGGCCGGCTGAACAGACCGGCACGGTAGGCACGCGTGTAGTTCAGGCAATGATGATCCCGGCCCAGGACCAGTTCGGCCGCAACCAGGGCCGCCATCATCTCCCGGTCCAATGGATCCAGGATGGCGCTGTCAAGCCCGGCGGCGAGCGCCAGGGTCAGGAAGGCCCGGTTGATATACGACCGGGCCGGGAGACCGAAGGAGATGTTGCTCAGACCCATCGTCAGATGGGCATCCGGGAACTCCCGGCGCATGCCCCGGATGGTATCCAGCGTGATCTGCGCGCCGTCGGTCTGGGTCGCCAGGGTCATGGCCAGGGGATCGAGGTAGACGTTCTCGTCGGGCACGCCGCCGGCGCGCGTCTGGGCCATCAGCCGGCGGGCGACCTCCAGCCGGCCATCGCAGGTCTCAGGGATGCGCGTGCCGTCCATGGCCAGGGCGATGACGGTGCATTTGTGCTCGGCCACCAGCGGCAGCAGGCCCTGCAGGCGCTGCGGCTCGCCGCTGATGGAGTTGACCATCGGCGGGCGCTCGACTACCTGAATCCCGGCGGCCACCGCCTGCGGGTTGGCACTGTCCAGGCAGAGCGGGATGTCTACCACGGGCTGGATGGTCTTGATCAGCCAGACCAGATCATCCGGCTCGCTGCTGCTGCGCGTCCCCGCATTGACGTCCAGCCAGGCGGCCCCGGCCTCGGCCTGCCGCACGGCCAGGTCGAGGATCACGCCGGCCTCGCGTCGTTCAATGGCCCGGGCGACGTGTGCTCGCGTGCCGTTGATCTTCTCGCCGATGATCTTCAGGCCGCTCACGATGGCCTCTTGAAATCCATGTAGGCGATCGTCTGTCCGGGCCGGGCAACGACGAACTCGTGGTCGACCGGGCCGTTCAGCATTTTCCGGATCAGCCTGGCGGAACCGGGAAGCTCCGCGTAGCGCAGGCCGAAGCGCCCGGCCATGCTGCGGCTGTATTCGCGGTAGGAATCGCCGTCGCCGGGCTGGCTGTCGATGAATGCCAGGCGGGTGTAGTTCTTGAGGATGCGGCCGGTCACCCGCAGGGCCTTCGCCTCGCCGAACGCCTGCACCAGCTTCTCGTGCTCGCTGAAGGGGCTGTCGCCGACGTCGATCCAGCCTCGGGTCAGGTAGTAGGTGCCCGGCTCGCGTTTGAACTGTGCGCGGTAGGCCGACTGCGACCCCAGGCTGAGGGCGATGCAGTCGTCGACGCGCGGCACCACCAGGGTGCAGCCCGTGGCCCGCAATCCGACGACGGCCATCGAGCACAGGCCGTAGCCGAGCAGGATCCTCTCAACCGAGGCTGCTTCCCGATCGATGATTTGCTGGAGGGCGGACCGCAGGCAGGCGGGGTCCGCGTGCAACCCGAAATCGAGGACATGACAGGCCATGTGCGCGGGAAGATGCGGGCGAATCGCCTCCATCATCGCCGCACAGGCGATCACGCTGGCGCTGCGGGCCGGGGGCCCGGGAGGGCCTGGGAAACTCATTTGCAGTCCCACCGCGGGTGTCAGCTTTGAATATACATAGATATAGGGAAGCTGTCAACGAGGACTGCGCGGGACCGCCAGTGGCGTCAATTCATATTGAGACTGATCCTCTCGGATTTCGACGGATTCGATGGGGCCGGCGTGAGGCGCGCGACGGCCTGCCCCCTGGCCTCGCCCTGGTGCGCAGGGGGGAATCGACCTCCGCTGCTCGTGGATCCCTCGCGGATTGACAACGTCGGGGCGGCTGGTAGACTACTATAGGGAACCCGCACGGACTTCACCCTTGGCCGAAAAACCGATCACCTCGATCGACCGCCATTCGCACGAACCTGCCTATGCGCAGTTGGTGCGCATCCTGATGCAGCAGCTGGCCGACGGCGTCTTTCGCGCCGGCGACCGCCTCCCCTCCGAGGCACAGCTGTGCGAGCTCTACGGCGTCAGCCCGATGACCGTGCGGCGCGTGGTCAACATCCTGGCCGATCAGGGCGTCGTGACCGCCGAACGCGGGCGGGGCACGTTCGTCAAGGCGCTCGAACTGGGCACGGCCACATTCAGCCTGGACCGGCTGCGCCAGCTGTTCCGCGGCGCCGGCCAATCCTCGGTCAAACTGCTGGAAGCGCGCATCACCCCGGCCAGCGAACGCACGGCGCGCAAGCTGGCGATCGAGCCCGGCCAGCCGACGGTCTACATCCGCCGGCTCATCTATGAAAGCGATGACCCGGTGCTCCTGCACCGGGAGCACGTGATCTACGATCCGACGCGCCCGATCATCGAGGCGGAAATGGAGGTCACCGCGCTGCGCGGGCTGTTCAGCGGCGGCGGCGGCTCCGACCTCAAGCGCGGCGACCTGACCATCGACGCCACAACGCTGACCAGCGAGGAGGGGGCGCTGTTGCGCTCGAAAGGCGGGGCGCCCGCCTTCCGCCTGGAGCACGTCTTCTACGACTTCGGACAGCGCCCGGTCAGCTGGGGCTGGTTCATCTGCGCCGGCGAGCGTCTCCAATTCACAGCCACGATCGGCGTCCCCGATCCCCAGACGGTGAAAGCATGAATCCCACAGAGCCCAGCGCTGCGCTGATCGCCGCCATATCCGACCTGCAGGAAGAACGCTCCCTGGCGCTGGTCCGCCGCCGGATCGAAGCCGGCGACGATCCCCTGCTGATCATTCAGGACTGCAAGGAGGGCATGCGTCAGGTCGGGGCACACTACGAGCGCAACGAGTACTTCCTGGCCGGCCTGATCATGGCGGGCGAGATCTTCCGTGAGGTGATGGAACTGCTCCATCCGGTGGTGGCGCCCAAGTCGGCCGTGCGGTCCTCCGGGCGCGTTCTGCTGGGCACGGTCGAGGGCGATATCCACGACCTGGGCAAGAACATCGTCAACATGCTCCTTGGCTGCCACAGCTTCGCCGTGTATGACCTGGGTGTCAACGTCCCACCGGCCGTGTTCGCCGACCAGGTCGACGAGCTCCAGCCGGATATCGTGTGCATGTCCGGGCTGCTGACCAGCTCCTACGACGCCATGCGCGAAACCGTCGAACTGCTGCGCTCGCGGGGCCTCCAGGCGCCGATCATCATCGGCGGCGGCCAGATCAGCGACGAGGTCTGCCGCTACGTGGGCGCCGACTACTGGACGACGGACGCCGTGGCGGGCGTGGAGATCTGCCAGCGAATCATGGCCGGGGAGGCCGTCAAGCAGGGAGACTGACGCCCCGCCGTGCTCCTGGCGCGGCGAGCTCCTGCAGCTGGCTGCCGGCACGGTTTCGCCCCAGCCTCTGAGCCGCCGGCGTCTCCAGCCTCCTGCCGCGGGCCCGCCGGCGGCGCACCCAGGAAGTCCAGGAGACCAGCCATGAAGCTCGACGGAAAGGTGGCCCTCATCACCGGCGCGGGCACGGGCATCGGCGCCGCACTGGCTCGGCGCTTCGTCGCCGACGGCGCGAGGGTCTGCCTGACCGGTCGCCGACAGCAGGTCCTCGACGAGCTGGCCCACTCCTTGCCTCCGGGAACGGCGGTCACCTGCCCCGGGGACGTGACTCATCTCGATGACGCCCGGCGGATGGTCGAGGCGGCGCTCGGATTCAGCGGCAGGCTCGACGCGCTGGTCAACAACGCGGCGATCGATCCGGGCGGCACAACCGTCGTCGATATCGACCCCGAGCTCTGGCATCGGGTGCTCGATACGAACATGACCGGCCCGCTGTACCTGATGAAGGCCGCCATCCCGAGCATGATCGCGGCCGGCGGCGGCTCGATCATCAACATCGCCTCTCTGGGTGGTCTGCGCTGCCTGCCGGGCATGCCCGCCTACTGCGCTTCGAAGGCGGGTCTGATCATGCTCACGCAGCAGGTGGCCCTCGACTTCGGCCCGGCGGGCGTCCGCTGCAACGCCGTCTGCCCGGGCGGCACGCGAACCGAGATGCTCGAGCAGTCGCTCAGCCCGCTGGCCAAAGCGCTCGGCACGGATGTGGACGGCGTCTTCGCGCGCATCGCGGCCGGGGTCCCGCTGAGGCGCACCGCGCACCCTGACGAGATCACCGGCATCTGCAGCTACCTCGCCAGCGATGATTCGTCGTTCATGACCGGGGCCGTCCTGCTTGTCGACGGAGGCGCGGCAATCGTCGACGTCGCCGGAACCGCGCTGACGAGCGCCGGCGTCAAGTGGGGCGTCTGAGAGAGCCCTGGTGAAGGAGTGGCACAATGCCGCAGCGAGAGGGCAGCCCGGACTACAAGTACGAGGACTACTCGTCCAAGATGGCGGTCAACCGCCTGCCCCAGACGACGGCGCTGGCGGGCCAGACGATGCATTTCACGCTCGACTCGGGCTCAACCTTCAAGCTCGAGTTCCTCGAGCGCAACAAGCTGACCTGGGAGACTGCCGGCGCAGACGGCGCCGATTGGTACGAGGCGGTGGAGGTCGCTCCGCAGACCTACTTCATCGACCTGACCTTCGCTGATCGGCCCCGCCAGTCGCAGACGTTCGTCGTCAACACGGCCAGCCGACAAGTGCTGGCGGTCCGCACGACCCTGCGCGACGGCCAGGTCGGCAACGAACCGCGGGCGATGCACGAGTTCTCACCCGGCGTGCTCGGCGACCCGATCATCCCGCCTGCCGGCCGCAAGCCAGGACCGACGCGCGACCTGATCGGACTGCGCGGCATCTACGACTACGGACCCGAGCACGTCTTCGAGCACATCTACCTGAACTCGGAGCGCTATGCCTGGCAGTGCCTCATCGGCCCGCTGCGCGGTCAGGCCGACGTCGACCACGCCAGCGCCTACAAGTTCGATGACAACCAATACGTCTTCGCCTTCCGCGAATTCGGCCTGCCCGTCTCGACCGTTTTCTTCTACAACTGGGAGCAGATGAGGAGCACAGGCAAGTTCTTCGCCGTCGGGGAGGACGGGGCGACCGCCAACACGCCGGCCGGAGCCTTCATCCGCAAGCTCTCGATGGCCTTCTACCCCCTCGACCTGCAGCCGATCTGAGCTTGCGGCGACGGTCTTCCGCAGCCGATCTCGCCCGGTTGTCCGCCCCGCCGTGCAAGTGCCCGGCACTTCACGCAGCGCAGCTCCTTACGGGCGCAAGTCACAGCAGAATCCGAATCGCCTCCAGCGCCTCCCGGTCGGCGCCGGCCCGGGCGCTCTCCGGATAGGCCGCAAAGGGGATGCCGGCCAGCGCCTCCCGCTTGCGCGCCTCGTCGTGCAGGATCTCCCCGAACACACCCTTGTCCCTGACCTGCCTCGACTCCGGGACATACCAGGTCATACCGCCCCAAAGGATGTCCGGCTGCAGAGGCTGCGGGGCGCTGTTCAACCCGCACACCGGGCTGCCGTCCATCATCACGAAACCGGCGATCTGATAGCCGGCGCGGCGGTACTCCTCGGCCTGGTCGAGCACGGACGTCGCCAGCGCCTGGCAGTGGCGGCGGAACATGGGCGAGTTGTACTGATCCTTGACATGCCCCCAGCGCATCGCGCCGGCGTAGGTCATCTCCGGGCACGGCATCTGAATCATGCCCACGTCGGCATCCATCAGCATCTCGACCAGGGGCCGGATCACCCCCGGGTAGATGGCGATCCCACGCACCTTGGCATTCTGATTAAGGCAACAGTGGGAGAGGAAGATCAGCCGGCCGGAACGGGCGTCCTTGACACGCGGGTGCTCCATTTGGCCATTCTCCTGTTGGATCGTCTCGTAGCCACTGTCAGACGACCGATTCTAGATCAGGACCCGCCGCTGGATTCGTGAGCAGACCTCTGCGCCTGTGCCCGTCGAGCGAGGTCAAGGCCTGATGCTGCTCGGCGACGAGACCCGGCCGGAGAGTTTCCGGGGTCAGGCGCGCTGCGGAAGGAGAAACCGTCGGCGGTTCATCGGGCTGCGCAGCGGATTTGTATGCATCTATCCAGCGCGGGGTCGACCATGACGCGGCTACTGTAGGGGCAGACCAGGAAGAGGGCGCCGCGAAGAACGCTACACGAGGACCGCCGCGCTGCCGGCCCGCCCTCCACGCTCGGGGGCCGGCGGGCAGCCGAAGGACTCGGGGCGTGAACGCTACGGCCCCCAAGTCAGATCTCGGACCGCTTGCGCGTCCTCGATCAAGACCTGCAGCGGACTCCCGTCGCTCAGCGCCAGGAGGACTTGCCAGGGGCCTCCACAGCAGTTCCCCAAGATGACTGCCAGGGAACCGTCC
>DAIRVC010000079.1:0-10173 GCA_036803025.1 Anaerolineales bacterium
CGCCACTAGGAACGCCTCTGTATTGCTACAAAGACGCCCTCGTTCGACTTGCATGCCTAAGGCACGCCGCTAGCGTTCATCCTGAGCCAGGATCAAACTCTCCGTTAGACTTGCTCACGTCAACGACGTGATTGGGTCGGATTGACCGGAGCCGAGTTCCGTTGGGCTTCCTATCACTCTTCAGTTGTTAAGGTGCCGGCGCTTGAGCGGGTCGCTTATATCACCCCGCACCCCACATGTCAAGGGTAAAGACGCAAACGCCGATGTCCATCCCGCACATCGGCACGGTTGACCGACCTGCCAGGCCGTAGCCTCGGTCTCAGATCTACCTTGCGTCAGTCGATTGTTGGGGGTCTTCCCGCTCAGCGGGCGAGACCTGCTTTGCTCGCATCTCCCATTATACAGGCCCCACCCCAACTGTCAAGGCTTGCACCAAAACCCGATCCCGCCGCCTCACATCTCCTGCCGCCCCTCCAGAGCCCGCGAGAGCGTGGTCACGTCGGCGTACTCCAGGTCGCCTCCCGACGGCAGCCCGCGCGCCAGCCGGGTCACCCGCAGCGCCTGCCCCTCCAGCTGCCGCCGGATGTACAGCGCCGTCGCCTCGCCCTCCAGCGTCGGATTGGTCGCCAGGATCACCTCGCCAATGCCCTCCGGCACCACCCGCCCGACCAGCTCACGGATGCGCAGGTCGTCCGGGCCGATCCCCTCCACCGGCGAGATGGCCCCGTGCAGGACGTGATAGCGGCCACGATACTGCCCGGTCCGCTCCAGAGCCACCACGTCGAGCAGGTCCTCCACCACGCACAGCACATCCGCTTGGCGGGTGTCGTCCCGGCAGATGCGGCACGGATCGATCCCCGCTTCGGTGATGTTGTAGCACGCCGAGCAGAAGGCCGTCCCCTCCTGCATCCCCGTCAGCGCCTCGGCCAGTTCACGGCTCTCCGCCTGCGGGGCGCGCAACAGGTAGTAGGTCAGCCGGGCGGCGCTCTTCGGCCCAATGCCCGGCAACCGGCCAAACGCCTCGATCAATCGCTCAACCGGGCGCGGCAGGCCGACACTCACCCGCCCGCACCCGGAATCCCCAGGCCGCCGGTCAGCGGACCGAGCGTGCGGGCCGCCAGCGCCTGCGAATCATGGATGGCCTGGTTGACAGCCAACATAACCAGGTCTTGCAGCATCTCCACGTCCCCGTCCGCCAGGAGCTGCGGGGCGATGTGCAGCTGGCGGCACTCCTGTGTCCCGCTCATGACGACGCGCACCGCGCCGCCCCCGGCGCTCGCTTCCACGGTCATGTCGACCAGGTCCGCCTGGGCCTTGACCAGCGCCTCCTGCAGGCGCTGCATCTGCGCCATCAAACCCGGTGCCTTGCCTTTGGTCATACCGCCCTTTCCGCCCGTCCCGTGAGGATCCCGGCCCAGCCCCTACACATCCGGCCGCCGGTCTTCCGGGCGGGCCGGCTTGACATCGACCACCTGCGCCCCCAGATCCCGCATGGCGGCCGCGACCATCCCCGCATCGCCGACCGCCGCTCCGCCGGCCTGTTCGCCGGCGGGCGCCACGCGTCCTCCAGCCAACGACGAGCGGACCTCGACCTCGCTGCCCAAGACCTCGCGCAGCGCCTCACGGACCAAGGCCAGACTGTGCCCCTTCTCCATCTTGTCGCGCAACAGGTCGCTGGCGAATCCGAGGATCAGGACGCCGCCTTCCAATCCCAGCGGCCGGGAGGAGTTGAGCAGGGCCTGCGTGCGCGGGTCTCGCTTGCGCACGGCGCCCAGGATGTCGCGCCAGCGATCCAGGACCGTCTGGATGCTCACACTTCCCGCCTGCGCCGGAGGTGAAGGGGCGCCCACCGGCTCGTCCGGCTGGGTCGGCGCCTCCGCTTGCCGGTTCCCGGCCGGGCGCCCGGCCGGCGGCGGCTTGGTCGGGCGGACGGCCGCGGCCGGCCTCGCCGGCCCGAACTCGGCCTCCGGCGCCAGCCCGCGCACGGCCTCGAGAAAGGCCATCTCGAGCGGCAGGCTGGGCTGCCATCCCGCCCGGGCCTCGCTGGCCGCCCGGTTGAAGCAGCGGATCGCCGTCAGCAGACCCGACACCTCGATGCCGCCGGCCTGCGCCTCCATCACGCTGCGCATCTCCGCCGTCGTCTCCACCAACCCCGGTGTGCCCATACGGATGAGCAGCAGGCCCCGCAGGTAGTCGACGATCTGGCGGGCGAACTGGCGCGGGTCAGCCCCGCTGTCGAGCGTGCGGTTGATCACGGTCAGGCCGTCGCCCAGGTCACCCCTCAGCCAGGTATCGACCACCTGGCGGACGGCCTCTCCGGCGGCGGTGCCCAGCACCACCTGCGCCTGGGCCAGGCTGACCGCTACGCCAGCCGAGGCAAGCTGGTCCAACAACGAGATGGCGTCCCGCAGACTGCCCGTCGCCTGGCGTGCGATCAACTCAAGCACGCCTGTCTCCGCCTGGATCCCCTCTTGCTTGAGCACCTCGCTCAGGTGGGTGACCATGGCGTCCACCGGAATCCGGCGGAACTCATGTCGCTGACAGCGCGACAGCACGGTGGCCGGGATCTTGTGCACTTCGGTGGTCGCCAGAACAAAGATGGCGTGCGCCGGCGGCTCTTCCAGAGTCTTCAGCAGCGCGTTGAAGGCCGCCGTCGAGAGCATGTGGACTTCGTCGATGATGTAGACCTTGTACTGGCCTTCACTCGGCGCGAAGTTGATCTTGTCGCGCAGGTCGCGAACGTCTTCGACGCTGGTGTTCGAGGCGGCGTCGATCTCGATCAGGTCGAGGTAGCGCCCCTGGTTGAATGACCGGCAGTGGTCGCAATCGTTGCACGGCCGATCGGCGAGTGAGGTCGATTCGCAGTTGACCGCCTTGGCCAGCAGGCGGGCGGTCGTCGTCTTGCCGGTCCCGCGCGGGCCGGCAAACAGATAGGCATGTGCCACCCGTCCGGCGCGCACGGCGTTGCGCAACGTCTGGACGATGTGCTCCTGCCCGACGACCGCCTCCCACGAACGCGGCCGCCATTTGCGGTACAGGGCTTGATTCATGCGCGCCACCGGCTCCAGCGAGCGAGTGTATCAGACGGCCGAAGGGCGCGCAAGGCGAGCGCAGCCCTGGGCGCGTTGGTGCTATAATCCGAGTGAAACAAACGCACGATCGTGGAGGCTGGCATGCGACTTCCGGGCGGATCAGAGTGGATCATCATCTTGGTGATTGTGGTGCTGCTGTTCGGGGTCGGCCGCCTGGGACGGATCGGCGGCGAGCTCGGCCGCGGCATACGCGAATTCCGCAAGGGCTTGAAGGGCGACCAGGAAGAGACCGGGGCCGACAAAGACGAGCCCGGCGATCCGCCGGCGGCCTGAGTCACACGCCTCGCCCAGGATCGGGACCGGCCGTCAGGCCGGTTCTTCGTTTTCGCGGCTGACCAGCGCCCGCTCGGCTTCCCGCCCGGCATCGAAGTGCGCGCGCTGGAGTGAGAGGGCCGGCACCAGCAGATTCAGCCGATCGATCTGGCGGTTGACCTCGGCCACGCGCTCCTGGAAGCGCTGCCTGGCCGCTCGGCCGCCGCCGCGCCGGCGCAGCTCGCGGCGCGCGGCCTCCATTTCCCGGCGCAGCTCCCGGTCAAGCTCGATCCAGGCCGGCGCCAGGCCGGCTCCCTGGAGAAGATGGAAGGCCGCCCACATCTCCGGATCAATGGCGGACTCACTCAACAGTGCCAGCGGCTGCCCGGAGCCGGGCAGCCCATCGAACTCCCCGGCCCGCAGCGCCGACTCGATCCTGGACTCGGCCAGCCGCTGCCACAACATCTCAGCCGCCTGGGATGGTGAACGTGGAGTGCGTCTGGCCGGATGAATCGCGTAGCGTGATGACCCTGCCCGGCAGCCAGACCGCTTCATCCAGCCCCCAATACAGATCGATGACTGTGTCGGTGCCGGCGCGCGTGTGCAGGCTGACCGCGCCGTTGTGCAGGGTGAAGATCGGGAAGGTGTAGCGGCGGCCCTGCCCATCATCGAGCAGCCAGCCGGCCATATATGCATCGCCGCCGGTGTTGAGCAGCAGCACGGTCTCGGATTCGAGTACGCCCGCCCCGCTGACCCCGCGGATTTCGACGTGCGGCGCCTGCGCCTCCGGGTTGGGGGTGACGGTGGACGAAGCGGCCTGCGGCGCTCGGGTGGCGGGCGGAGGCGTGGCCGCGTCACCGACCGGCACGATCAGCACCTGACCGGTGGAGAGCGTGTCCGGATCGGTCAGCCCGTTCGCGGCCATCAGCGCCTGTATGTCGATCCCCAAAAGCGTGGCGATGTCCATGAGCGTGTCACCCGGCTGCACGGTGTAGGTGGCCGGCGTGACCGAAGGCGGGATGGTCGGTGTGTCGGTCGGGATGGCGCTGGCCACGACCGCCTCCAAATCGGTCGTGGCAGTCGCCGTGGCCTCCGGCGCGGGTGGCTCACGCGAATCCCAGATCAGCAGAACGATCGTCACGGTCAGGGCCGACACGATCACGTTCAGCAATAGATAGCCCAGGAACTGATTCAGGTTCGCCCGGCGGACGCTGCCCATAGGCAGGCGATCATAGCACAGGAGCCCGCATTGCGGTATCGGCGCCCGATTGTCCGGTAGAATTCAGGCGGCTTTCCCGGCGCACAGGGCCGAGCGTGATGCCATACCTGATTGATGGGCACAATTTGATTGCGCAGACACCGGGCATCCAGCTGGGCGCGGTGGATGACGAAGCTCAGCTGATCAGGCTGCTACAGGCCTTCTGCACACGCACCGGCAGTCGGGCGACGGTCTACTTCGACAAGGGCCAGGCAGCAGCCCCTTCGCCGCCCTCCGCTGGCCGGGTCACCGCCCGGTTCGTCGCCGCGCCGGGCAGCGCCGATCAGGCCATCATGCACCACCTGGACCGCCTGGCAGGCGAGGCCCGCAATTGGACGGTCGTCTCCTCCGACCGCGAGGTCCAGCAGGCTGCCTCCCGGGCCGGCGCTCGCCGTCTCGGCAGCCGCGAGTTCGCCGCCCGGCTCCTGCAGCGGCTGGCCCGGCCTCAGGCCGAGAAGCCCAGCGACAGCCTCTCTAAGGAAGATGTCGAATACTGGGAGAGACGCTTTCGCCACCCCCGGCGCCGCCCGTAGCCGACTTCTTCATAATCTTCTAATGGAAATTGGACTTGTTTGGTGGTATTATACCCGGCAGGATGAGACGGTTTTGTGACTGAACGGTATCCCCGGCTCATCTCAGGGGAAGACGCCACCCGCCTCCGTGTTCCCCCCTGCACGAGCGGGAAGGCCCCCGACAATTGGAACCGCCGGATGACCCCCCCACATCCGGCGGTTCGCCTTTAACCCTCGACTGCATTCGCCCGGACGACCTGCCCGTACCAATGACCGCTTTCCTTGACCGTGCGCGCCAGGGTCGAGTAGTCGACGTAGGTCAGGCCAAAGCGCATGCTGTAGCCGTGCGCCCACTCGAAGTTGTCGGTCAGGGACCAGACGAAGTATCCGCCGACGGGGACGCCGTCGGCCAGGGCGTGCCGGACCTGGATCAGGTGATCGCGCAAGTAAGCCATGCGGCGCACATCGCGCACCTTGCCATCGAAATCCAGCCCGTCCGGAACCGGGACGCCGTTCTCCGTTACCAGAATCGGAATCGGCCTTCCCCCGCTGACATACTCCCGCCACACCCGCACCAGGATTTCGCGCAGGCCTTCCGGGTAGATCTCCCACATCTGAGAGTACTCTCGTCCCGCCGGATGCACCGTCGCAGCCTGAATGAGCGGGACCTGCGCGTCCTGCGCGATCACTGTGCGGCTGTAGTAGTTCACCCCCAGGAAGTCGACCGGGACGCCGATGGTCGCCAAGTCACCCTCTTCGACCATTGAGAAGAGCGGCCCCAGCTGTGCCGTCAGATCCTCCGGATAGCGGCCGTGGAAGAGCGGCTCCAGGGTGACTCGATTCAGGACAGCATCGAATCGTCCGGCGGCGCGGCGGTCGGAGTCTGAGTCGGTCGCCGGGTGAACCGGATTCAAATTGAGCACAATCCCGATCTGCGCCGCCTGGCGGGCCTCGTCGCGGAGGGCCTGCACCCCCAGGCCGTGCGAGAGCAGCAGGTGGTGCATCGCCTGGAATGCCGCAGGCGGATCTTGAATCCCAGGTGCGTGTTCGCCGGTATAGTGCCCGGCGAACGCAGCCACCCAGGGTTCGTTGTGCGTGATCCACCAGCGCACCCTATCGCTCAACCTCTGGCAGACCAGACGGGCATACTCGGCGAAGCGGTAGGCCGTCTCACGCCGCGGCCAGCCGCCGGCGTCCTGCAGTGCCTGCGGCAGATCCCAGTGGAAGAGATTGACGTAGGGTTCGATGCCGCGCTGCAGGAGTCCGTCGACCAGGCGGTCGTAGAAATCCAGCCCGGGTGCGTTGACGGGTGGAACCCCCTGCGGCAGGACACGCGGCCAGGAGATCGAGAAGCGATAGGCCTTCAAACCCAGGTCGGACAGGATGGCCAGATCCTCCTGCCAGCGGTGAAAGTGGTCGGCGGCGATGTCGCCGCTGGTCCCATCTCGAATCCGCCCCGGCTGACGGCAGAAGGTGTCCCAGATTGACGGCCCGCGTCCGTCAGCCTCCCACGCGCCTTCAACTTGATAGGCCGATGAGGCCGCGCCCCAGACGAAACCCTCAGGAAACGCGAACCGTTTCGTGGGCCCCATGACCGCCCTCCCTCCCCGAGTTGGTTGAGATCGATCAGGTGGATTATAGCCTCGGCCGCGCAGGCCTCGTGCCAGCAACCCGACAGGCTGCCACACACCTGTTGGAGGATGACGACGGGCCCGCCGATCGGCGGGCCCGTCCACCTTGAGCCTACTCAATTCACGGTCGCATCAACGGACGATGCGAGCCTGTATCCATACAGCCGACCCGGGGCTGTCCTGTGAGGCATTCTCGACTCGCAGGACGAAGGCCGCCGTCTGGCCGGACAGGAAGGATAGATCAGCGTCGACGACCGTCAGCTCGCCGTCGAAGGTCTCCGTGCGCGTCACAAAGTTGCGGACCTGCTCCTGCACGGTCAGATAACCGACGCTGAACTGCGCGGTGCAGGCCGTGCGTTCGGCCAGACAGCCGAGCCTGAGCTGTAGCCGCTCACCGCCCGTGAGCTCGAGCGGGTGGAACACACCCTCGATCCATCCGTCGCTGGCCTGATTAGGCTGCGTGATCAACAGGGGTCCGGCCAGGTCGCCGGTCTCCAGATTCGCCTCGCTCATCATCATGATGTATCCGCCCGCATCGATCGTCTCCGCCGGGCAGGTCAGTCCCCCCGACGCGGTCGACCAGGCCGCGCCGCAGTAGGGACCAAGGAAGTCGAACACGACGGTTGAGCCCGGTTCCGGCGTCTGCGTCGGTGTGGCGGTCTCGGTCGGCGTGGGTGTGGATGTCGGCGTATCGACCGGGACGACGATCTCCGTCTCTGTCGGCGTCGCGGTCGGGGTCTGCGTGGGAGTCACAGTGGGTGTATCCGGCACAGGGACTGTGCCGGTCGCGGTGGATGTGGCCGTCGCGGTCGCCGTCGCGGTCGACGTTGGTGTTGCAGTGAAGGTCGTCGTAGGCGTGCCGGCCAGGGGCGCCCAGGAGAAGCTCACCTTGGCATTGCCGCCGCGCTCGTAGTAATCGACCTGAATTCGGCGCAATCCGCTCAAGGCCACGTCGGCGGTGTATGCGGTCGTGCCGCCGCTCTCATGCCACTCGTTGATCACCAGGGTGCCGTCGATCGAGACCCGAACGCCGTCGTCTGCCCGCACAGTGAGTCGATAGGTTCCGGGCGCGAAGTCCACCTGCCGCGTCCAGCGTGCGGCGAAGTTGTCGCCCGGCAATCCTGCGGCCGGCGCACCGGCCGCCCAGTCGAAGTTGACGTCCCGGTCGTTGCGCACCAGCGTCCAGCGGCTGGTGAACCCGGTGTCCGGCCAGTACTCCCCGCGCCAGTCGGGGTAGGTTGCGGCGGAGACGGTCTCCCAACGCAGCGAGGCGCGTGCATCGCCCGCCCGTTCGTAGTACTCGAGGCGCAGATCGTAGTCCCCGGAGCGCAGGTACAGCTCGACGGAGATCTCACGGGCAGCACCATCGGACCATTGATCCAGGATGCGGCTGCCGTCCAGATAGAAGCGCGCACCGTCATCGCTGACCATTCGGAAGCGGTACAGGCCCTCGTTGAAGTGGACCCGCCGGGTCCAGCGGACTGAGAAGTTGTCGACCGGCACCTGGTTGCCAGGAGCGTTCCGGCCCCAGGTGAAGTCCAGGGTGGCGTCGTTGCGCACCAGCACCGGGGTGCCGGACAGGTCGCGCGTGCTGAAGTACTCGCCTCGCCACGCGTTCCGATCCTGTGTTGGGGTCGCACCGACGACGATCTGGACCCAGAAGGGCTGGCTGGCGCTGGCTCCCAGGCCAAAGGCCGCGCCGGCGGCGTTGCGCAGTTGCCAGTTACCGCGGTGCGTGCCGGCCGACGTTGGAGCCACCAGGCTAACTGAAAGATCGACGGTCGCGCCGGGCGCGACTGTCCGGCCGAGTGGCACGGAAGCGGAACCGCTCATGCCGTTGCCGCCGGCAAAGACGAGTGCGTACGACCCGGACCAGGTGCAGCTGCCGTCGTTACGCAGCCGCCAGGTCTTGGTGAAAGCGGCCCCGGGCGCCAGGAGGGTGTTGTCGGGGACAGACACGTCGGCGACGAAGCCGGCGCGGTCCGTGCACCCCGCCGGGCCGGAGGTCGCCGTCGGGGCCGACGTGACCGTGGCCGTCGGTTCGCTGGTGCCGGTCGGTGGAGCGAAGGTGGCGCTCGGCTCGGCCGTGGCCGGTGTGACCTGGGCCGAGATGGTTTCGGAGATCGCGGTGGCCAGCCAGTCGGGTGTCGACTGCGCCGCGGCGGGGAAGCTGCAGCCCGCCAACATCAACCCTGCCATCGCCAACAGCATCCAGGCGGCCGCCCTGGGCGTCTTCATCCGTGCGAACATACCGTTCCTCCTGCGGTCGATCTGAGTCCGCGTCTGGCGCCGGCCGCACGCCGGCCGCGCTCCACGACGCGAGTGTCCACGTCGATGCAGCGGCGCACGCGGCTGCTGCGTTCACCAAAGCCCGTACGCCGCGCTGCTATCATGCCATGCATGCTATCACCCGGTCGACTCCCTGCCCATCCCAAAAAGGGATGGAGGTCGACCACGTGCAGGGATGGTTCGAGCTGCGCCATTCGGTGTAGTCCGTACGCCTTTTTCTGTAGGCCGCTGGCGGCCAAGCACAGCCGACCGCCCGCGCGGAACACGCCGGTTGGCGGCCAGATCCACTCATGTTGAAGACGCCGCATCGATCGGAAAGGTTCCTGGGCCGTGAGGCTGCTTACCGCAGACCCATGTCCAGGGAATCAGCTCGTGCGTCTCGCCGCGGTCAGGCGCTCGGGGCGCGCCTGGGCGCAGGCAGCCCGCCGGCGATCAGTTCACGCACCGCTCGTCGGCGGTCCGTCATCCGGTGGAGGCAGGTGATCGATGAAGTCGCGGAAGACGCGCAGTCGATCGGGTTCCGCCTCGGTGCTCGAGCGTTCCTGCCTCGGCGCGCGCTGCGCGCCTGACTCCTTCGGCTGTCGGCCACGCGAAGCGGCCAGGTCGTCGAGCACACCCGAAAGCTTCAGCAGGAAGAAGATCAGCGCCAGAGCCAGGACAGCAATCGGCAACATCCGGTCGTCTGCTCCGCGGTCCATCACCTTCTTGCGAGATTCCGGCCGCACGCCGGGCACGCCTGCGATCGCATGGGCCCGGCAGGATTCGAACCTGCGCCCAACCGGTTATGAGCCGGCCGCTCTAACCCCTGAGCTACGGGCCCTCACACGTCATTATAACGCCGCGCGCTCGAGGCGCTGCACGCGCGCCTGCCACTCCGTACCGCGCGCAGCGCGGCGCAGTCGCCGCTCCGCTGCGACATTGTGACACACGCCGCGCATCGATCGAACGCGCGCGCATTTTGGTGGCCTCCCCCTCTTGCGCACTTTCGGAAAAGAGTCTAAACTCCGACCATCCGTGCCACTGGAGGTGACGACATGGCAGTGAAGAAAGCGAAGAAGGCCGTGAAGAAGACGGTCAAGCGCGCGACCAAGCGCGTTGCCAAGAAGACCGTCAAGCGATCTAAGAAGGTCGCCAAGAAG
>DAIRVC010000079.1:10273-11535 GCA_036803025.1 Anaerolineales bacterium
GACCAAGCGCGTTGCCAAGAAGACCGTCAAGCGATCTAAGAAGGTCGCCAAGAAGACCGCCAAGCGAACCAAGAAGGTCGCCAAGAAGGCCGCCAAGCGATCCAAGAAGGTCGCCAAGAAGGCCGCCAAGCGATCCAAGAAGGTTGCCAAGAAGGCCGCCAAGCGAACCAAGAAGGTCGCCAAGAAGGCCGCCAAGGGAACCAAGAAGGTCGCCAAGAAGGCCGCCAAGCGAACCAAGAAGATCGCCAAGAAGGCCGCCATCCGAACCAAGAAGATCGCGTTCACGGCCGCCAAAGAAGGCACCACCACGATGTAAGGGGCGATCATCAGAAAGCCCGGCGATCTTCTCGCCGGGTTTTCTGGTTTAATTCGAGAGCGCGATTTCTCACCGGCCGCCGAAGCCGGTCGCACGCGCGGCGCGTCGATTCGGCGAAGAGCCGCGCATCAGAGTCGATCGCGGCACTGACCGATCGGCGGCCAGAGGACCGCGAGCCCCGCTCTGCCGCCTGGAGTACAATCCCCAAGCATACAGCAAACATCGCGCTGCTCGAAACCCCCAGACGGAGAGGCACGGCATGCCGCGACTTGACCCGCACTCATGCGCCGACACGAGTCAGGGGCGCATCGAGCATATCGACTTCGACCTGCACGTCCGGATGGACGAGCGCGTTATCACCGGTGTCGCCCGCTACCGGCTCGACCGGGATTCTCCCGGGATCATTGACTTCGACACGCACCGCCTGGTTATCGACTCTGTGCGCGCGGACAGATTGGATGTGCACTGGGATCTGGGGGCGGAGCAGGCGATCCTGGGGCAGCGCCTACGCATCGAGGGCCTGGTCGGCGCCAGAGAGTTCACCATCGCTTTCCGCTGCGCTGAAGACGCCAAAGCGCTGCAGTGGTTGAACGCCGAACAGACCGCCAGCGGCAGACATCCATTCCTCTATAGCCAATGCCAATCCATCAACGCCCGCAGCCTGTTCCCCTGTCAGGACACGCCGTCGGTGCGCTTTACCTTCTCAGCCAGAGTGAGAGTCAACCAGCCGTTGCGCGTCGTCATGGCTGCCGCGCCGGGTGAGACCGGGCGCGATCAATACGGCGAGTACCATCGCTTCGAGATGCCCCAACCCATCCCCTCCTACCTTTTCGCACTGGCGGTCGGGGAGATCGTCTCGCAAGACGTCGGCCCCCGCTGCCGCGTGTACGCCGAACCGGCATTGATCGATGCCGCCGCCTGGGAGTTCGGCGAGATGGAGGCCATG
>DAIRVC010000080.1:0-11510 GCA_036803025.1 Anaerolineales bacterium
TCCGGCGCGGGGGGTGGAGCGGCGGCCTCCGCGCCCGGGCTGGCCGGCGCGCTCCCCTGGATTGCGCTGGCCGTTGGCGCGCCGATCCTGGCCGCGGGCCTCTTGATCGGCGCGTGGCTTCTCACGCGCGAGCCGCCCACCCCCGCGCCCACCGTGACCGTCGCCGCGCCCCTTCCACCGGCGGCCAGCCCCACTGCCGCGGCCGCGACCCGCACGCCGTCGCCCGGCCCGGCCAGCCCGACCTTGACTCCCAGCCCGACGGCGACGCCGACCCCGACCCTGGCGCCGCCGGCAGTGTTTGCGCCGATGGACGTCAACTGCCGCGACTATTCCGGTTCCCTGGGCCGCATCATTGGAACGTTCCGGGCCGAGTCGACGGCGCCGATCGAGGGGCGCAACGAGGACTCGACCTGGTGGTGGATCCCCAACCCGGATTGGATGGGGCACTGCTGGGTGTGGGCCGGCGCGGTCGAAGAGAGCGGCGATCTGAGCGCCATCCCTCTCATCCGCCTGCCCTCACCGACACCGCCGGGATGTTGGGTGATCTCGCAGACGCAGTCCGGTACGGTTTGTGTTGTCCCCTGCCCGGCTAACGCCTACCCCGGAGGGGCTTGCAGTCCGTGATCCTGAGGACCCGCTGGCGAAGCCCGATGGGTCGGCAGGAGTTCGAGGCTCTTGACACCTGACGAGACGAGGGAGACATGAAGAAGAGCATCGTGCTGATCTTTGCTGCGCTCATGATGGCTGTCCTGCTGGCGGCCTGCGGCGGCCCGTCGGTCTGTCCGACCGCTGAGCTGGTCGCTCCCATCCTGGCGGCGCCATCCAACGGGGCGGTCGTGACCGAGCTCTCCCCGTCCCTGACCTGGGCCTACCCGGCCAATTGCGTGCCGGAAGGCTACCGCATCGACCTCGCGGTGACGCCCGACTTCTCCGACACCAGTCTGAGCGGAGGCACCGGCGACTCGTCGACGACCTGGGGTCCGGGCGAGCCGCTAAGGGACTGCACCGAATACTACTGGCGTGTCGCGCCGATCAACGGCACCACCCTGGGGCCGTTCTCGGCTCCCTGGTCGTTCAAGGTCGACGCGGCCGGGACGTGCAGCCCGCCAGTCCCGCCGAGTTCGATCGGCGGCATGGTCTGGCACGATCTGTGTGCCATACCCTACGCCTCGGGCTCGCCGCTTGAACCCGGCTGTGTGAACATCGAAGGCGTGGATGGCGGGCCAGTTCCCGCAGCCAACGGCATTCTCGAACCGGGCGAGCCGGGTTTCGAAGGCGTGCAGGTCGATCTCGGCGCCGGCGCTTGTCCGTCGACCGGCCTGGCAACCGCCTTCACCGGTCCCGACGGCCTGTACTCCTTCCCGGAGGTGGCCCCCGGCGATTACTGCGTCTCGGTCGACGCCCTCAACGCGGTCAACTCCGCAATCCTGATCCCGGGAGGCTGGTCGTACCCGATCCGCGATGTGGAGCCGGTCACGGCTGAGGTCAGCCTGGGAGCCGGAGAATCGGCCAGCGACGTCAACTTCGGGTGGGACTTCCAGTTCTTGCCTGCGCCGCCGCCCATCGAGGACACGCCCACGCCCGTGGCGACCGCCACCGTTGCGGGGGCTGAGATCCTGGGCTTCATGTGGAACGACGTCTGCCACTTCTCCGCCGGCCCCAACAACTCGATCGTCCTCGGGCAGGGCTGTGTCGGGAATCCGACCGGCGTGTGGGGCGCCAACGGAGTCTTCGACTCCGGTGAGCCGGTGTTCACCGGTGTGACCTTCCGGCTGGCCGCCGGCTCGTGCGCCAATCCCCCTTACGCCAGCGCCGCGACCAATGTCGCCGGGTACTTCGGCTTCGTCAATGTCCCGCCCGGCAACTACTGCTTGATCATGAACGCGCTCGAGTCCGGCAACGCTAGCCGGTTGATCCCCGGCGGCTCTACGACGCACACGGAAACGGCCGGTCAGATCCTGATCCCGTTCACGATCGATCCGGGCGACACGGAATTCAATGTGTCGATCGGCTGGGAGTTCCAGCACCTGGGCTGAGCGGAGCCTGAGCCGGTCCGCACGACGGCGCTCGGACTTCGCCAACCTTGCACTGAGGAGATGACAACCACATGTTGAACCGCCGCCGCTCCATCTTGGCAGCCTGCCTGGCCCTCGGCCTGGCGGTGCTCGCCTGCGAGCCGCCCAGCAGCGGTCCGAGCGCCGAGACGATCGTCGCCCTGACCGTCGAGGCGCGTCCGACACTGACCGTCGCCCCGCTGGCCGCGGCGACAACGCAGGCGCCGCCGCAGCTGCCGACGTTCACTCCGGTCACCCCGGCTACAGCGACCTTCACCTCCCAGCCTCCGTCGATCACACCCGTGCAGGCGCCTTGCGATCGGGCCGCTTTCGTAACCGACGTGACCGTCCCGGATGGATCCGACTTCCATGCCGGCGACACGCTCACCAAGACCTGGCGGCTGCGCAATAACGGCACCTGCACCTGGACCTCTGGCTACTCGCTCATCTTCGACCATGGGGACGCCATGGGTGCACCGGCCTCCCAGCAGCTGACGACCGGCACGGTCGCGCCCGGGCAGTCGATCGATGTCTCGGTCAACCTGACCGCGCCCGGCTCCGTGGGCACCTATCGCGGCTACTTCCTGCTGCGCAACCCGTCCGGAGCGGTCTTCGGGATCGGGGCCAATGCTGACGTTGCCTTCTGGGTCGAGATCGAGGTCGTCCCGCTGGTCCTTGAGATCGTCCCGTTCCCGGTCGTGACTGCCTTCTTCATATTCCACTCGTCAGGAAGCGATGTGACCGTGGCGGACGAACAGTGCTTCGACCTGGACGCCGGCAATACGATCTCGTGTGGAAATGCGGGAGCCGACTTCCAGTACGAGGCCTTCCTGCTCAACCACGAGTACGATCCGGTGCAGAGCGCCAGCGTCGGCGGCTCCCACGGCGCGGCGCCGTCAAGGACCGTCTGCTCGACGGGTGGGATCACAACGGCCACCATCGACCTGGACGAGGGACCCTACTACTGCTACCGCACCGGCGAAGGGCGATGGGGATGGCTGCACCCGAGTGATCTGGACAGCACGGATATGACGTTCGGCTTCGCCACCTACCAGTAACCTGCACCGGTTCGACCGGGCGCCCCGAAAGGGGCGCCCTTAGTTCCCCCCTTTGGCGCCCCGGCCACCCACCATCGGTACGCTTGTCCACCCGCTCAGCATGCTGTAAAGTCATTCGCGGTATCCGTCACAGGCTGGCGCGCCCGAGCGTTACGATCATGAGTGCTCAGCCTATTCGTGAGCCTCGTGGAGGCACCCCCGATGCAGCAGAGAACCCGCACGCTCTTCGCCCTCATCCTTTCCCTGGCGCTGGCCGGCATGGCCTGCGCCTTCCCGTCCACCGGGACGGCGGTGCCGCAGGACACCCTGCCGCCTGAACTCCCGCCTTCGGCGACGGAGGCCCCGCCGCCGGTCATCCCGCCGACAACCGCGCCGCCGCCCTTGGTCCTGCCGACGTTCACGCCTTCGCCCACGGCGACAATTACTCCCACGGCGCAGCCGTGCGACCGGGCCGCCTTCGTCACCGACGTCACCGTCTCGGATGGGTCCGACTTCTACGCCGGCCAGACGTTCACCAAGACCTGGCGCCTGCGCAACAACGGGACATGCACGTGGACTTCAGGTTATTCGCTGATCTTCGATCACGGGGATGCGATGGGGGCCCCGGCCTCGCAACAGCTGACCACCGGGACGGTCGCGCCCGGCCAGACGATCGATATCTCGGTCAACCTGACCGCGCCCGCCTCGGTCGGCACCTACCGCGGCTATTTCCGTCTGCGCAATCCGTCCGGCGTTGTCTTCGGCATCGGCGCCAATGCCGACGTGGCTTTCTGGGTCGAGATCGAGGTCGTCTCGGCCGGAGTCACGTTGGTTCACATCATCCCGTTCATTCCCATGCTCCCGTCCGCAGATTTCTCGCTGGAGGTCGCCAATGTCCACATCTGCGGCGCGAGCCGGGTGGTCACTTTCCGGCTGGGCAATGACGACGATGTGACGTTCGAGTCCGTCCGGGTTAACATGACCGACTCGACCGCCGGCGTGTTGTACTTCGGAGATGCATCCGACAGCTTCGCCACCACGGCGTCGACCTGTACACTGACGGCCAGTGCGTTCCCGCCGGGCGGCTACCGCTACTTCTTCCATCCCATATCCGCCGGCTCGGTCTCTGGCAACGCGTTCTTGGCCTCGGTACGGGCCTGCTCGGCGGACGGCATGGGCGGGACGTGCGCCGAACACACGATCAACTTCGCACTGCCCTGATCGCTGCGAAATGAGAAGCCGGGCGTCCCGAGGACGCCCGGCTTTGTGTTGTCGCGGCCGGAAGCGGATCCCTCAGAGCGGCTCGAAGTGGGCCGTGAAATGCCGCAGCAGCTCGGGGGCATCGGTGATGCGGTAGCCGTGCAGCGAGGCGCGGCGTTGCGCGATCGCCCGCAGCGTGTCGACGACGAAGTCCATGTGCGCCTGCGTGTACATCCGGCGCGGGATCGCCAGGCGCACCAGCTCCAGCTTTGGGTGAACCATCCGGCCGGTCCTAGGGTCGGTACGGGCGAACATGACCGACCCGATCTCGCAGGCGCGGATGCCGCCCTCCAGGTAGAGTTCGACGGCAAGTGCCTGCCCGGGAAACTCAGCCGGGGTGATGTGCGGCAGGAGCCCGCCGGCATCGATGTAGACGGCGTGGCCGCCGGGCGGCTCGATGACCGGAATGCCGACCTCGATCAAACGCTCGGCCAGATAGGCCGTCTGGCCGATGCGGTAGGCCAGGTAGTCCACCTCCAGCCCCTCCCACAATCCTGTGGCGATGGCCTCCAGGTCGCGCCCGGCCAGCCCGCCGTAGGTGGGGAAGCCCTCGCGCAAGATCAATTCATTGCAGGCGCGCCGGTAAAGCTGCTCGTCATTCATGGCCAGGAAGCCGCCGATGTTCACGATGGCGTCCTTCTTGGCGCTCATCAGCGTCCCGTCGGCCAGGGAGAAGATCTCACTGGCGATCTCGACCGGTGCCTTGTCGGCATAGCCGGGCTCGCGCAGCTTGATGAAGTACGCGTTCTCGGCGAACCGGCAGGAGTCGATGAAGAACGGGATCCCGTGTGCGTGGTAGGTCTCGCTGATCTGTCGCAGGTTCTCGAGTGAGACCGGCTGACCGCCGCCGGCGTTGTTGGTGATGGTCACCATGCCGAAGGGGATGTTGGCCGCGCCCTCGCGCTCGATGAAGGTGCGCAGGGCGCCGATATCCATGTTGCCCTTGAACGGGTGGCGGTTGTGAGGGTCAGCCGCTTCGGCGATAACCAGGTTCTCCGGGCGGCCGCCGCGCGCCAGGATGTTGGCTTCGGTCGTGTCGAAGTGCATGTTGGAGGGCACGCGCTGGCCGGGCTTGACCAGCAGGGCGCAGAGGATATTCTCGGCCGCGCGACCCTGGTGCGTCGGGACGAAGTAGCCGAATCCGGTGATGCTCTCGATGGCCTCCTTGAGCCGGAAGAACGACCGGGCGCCGGCGTAACTCTCATCACCCTGCATGATCGCCGACCACTGCCGGTCGCTCATCGCGCCGGTGCCCGAGTCGGTCAGCAGGTCGATGAAGATGTCTTCGGCGCGCAGCCCGAAGATGTTGAAGCCGGCGGCGCGCATGGCCGCTTGCCGCTCAGCACGGGAGATGCGGCGGATATGCTCAACGACCTTGATGCGGAAGGGCTCAGGCGGGTAGGATGGCATGCACGCCTCGTCTCGGGGTTTGCCCCAGTCTAGCACCTCCCCGGGGCGGCGCAAAGCAGACACAGCCTCCGGCCGGCGATATACTCAAGGTTGCTGAGTCTGTGACCGCCGGAAAGCTGTGAGGTGAACGTGGCGGACGAATCGCTGTCAGTCATCAGCTTCGTGCTCGGCCCGGTCGGGACCAATGCCTACCTGATCGCCGACGCCGCCAGCGGCGCGGCGGCCGTGATCGATCCCGCCTGGGACGGGCAGGTCATTGTGGAGGAGGCCCGACGGCGAGGCTGGCGCATCCAGGGCATCTGGCTCACCCACGCGCACTTCGATCACTTCGGCGGCGCGGCGGCCGTGTATGAGGCCTTCAATGTGCCTGTGGCGCTGCATCCCGACGATCAGATGATGTGGCGCTTTCAAGGCGGCGCGGCACTCTTCGGAATCCACGAGTTCGACCCGGGTCCGGAGCCGACGCTGGCGTTGGAGCACGGCATGCATCTCCACCTGGGCAGCCATGTCCTCGAGGTCCGACACACACCCGGCCACAGCCCCGGTCACGTCATCTTCGTCGCCGACCAGGGCGGCTCCGTCTTCTGCGGGGATCTGATCTTCCAATCCGGCGTGGGTCGGACCGATCTACCCGGCGGAGATTGGGGCACGCTCCTGGCCAGCATCCAGCGCGAGATTCTGTCGCTGCCCGATAGCGCCGTGCTGTACTCCGGGCATGGGCCGGAGACGACGGTCGCCGAGGAGCGGCGCTGGAATCCGTTCCTCACTGGCGAGGTCTGATCGCCGGCCGGCACGCGCGACTGTAAGGTACACACCGGATGCAGTGTGGTAGCATGGAGGCAGAGAGGCAGGGAGGGACCACGATGCCAGTTTCGACACAGGATTTGAGCAAGCTCTTCGGCGCCGCGCTGACGGCGGTCAGCACCAACAAGCAGGCCCTCAACCAGCTCGACGGGTACAACGGCAATCACGGCGACAACATGGCCAAGAACCTGCAGCTGGTGGTTCAGGCGCTGCAGTCACAGAAGACCAAGCCGCCGGCGACGGCGCTGTCGCAGGCAGCCAAAGTGCTGCAGACGCGGGGCATCGGGGGCTCCGGTCGCGACTATGCAGCCGGCCTGAGCCAGGCCGCGCGGGAGGTCAAGGGACGCAGGACCCTGGAAAGCCCGGATGTCGTCAGTCTCCTGCAGACGATCATGGCGGCGATCCCGGACCAGGGTTCGACGGCGCGAGCCGGGACCAAGACGGCCGGGAACGTTCTCGAATCGCTGCTGGGCGCGGCCGGGTCGGCCGGCGCCCCGAGCGCCTCGGACGGCAAGCTGGATGCGGGTGACCTGCTCACCGCAGGGATGGCCTACTTGCAGGCCAAGCAATCCGGGGCGGACGACATGAGCGCGATCCTGCAGGCGGCCATGCGCGCGCTGGGCGGCCAGGGGAATCCCCTGCAGCTGGGGTCCGCTCGCGCCGCCTCCGGTGGGCTGATCGCACAAAGCATTCTTCAGACACTCATGGGCGGCCGCTAGAAGAGTCCGCTCCCCGACGCTCCACCCAGAACCGATGCAACGCGAGGCGTGGGGGTCCGACATTGGACCCCCACGCTCGATTCGCGGATCCGACTCGCGTACCTTCTCGGCTACAGGTCAGGGGAGGCTTGTATCCAGGACAGCCACGCGCGCAGGGATCCCTCCGGCTCGGAAGGGGAGGCCGCCACGACGGTCAGGCCGAGGGGGTAACGCCCGTCTTCCAGGGCTTCCGGGCCGGGCAGGACGCCGTTGACACGCACCAGCCGTACTGTCTCGTTCACCTGCGACAACGCCAGGATCCCCACCGCCCCCGGATCGGCCTCGACTCGCGCCAGGAGGTCCGCCGCTGACGCGGCGATCAAGGCGGCCGGGGTGATGGCGTCGCCGTCCAAGATCAGTGCTTCGAAGCGCACTCGCAGGCTGTCTCCCGGGAAGGGCGAGACCACATGCACCGGGCCGGGATCACCTTCCAGTTCCTGCCAATCGCCGAGTGTGCCGCCAAAAAGCGCCGCCAGCTCGTCGAGCGTCGCCGAACGCCAGGGGTTGTCCGCGTTCACGATGACGGCGATGGCTTCAGCCCAGAGTGGGGTGGCAAACCATCCATCGGGGGGCTCGAGCCCGGTGATCATCAGATCCAGCTCACCCGATTCGACTGCCTGCGTGGCCGCCTCCTCCAGCCAGGGTTCGAGATCGATGGGCGGGACGCCTTCAGCGCGCATGTAGCCGCGCAGGCGGTCGGCCGCTGCGCCCTCCAGCGACGGCGCAACGGCGACGCGCGCGATCGTCACGGGCGTATCGACCGGCCCGGCGCAGGCGCCCAGGAGTGCGGCCATCAGCGCGCCCCCAGCCAGGCCTCGCCACAAGCGCAGCACGCCTCCCCTAGCCACGGATCAGAACCAGTGCCAGGCCGGCCAGGCCGACGATCGCGCAATACCCGGCGAAGAGGGTGAGCGGACGACGGACCAGGTAGCCCAACAGCCAGTGAATGGCGAGATAGCCGGTGATGGCCGCCGCCACAGTCCCGGCGATCAACGCCGGCAGCAGGCTGCTCAGCCCCGGCGCGTCGGCCAGGTCGTTCAGCGCCACAGCGCCGGCGCCGATCATGACCGGGATGGACATCAAGAACGAGAAACGGGCCGCCTGCGGGCGGCCCAGGCCTCGGGCCAGTCCGGCGGATATCGTCGCCCCGGAGCGCGAGATTCCGGGGAAGAGGGACAGCGCCTGCGCCAGGCCGATCCACAGCGCGTCCGTGGGGCGCAAGGCCTCCAGTTCGCGCAGCCGCCGGCCGTAACGTTCGCCGAGCAGGAGCAAGGCCGCGGTGATGAGGAGGAAGCTGCTGACGGCCGCGGGGCTGTCGAAGGCCGCCTCGACCAGGTCCTTGAACAGCAGACCGGCCGCGGCTGCCGGCAAGCTGGCCAGAAGCAGAAGCCAGGCCAGGCGCGCCTGCGGGTCGTCGAAGGGTCGGCGGCGCAGCACGCCCTCCAACGCCGCACGCGCCAGTCCGACCAGATCGCGCCAGAAGTAGGCGATGACGGCCAGGAGCGTGCCATCCTGCACCAGGACGTCGAAGACGAAGGCGGCTTGAGGCTCGAAATGCCATTCGAGCAGCCAGGGGACCAGGACGAGGTGTGCCGATGAAGAGATGGGCAGGAACTCGGTCAGGCCCTGGACGATGCCGAGGACGCAGGCCTGCAGCAGGTTCATCCTTGGGCTAGTCCTCCGGTGGACGGTGCTTGTGGTAGTGAAGCCGAAAGTCCTCGGCGAACGCCTGGAGACGGCCATCGGTCACGGCCTGCCTCAGGTCGGCCGCCAGGGTGGTCAGCAAGTGCAGATTATGAATGGAAAGGAGCGTGGCGGCGAGCATCTCGCCCGCAGTGCAAAGATGCCGGACGTAGGCGCGCGTGAAGCTCTGACAGGTGTAGCAGTTGCAAGCGGAATCGATCGGCCGGCGGTCGTCGGCGAACGCCGCGCCGCGCAGGTTCAGGCGGCCGCTGCGGGTCAGGGCGGTGTGGTTGCGGGCCATGCGTGTCGGCAGCACACAGTCGAACAAGTCGATGCCGCGCAGAACGCCTTCGACCAGATCCTCCGGCGAGCCGACGCCCATCAGGTAGCGCGGCCGCTCTGCCGGAAGGATCGGTTCGACCAGGTCGAGCATGGCGTGCATCTCGGCCTTGGTCTCGCCTACCGACAGGCCGCCGACGGCGATGCCTGCGAAGGGAAGGGAGGCGATCCGCTCCGCCGAGCGGCGGCGCAAGTCGGGGAAGATGCCTCCCTGGATGATCCCAAACAACGCCTGATCGGCACGGCGCTTGCTCTGAAGGCAGCGCTCGGCCCAGGCGTGGGTGCGCTCGAGTGCCTGCTCGTTGTAGGCGCGGTCGTGGGGTTCCGGGCACTCGTCGAGAGCCATGATGATGTCGGCGCCGAGGTTCTCCTGAATGGCGATCGAGCGCTCGGGTGTGAGGCGGTGTTCTGACCCGTCCAGATGCGAGCGGAAGGTCACACCGTCGGCGTCCACCTGCCGGGTCTGCGAGAGTGAGAAGATCTGGAAGCCGCCCGAGTCGGTCAGGATCGGCCCAGGCCAGCTCATGAATTCGTGCAGTCCGCCGAGCGCGGCGATGCGCTCGGCGCCGGGGCGCAGGTACAGGTGATAGGTGTTGGCCAGGACGATGGTCGCCCCCAGCGCAGCCACTTGCGCCGGGGTGAGCGACTTCACGGTCGCCTGCGTCCCGACCGGTGCAAATGCGGGCGTCGGCACGGCGCCGTGCGGAGTGTGCAGGCAGCCGGCACGTGCGCGCCCGTCGCGGGCGAGGAGTTCGAAACGAAAGGACTCCACGCCTCACATGTTCCCTGAGGGGGCCGTGCCCGGCGGGCCGGGCGCATCGGGAGGCGGCGGAGACGTGTTCGGCCTGCCTGAGGCTGCCTGAATCTCGCGCACAGGCGCGGGTGCGGACGGTTTCATGGCCCGAGGATTATACCTGTTCGGATTGTCACCGCCGACGCGGGCGCTTATAATGCTGGCCCATGCCCCTGACAGGCAAGCACTCCAACTGGCTCGAGATCGACCGGGGGGCGATCGAGGCCAACGTTCGCCAGTGCCTCGAACGAACCGGCGCGCAGGTGATGGCCGTGGTCAAAGCCAACGGCTACGGCCACGGCATCGTCCCGCTGGCGCGGGCGGCCGTGCGCGGCGGGGCGACCTGGTGCGGTGTGGCCCGGGTCGAGGAAGCCATTGAGCTGCGCCGAGCGGGCATCGATGGGCCGATCCTGATTCTAGGGGCGACTGCGGCCGGCCGCGTGCAGGAAGCGATTGGCGAGCGCATCTCCATGGCCGTCTGGGATCTCGGGCACGTCGAGGCGGCCGCGGCGGCAACCAACGGCACCAACGAGCGCGCCCGGCTTCACCTGAAGGTCGAGACCGGCATGGGCCGGCTGGGGATCGAGCCCGAGGAGGCGGTCGCTCTGGCTCGACGTATCGCCTCGACGCCGGGCGTGATCCTGGAGGGCGTGTTCACGCACTTCGCCCGGGCAGACGAATCCGATCCGGAGCCGACCGCGGCCCAAGAGCGGCAGTTCGCCCAGGTCCTGGCCTCGCTGGAGGCGGCCGGTCTGCGGCCGGGGTTGGTGCATGCCGCCAACTCGGCCGCCAGCCTGAGCCGGCCGAGCGCCACCTTCAACCTGGTGCGCGCGGGGATCGCCATCTGCGGCTTGAATCCCTCGCCGGAGTGTCCGCTGCCGGAGGGGTTCCGGCCGGCGCTGGCCTGGAAGGCGCAGCTCTCACAGGTGCGGCTGATGCCGCCCGGCCGCGGCGTGAGCTACGGCCACCAGTACGTGACGCGCAGCACGGAGCGCATCGGCGTCGCGCCGGTGGGCTACGGTGACGGCTACCGGCGCGTCCCGGGCAATCAGGTGCTGGTCGGCGGATGTTCGGTCCCGGTCGTGGGACGCGTGTGTATGGACCAGATCATGGTCCAACTCGATAGCGTTCCCGAGGCGCGCGCCGGTGACGAAGTGGTGCTGATCGGGGAGCAGGCCGGGCAGCGCATCAGTGTTGACGACCTGGCCGCCCGCTGGGGGACGTTCAACTACGAGGTCGTGTGCGGATTGTCGGCGCGCATCCCGCGCGTCTATCGAGGCTGAGCGAGGCGCGCGTTGGCTCGCCGGCCCGACCTTCCTGATTGAGTTCAGATACATATGAGACAGTAGCCCTGGCGTAGAGAGCGCACCGG
>DAIRVC010000081.1:0-11430 GCA_036803025.1 Anaerolineales bacterium
GCATGGGCGATCAGCCGAGATCGCAGACTGGACGGAACGAGGCGGCCCCCGAGGACGCCGGCGATCGGCGCGGTGAACTTGTGTCTGTGCTGTGTGAGCTGTACGCCCCGGGCCTGATCACGGCTACCGGGGGCAACCTGAGCGTCCGGGTCCCCGCAACCGAGGAGATCTGGATCACGCCGGCCGGGGACCACAAAGGCGGCTTGCGCGCGGACCAGCTAGTCAGGATGCGCATCGACAGTCAGCAGCCCGAGCCGACCGCGCGGCGGGCATCCAGCGAGTGGCGCATGCACTGCGCGGTCTACCAGGCGCGGTCGGAGGTCGAGGCGGTCATTCACGCACATGCTCCCCAGGCCACGATCCTGGCGCTCAATGGTCTGCCCTTCTTGCCGGGAGAGGCGATCGCGTTCCTACGTGACCGGCGGAAGAGCCTGGGCTGAGCTCAGGTTGAGAGGATCATCGACCGGGCCGCAGGAGGCGGCGGCCTCCTGTTCACCTGCGGATCTCAACGATCACGCCCTCTTCGGCCCACGAGTACATCCACTCCGCCGCCTCCAGGTCCAGGATGATGCAGCCATACGAGGCCGGTCGGCCGAGGACATCCGCCCACAACCGCACGCCGTTCGAAAGCAGCGGCAGACCGTGGATGCCGTTCCAGAAGTCGGGCAGGGCTTCGTAAATCCCCAGGAAGTGCGGCATCCACAGATCCCAGTTCGACCCGTACGCGTTGATGAAGTGCGACTGGACCTGAAACACGCCGGGCAGGGTAGCCGATCGCGCAATCCCGGTGCTGATGACCTCGTCGCGCACGACCGTCCCGTCCTGGTAGGCCCACAGGTGCTGCTCGCTGATGCTGATGACGATGCGTTTGTTGGCGACGACCGGCAGCGGAAACATCACGTCCGGCGGCGGCAGCATAATCGTCTGTCCCGGCTGCACGCCCAGACCGCCGAGCTGGGGGTTCGCCTCGGCGATCTTCCAGCCGGGCATTCCCAGGCGGTAGCCCAGCCCTGTGAGCGTCTCACCGGCCCGAACGACGTACTCGGTCGGCCGCCGGCGAACGATGAGCTGCTCGACGCCTGCCCCCTCCAGCCCGGCTCTGACCGCCGACAGCGCCGCCTCCGGATCGAGGAAGCGGTCGTCTCCGAACGAACGACTGTACTCGTCGATCGAACCTCGCACGCGCGCGTCGTCGATGCTCAGCGCCAGGGTCCCCTGGTCGGTTTCGGGGAGAAGCCAGCCGGCGATCTGCTCGCGCGTTGGGTCCCAGGAGAACGATTCACCGGTGTAGGGGTCATAGACCGGCAGTCTCAGGCCCGCCGTCAGGATTGAAGCGGCTTGTGCGGCCGCCGCCGAAACGTCGCTCACTTGAGGCTCCACCGGCGTCATGACCAGCGGGACGACGGCGAACTCGAGGAGCGCAGCCGCCGGGTCGGCGGCGAGCAGATCCAGGGAAGCCTGGACGTCCAGCCGCTTTCCCGGAACGCCGGCCGCAGCGGTCACGCCGGTGGCGGCGATCTCCAGGAGGCCTTCAGCCGGCGCAACCGCCAGGCGGGAGGCCCAGGCCTCCAGGCCGCGTCGGGCCGCTGTCGCATCCAGCCTCACCAACGGCGGCAGTTCGACCGGCTGGCTGAAGGACGTCAGCAGGGAGCGGAGGTCGGCGGCCCAATCGCCGCTGCGCCCCAGTGTGTAGGCTCTGGCGGCGGTTGCTTGCGCATCGACGCTCAGGCCGAACTCCACCGGGGCGACGATCCAGGCGCGCGCCGGGTCACTGACGTCGGCGGCGACGACGCGGTATTCCCGGTTCCAGATACGATCGATCTCCTGAGCGGCATGCTCGGCCGTGCGCCCGGCCAGCGGAACGCCGCCCACGGAGACGCCGGGCAGGATCACACCGGCGGCGTGGACGTAGGCGAAGGCCGCCAGCGGCGCCGCTCCAAGTAGGGCCGCGATCAGCAGGAGCAACACCCCCGGCAGGCGACGAAACGGGCGAGCCTTTGGGCGCGGCGCTGCGGCTCGGACCGGCGCGGTCGAGCGTGCATGCAAGGGGGTCGGGGACGGGCGGGTGATGTCCATATTCGGTGCCGGCGGGAAGCCGCCCAATGCCATCCTCAGAGGCGATGCAGGAATCTTGCCAAACGGCACTCGGGCCGCCGCGGTGCGTCCTTCGGCCTCCGGCAGTTCACGCGGCCTTCTGCTGAAAGACCATGTTCATCCGAAAAGTGGCGCCAATCCAGGCGCTGATCGGCCGGAGCGGGAGCCGACGCGCCAGCCGTGCGAACCCGCCTTGGCCGTGCTCGATGTAGAAATCCATCAGCGACTGGTGATTCCCGAACACGCTCTCACCCAGCCGGCGGTGCCGCCGGTTCGTGAGGTAGACCACGTCCTCGCGGCAGAATTCACAGTAGCGCTCCAGCATGCTGGCCTTGTAGGGGACCAGCTCGGGCAAGGCCACCGCGCGCAGGAACAGCCAGAAGCGGATCCATTGCCTTGGGCACGCGGGCCAGACCCAATTCAGCAAGGGGATGTGGATGTGCGGCTCCTGGGGCAGGTACCATTTGCTGGGGAAGAAGTGCATCGAGATGCCACCCGGTTTCAAAAATCCGGTGGACCTCGCGAAGCACGAGCTCTGTGTCGTGGGCGTGCTCCAGGACGGAAGTGCTGAAGACGAGATCGAATCGGCCATCCTCGTACGGCAGCCGGTAGGGGGACTGGGCGATCAAGGCAAAGCGGGAGAGACCGGTCTCCCGGCCTTCTTCCCATACGGGCTCGATGTCACATCCGTGGCATCGTACCCTTCGGACACTAGGGAATCGACCATGCCTCCCCGGCCGCAGCCGAGGTCGAGGATGCAGCTGCCCGCCGGGAGTCCGAATCGCTCGCGGATCGCCCCTGCAATGAGGACCCGGTCCCGGTCGCGGATATCGGCGTGTCTGCGTATCCGCTCCTGCTGCCTGTCCTGCACACTCAGGCGGTACATCTGCATGACTGAACCTTCACGGCCTACTGCAAGGCGCTGGGTGTGGATACACGGCCCGCTGGCGCACGCCGGACGCGTTCTCGCACCGCGCGCCGACGAGTCAGGCGCGCCGCGGCCAGCCTCCCCAGGGTCGGGGATGATAGCATGTCGCTGCATTCCCGGCCCAGGCCCCGCCTCGCCGCGTGTCGATGCGGATCCTCGGGGCGCGCCTGGCGACGGCTGCCCGCGACGACTCCAACGCCTTCCGATCAGTATGTCTTGATTTCGGCCGCCTCGACAATGCGTGCCTTCGGATCGGACATCACTTGTCCTTGGACCCGGGACCACACGCCGCGCATCGCCGCCAAGAGGGCCTCGGCCTGGGCCTGCGTCTCGAATTCCAGGTCGATCATGACGTAATGGGGGTCATCGACCGGGCGCAGTATCTGGTAGCGGCGAACGCCCAGCTTCTGCCGCCCAACCGGATCGCTGTCGAAGGCTCTCTTCCAACCGTCGTAGTCGGGAACAGGGTGCTCGATCCGCAGGATGTACATGTTGCCTCCTACTCTGACGAAGCGTGGCGCGGCGCTGACGGTGCGCCTCGCCCTTCTTTCTTCGGAAGACGCGTATGTTATCCAGCAGAGTCCCCCGGTACAGCCCGGACGGGACCTGGTGGGGACACCTGCCTGAGGCGCAAGTCGACGGGACGGCTAAGGTTCGATCGGGTGCCCGGCCCCGGCCCAGGCGGCAAAGCCGCCCAGGATGGGGGTGACGTTCTCGAAGCCAGCCTGGCGCAGGATCAGCGCCGCACGGGCGCTGGATTCCTCGGCCGGTCAAGTGCAGTAGGTGATGATCCAGGTCGAGGGATCGATCTGCGGCGGGTCGGATTCGATCTCGGCCAGAGGGATCGACAGGGCGTTCGGGACATGTCCGGCCGCGTACGCCTCGGCGTCGCGCACGTCGATGAAGACCGCCTGGGCAGAGTCGAATGCGGTGCGGGCGTCGGTCAGGCTTACCCGCGGGATCTCTGCAACGGTCGCCGGAATTGGGGGCTCATCCGCCTTCGGCCAGGCCAGGATCGCGGCACTGACAATGAGCAGGAGGCCCGCTGCGGCAATCAGGATCTGTCCGGTCGTCAGTCTTCGCATCGCCACCCTCAACTTGGATTTCAATTATCCGAATTAGACCACAATGCGGCGCTGCCGAGAAGACCCAGCCGACTGCGGCGTCGGCGAAGCGGGCGAAAACGACAAGGCCGCAGCCGGAGGCTGCGGCCTGATCAAGGGGAGGCGAGGTTAGCCAGCTTCGACGGGGAAGTAGCACACGCCGGCAGTGCCGGGCCCGGTATGCACCGCCAGCGCCGGCGAGAGTTCAGCCACCAGGCTCTCGATGCAGGTCAGGCGCTCTTCGACATAGGCCTTGATCTTCTCGACCTCTTCGCGCGCGCCGGCGTGTACGTAGGCGATCTTGATCTTGCCCATCCGTCCCACGGCCGACTCGATGGCTTCGGCCATGAGCTGGTAGGCGCGGTTGCGGCTGCGGGCCATCCCGAGCGGCACGATGACCCCGTCCTCCATGCCGATCAAGGGTTTGATGTTGAGCAGGCTCCCGATCAGGCGCTTGGCCTTGCCGATGCGTCCGCCCATGTACAGGTAGCGCAAGGTATCCGCCGTCTGGATCATGCGTGTGACCGGGATCATCCGCCTGACGGTGGCCGCCACCTGCGCCAGCGAAGCGCCCGTGAGCGCGCTGCGTGCCGCTTCAATGACCATCCAGCCGTGGCACATGGAAACGTTGCGAGTGTCGATGACTTCGATCTGCACGCCCGGGATCTCCTCCTGGGCGATGGACTGCGCCGCCTTGGCCGCCTGGTAGGCGCCGCTGCCCACCGAGGTCATGTGAATACTGACGATCTCCCGCACGCCCGAGGCCTCGGACAGTTCCTTGTAGACCGTCAGGTAGTCGCCCGGCCCGGGGCTGGCCGTTGTCGGAAGTTCCTTGGCCGTCGGAAGCCAGGCCAGGAAATCGTCGCGCTGGATGGTGACCAGGTCGCGCAGGACCTCTCGGCCGCGGTGGATGTAGTACGCCACCGGGTGGATGTGCAGGCTCCTGAGCAGGGTCTCGGGGATGCTGGCACAACTGTCGCTGACGACGGCGACGTTCGTCAATGCTTCTTCCCTCATCGGCGGGATCGAGCCCGCCCATCCGGCATGCGCGTGATTATAGGCCCATTCCGCCGAGGCGGGCAGCAGACTGATTGTCACGCTGCTGCGTGCGGGCACACAGCCCCTCGCACCCGGTCGGTGAGACCCGGTTGTGTGGTATGGTAAGGACCGTTCGGGGGATCGGAACATGGCAGACGTGAAGAACTACCTCATCGACATGGACGGGGTGCTGGTCAGCGGCGCTCGCCTGATCCCGGGGGCTGACCGATTCATCGAACGTCTCAAGGCGCGCGCGGCCGAGTACCTCGTCTTGACCAATAACCCGATCTACACGCCCGGAGATCTGTCGCACCGCTTGCGTAGTGTAGGGCTGGATATTCCGCCCGGAAGGATCTTCACCTCCGCCATCGCCATGGCGCGTTTCCTGCATTCGCAGCGGCCTGACGGCCGGGCGTTTGTGATCGGGGAGAGCGGGCTGACGGACGCGATCCACGGGGTCGGTTACGTCATCACCGACCGCGCCCCGGACTATGTGGTCCTGGGCGAAACGCTGAGCTACGACCTGAACCTGATCACACAGGCGGTGCGCCTGATTTCCGGCGGGGCGCGCTTCGTCGCCACCAACCCGGACCCCTCCGGACCGTCCGAGGACGGCCCGGTCCCGGCCTGCGGAGCCATGGCGGCTCTCATCGAGCGAGCCACCGGCGTCTCGCCGTTCTTCGTCGGTAAGCCGAATCCCTTGATGATGCGCTCCGCGCTCAACCACCTCGGCCTGCATTCTGAGCGGACCGTCGTGGTCGGCGACCGGATGGATACCGACATCGTCTCCGGCGTGGAGACCGGGTTGGAGACCATTCTGGTCTTGACCGGTGTGACCCGGCGAGAGGACGTCGCCCGCTATCCTTACCAGCCGACGCTGATACTGGACTCGGTGGATGACATTGCCCTGTGAAGGGCGCAGCTCTTCGATGGCGGCGTAGGAGGTGAGGATGGGCAGGGCAGGCGCGTATGCCTGGCTGTTGACTCTCGCCCTGCTGGTGGCCTGCGGATCCGCGTCCGATGAGGCGGCCCCGGATCCGGGCACGGCGGGGATCTCGGGGCAGATCTGGCTTGACGTGTGCGAGCCGACAGCCGACGACCCGCTCCCGGCCGGCTGCATCCTTGGCCCTCAGGGCACGGCGGTCGGCAATGGCATCGCCGATCCCCTCGACCCGGTCCTCTGGTCGGCCTGGCTGGTCCTCTGGCGGGGCGCGTGCCCGGGCGAGATCGCGTTCCTGGCGCGCGCCTCGGAGCAGGACGGTGAGTACGAGTTCACAGGCCTACCGGGAGGGGTCTACTGCCTGTTCATCGACCAGACCGTGGGCGACAACGTACGTGTGTTGGGGCCCGGGACGTGGACACTCCCCGCCGGGTATGGGACGGGGCCGGTGATGCTGCAGATCGAACTCGAGCCTGGCGAAGTATTGCGCGGGCTCAACTTCGCCTACGATCCGAGCGAGGCGGCCGCGCCGTAGGCTCCTAAGCGCGCCATCCGCGACCGGCCGGGCCGACGAAGGTGCCCGGCCGTTGCGCGCCCTGAGCGTCGTGGTGCCTGGGCTCGATCGGGACTGCCGTAGGTCATGACTCGGGCAGATCCCACTCTTGGCGAAAGTCGGGTGGGATCGGAGTGCCGCTGGACACAGCCGCCCGGCGGCGCAACCGGTAGTGCTCATAGAGCAGATCGGTCAGCCGGCGCATGCGTCGGCGCTCCTCGGGGAAGTTGTAGTTGTGAGTGTCCAACAACAGGCGCACCAGATGCGGGCGCGGCGGCAGGCGGTAGGAATGTCCTTCGGGCTCGTCAAGGTGAATGTTGAGAAGATCGGTCAGTTCGGCGTCCAGGCAGGCGACGAACAGGGCCGGATCGTAGAAGGTGCCTCCGCCGTCGCGGTAGGCTTCTTCGCCGAGGACGGTCGGTTGGATGTAGGTGTTCATGCTCCAGCCGGCCAGGATCGCCTTGACGACCGGAGCGGCGATGACGCGGGTCAGCCGGCCGGCAAGGCGCATGCGGCGCTCGGGGCGGGTCATGCCCACGAACTCGGTGAAGCCGTCACCACGCGCAGCAGCCACGGTCAGGGGCAGGCCGATGTCGTCGAAGGTCAGCTCCTGCGGCCGGACGACGCCGGTGTAGGCACCCAGGCGGTCGAGCAGGAAGGCCTCGAGCGGCTCTAGGTTGGCCCAGCCTTGCCAGAATCGCCGCGGGTTGAGGTTGACCCGCGCGATCTTGGCCGGCGCCACCTCCGAGAAGAACGACTCCAGGTCGGCGAGCGCGTGGCGTGCGGCCGGCGTGTAGCGGCCGTCGTCTTTGGAGGCGGCCACCTGGACGGCGTGAAAGAAACCGTTGAGCACGCCGGCCGAAACGCCGTAGATCTGCCGGATCGTTCCGCCTCCTTCGGCGAAACCGGCCTGCACCTGCCGCGTGGTGACCAGCCCAGCCAGTATGCCGGAGAAGCCCCCGGCGCCGTAAATCACGTTGGCGTCCCGGTCGAAGGGGAAGCCGTCCAGCTGTCCGTTTAGGAGCTCACGGAAGCGGTCCATCAAGTGCTCTTTGTCGGCGACCGACTGGCGCATATTCGTGGCGGCCTCGGTGCTGCCGATGTAAGGGAGGTCGACGTGATAGACGGCGGGGGCCGGCGCGGGCTCATGCTCGGCAGCCGGCGCGAGGGAGCGGGTGAGCTGCCTGTGCCGGTGGACCAGGTCGACATAGGCGCGCGCCAGCAGGGATTGGTTGCGTTCGTGCTGGCGATGCATGATGAAGGACGACGTGATCCAGTTGAGCCGCCAGTTGGGCAGCGGGGTGTGCGGTGTCCGGCATAGGATCGGGCGCGGGTCGACGGCTTCGAGGTCGCTGACGATGGCGCGCGCGTCGACGATGGCCGGACGGCAATCGCGGTACCACTCGCCGTTGACGATGGCCGGCTCGGTCGAAAGCAGCGTACTCAGCGCGGCGATGAGGGCGTCGACGATCGGCGCATCGCGCGGCGGCCCGACACGCACCCAACCGTACTCGAACTGCAGCGCGTCGTCCGGCCGGCCGAAGAGGGTAAAGGTCGCGTCCCGGTCGGCGGCGCACAGGTACAGCGCCACCGGAAGATCACTCAGGCGCTGGTCCGACCGGCCGGTGTAGGCCTCCAGTCTCCCGGCCACCCAGCGGCGCAAGGGGTTCAAGTTGTAGGCGCCATTGAGCGGGTTGACGTTGAGTCTGCGCAGACCTCGGCTGCGGGCGCTGCGCACGAACGCGCCGAATTCGCCGAGGGCGCCGGCGGCGGCCCCGAAGCGGTCCGGTTCCAGGCGGGCGCTGACCGCCAGAGCCAAGGGCAAGGCCGCCAGCGCGCCGCCGCTCACCCCGTAGATCCGCCCGATCGGCACGGCCTCGCTGAGGAGCGATTGTGCCCAGACAATCTCCTCGGCGATGCGCGCGAGATCGCCCAGCTTGGCCGATTGAAGCAGGACGCTGGTCGGGGTCGACGGCGCAGGTGCGGTGTGGGTCATGGGGGCTGAGGCGCCCGGTCACTTGCCCGACGAGACGAAGGCGGGGGCGCGTGCGCTGCCCGGCCGTCGGAGAAGGCCGAACAAGAGGCCGGCGCGCCAGAAGGCCAGCGCGGCCATGCCATGCGCCAACACAGCGAACAGTGGCGGAGTCTGCAAGGTGTAGTAGGTCCAACAAGCTCGCGTCGTTCCCCAGCGTTCGAGGAAGTAGCCCAGGCCGGCACCGGCGGCGAACGTCAGGAGCGCGGCGCGATGGTCGGTCGGGGTCAAGATCAGGAAGGCGCACAGCCCCAGGGCCATCCAGGTCAGGGAGCGATCCAGCGTCGGCCAGGCGAAGACAAGCATCAGCGCGTAGAACCCGGCCAGCACGATCCAATACAACCCGCGCGTCAGCCTCGGCCGGCCCCGCGGGAGCAGAAGGTCAAGGAGACGATACAGGCGGTCGATGGACAGGCTGGCGATCGGCCAGGCGGGGATGATCCACAGCGGCGGCCTTTCAAGAGTGTAGTATGTCCACAGATTGGTCTGCGTGCCCCAGCTCTCGATGACCAGGCCGCCAGCCAGGCCGACCAGGATGATGCGCGAGTCGAGGCGTAGATCTGCGCCGGCCATGATCAGAAGCGACATGGCGGCGAAGATGCCTACCAGCAGCCAGTCGAACTGGAGCCAGAAGGGCCGGCTGGCGTCGTACAGCGCCAGATAGTCGGCCGCCAGCGGCCACCAGACGACCAGGATCAGGCCGACAATCGCCACGAAGCTGCTCATCAAGAGATACGAGGCACGCGTCCAGCGCAGCCGGGCGGCGAGGGCTTGCAGGGGAGGCACGGCTTCCGGTTCCATGGGCGAGCTCAGACCGGGGAATGTGAGCGGACGCGCTGGTGGACGGCCTCGGCCGATTCGAGATCGACCACCTCGGCGGCCAGGGCGCGAGCGCTCTCGAGCGACCAAGATCGGATGATTGCCTTGGCGCGCGGCACCAGCGGAGGCGCGATGCTGAACTCGTCCAGCCCCAGACCCAGCAGGACCGGCACCGCATCCGGCTCGCCGGCCAACTCGCCGCACACGCCCACCCAGATCTTCCTCGCGTGACCGGCCTCGATGACGCGCTGAATCTGACGCAGAATGGCTGGGTGCAGGGCGTCGCTCAGGTGGGCGACGCGGTTGTTGGTGCGCTCGGCGGCCATCGTGTACTGGGTCAGGTCATTCGTCCCGATGCTGAAGAAGTCGACCAGGCCGGCGAACTGATCGGCCATGACGGCCACCGAGGGGATCTCGACCATGATCCCGGTCTGGAGCGATTCGGCCATCGGCTGACCAGAACCGCGCAGCTGCCGGCGGGCATCCTCGAGACACTCCCGCGCACGGCGGACCTCGTCCAGCGTGGCGATCATCGGGAACATGATTCGCAAATCATGTCCCGCTCCGGCGCGCAGCATCGCTCGCAGTTGGGTGCAGAAGAAGTCGGGTCGGTCGAGACACATGCGGATGGCGCGCCAGCCCAGGAACGGGTTCTCCTCATGACCCAGATCGAGGTAGGGGAGGTCCTTGTCGCCTCCGACGTCGAGCGTCCTGATCACCACCGGACGCTTTCCCATGATGTCCAGGATGGCGTCGTAGGCGCGCACCTGCTCGTCTTCGTCCGGCGCGGTCTGGCGGCCGAGATACAGGAATTCGGTGCGCAGCAGGCCGATGCCTTCGGCGCCGAAGCGGATGGCCGCCTCGGCATCCTGCGGGCTGCCGACATTGGCGACCACCTCGACACGGTGGCCGTCGAGGGTGACCGCCGGCTGGCCGGCAGCCGCCCGTTCGGAATCCGACTGCCCGCGGGCCTTGCGAGCCTGACTTCGAAAGGCCTCGGCTTCCGGTTGGCCCGGGTTGACGATGACGCGGCCCCGATCGCCGTCGACCAGGAGCGGTGTTCCCTTCGTGATCCGGTGTAGGCTGGGTCCCAGGCCGACGACGGCCGGCAGGCCGAGGGCTTTGGCCAGGATTGCGGTGTGGGAGGTCGGCCCGCCCTCGGCGGTGCAGAAGCCCAGCACTTGCCGCTTGTCGAGAGAAGCGGTCTGCGACGGGGCCAGGTCGCGGGCAACGACCAGGGAGGGCTCGGACAGCGTCAGCCCGCCCAGGAGCGAGCGGCCGAGCAAGTGGCCCAGAACGCGCAGGCCGACATCGCGAATGTCGGCTGCCCGCGCGCTCAGCGTCGGATCGGGGATGGCGGCCATCTGGCCGGCGAAGTACTCGGCCGCGTCCATCCAGGCCGCCTCCGCGTTCGTACCGCCGGCGATGGCCTTGGCCGCGCGCCCGAGCAAGGACGGGTCGTCCAGGAACATGGCGTGGGCTTCGAAGACGGCCGCTTCGGCTCGCGTGGCTTCGCGGGCCACCTTGGCGGTGAGCGCCTCGATCTCGATCCGCGCCTGGAGGCGCGCTTGTTCGAGCCGTGCCGCCTCGGCCTGCGCATCGTTGCCGGTCGAGCGGGGGACGGTCGCCTCGACCTCCTGCCACACAGCCGCCGGGCCCTCGGCCATACCGGGCGCTGCGGCGATGCCGCTCAGCGTCAGGGACTCGGGCGTCGAGGAGGAAGGCATTTTTGGCGGGCCTCGGGATCCCGGAAGACTGGCCAGGAGTCGCGGGGATTGTACCTCGGGGGCAAAGTTCGCGGGCGGGCCGGGCGTCGGGAGCCTCCCGGAAAGCGGTCGACCGCCGAAGGAACCGGCGGTCGACGACTGGTCGGGGCGGGCGGATTTGAACCGCCGACCCCCTGCACCCCATGCAGGTGCGCTA
>DAIRVC010000082.1:0-11275 GCA_036803025.1 Anaerolineales bacterium
CGCTATCGCTCTCCTCGCTTCCTGCGCAGGTTGTGCTGGCGCAGGCGGATCTGGTCGCCGCGCAGCGAGCGCTCGATGATCTGCTCAACTCCGACCTGGCGCGGACGCAGGCGCAGCTGGGACTGGCTCAGGCGCAGGACGCGCTCGACCTGGCCGAGTACCGCTGGCGCAACCAACAGCAGGGCTACCGCGCCAGTGGTGACACGATCAACGGTGCTCGCGCCAACCTGGTGTTGGCCCAGACCGAGGTCGACCGCGCCGAGGACATCTTCAACCGGTATTCGGGTGCTTCGGAGGACGACCCGACGCGTGCGCTGGCCTTGAGCAACCTGGTCGCGGCCCGGCAGCAGCGGGATTTCGCCCAGCGCCAGGTGGATTGGTACCTCGGCCGCCCGAATGTGATCGACCAGGCGGTCCTGGATGCCAACGTCGCCCTGGCGGAGGCCCAGGTGGCCGATGCCGAACGGGCCTGGGAGCGCGTGCGCGACGGGCCGCCGCCGGAGGACATCCTGGCCGCCGAAGCGCGCGTCGCCGCGGCGCAATCGTCTGTCAACCTGGCGCGCATCCGCGCGCCCTTCGCCGGCACGATCACCTCGGCCGATGTCATGCCGGGCGATCAGGTCGCACCGGGGACGGTTGCTTTCGGGTTGGCCGACCTCTCCCGGCTGTTCGTCGACGTGGATGTGAGCGAGGTGGATATCAACCGAGTCCGGCCCGGGCAGCCGGTGA
This sequence comes from Anaerolineales bacterium, assembly GCA_036803025.1. Classification (GTDB taxonomy): domain Bacteria; phylum Chloroflexota; class Anaerolineae; order Anaerolineales; family E44-bin32; genus DAIRVC01. Next base: position 730 of record DAIRVC010000082.1, read on the forward strand.
CCCTGACGATCGATGCGGCGCCGAACCGCAGCTACCAGGGCACGGTCGTGGACGTGGCTCTGGCCGGAGTCACGGTGCAGGGCGTGGTCAACTTCCCGGTGACCGTCGAGCTGACCGACGCCGACGAGTTCGTCCTGCCCGGGATGACCGCCGCCGTGAACATCGTGGTCGAACAGATGGAAGACGTCCTGCTCGTACCCAACCGGGCGGTCCGGGTGCGCGACGGTCAGCGGGTGGTGTATGTGCTGCGCGGCGCTCAGCTGGTACCGGTCGCGGTGGTGTTGGGCGCCTCCTCGGACCTGTACAGCCAGGTCGTTGACGGAGAGCTCCAGGTTGGGGACGAGATCGTCCTCAATCCACCGACGGTTTTCGATGCGAGCGGTGGGCCGTTCATGGGGCGGTGAGCATGACGGATTGGGTGATCGAAGCCGACGGGCTGACGAAGACTTATCTGATGGGCCAGGTCGAGGTGCCGGCTCTGCGAGGCGTCTCGCTGCAAGTCGCCCCAGGCGAGGTCTTGTCGATCATGGGGCCGTCCGGCTCGGGCAAGAGCACCCTGATGAATCTGCTCGGCTGCCTGGACCGGCCGAGTCAAGGCGAGTATCGCCTGGACGGCCAGGCGGTCTCTGCCTTGACCGACGACGACCTGGCGACGATCCGCAATCGGAAGGTGGGTTTCGTGTTCCAGAGCTTCAATCTGCTCGGGCGGCAGACGGCGGTAGCGAATGTCGAACTGCCGATGCGCTATGCCGGGGTGACGGACGGCCGGCGCAAGCGCGCCATCGCCGCCCTCGAGTCGGTCGGGTTGGGAGACCGCCTGCATCACCGGCCGAACGAGCTCTCCGGCGGCCAGCAGCAGCGCGTGGCCATTGCCCGGGCACTGGTTAACGACCCGGCCATCATTCTGGCCGATGAGCCGACGGGCAACCTGGATTCGAAATCGGGCGAAGAGATCATGCACATCCTGCTCGGTCTCAACCGGGATTTGGGGACGACGCTGATCTTTGTCACGCACGATCCCGAGATCGCCAGCCGCACACAACGGATCTTGAGGCTGCGCGATGGGCTGGTGGAAAGCGACCGGCGGCAGACGCAGCGGGGCGACGCGCCACAAGGCGCTTCAACGCCGGCCGAGGCAAGGGCATGATCATCTGGCAAAGCGTGCTCGAGGCGTTGGAAAGCCTGACCAGCAACAAGCTGCGTTCGGCGCTGACCGTGCTCGGTATCGTCATCGGCGTCGGCGCGGTGATCGCCATGCTGGCAATCGGGCGGGGAGCGCAGGGTACGATCACCGGCTCGATCAGCAGCATCGGCACCAACCTGCTGTTCGTCTTCTCCGGAGGTTCGGAGGAAGTCCGCAATCCGCAGCCTCTGACGCTGGCCGATGCCGAGGCGATGCTCGATCCCTTCGCCGCGCCGTCGCTGCAAAGCGTGGCGCCTGTGCTGGCCGGGACGGTGGAGGTCAGCTTCAGCGGCGAATCCTCATTCACCCAGGCGTCCGGGGTCACGCCGCAGTACGAGCAGGTGAACAACATCAGCATGCTCGAAGGCGAGTTCATCACCGAGGCCGACATCCTCGGGCGTTCAGCCGTCGTCGTCCTGGGGCCGGATCTGGCCGAGACCCTGTTCGGCAGCCGAGAAGGCGTGGTCGGTGAGACGGTGCGCATCGAAGGCCAGCCCTTCCGCGTCATCGGGGTGACCGAGCCCAAAGGCGGTTCCAACTTCAACAACCCGGATGAGCAGCTGTGGGTGCCCCTGACAACGGCGCAGGTGCGGCTGATGCGCCGCCGGCTTGACCGAATCGACCTGATCCTGGCCCAGGCTATCAGCGCCGAGGCCGTCCCACAGGCAGGCGAGGAAATCGCCGCGCTGCTGCGGGCGCGTCACCGTACGCCGATCGGCGCCGATGATTTCACTATCTTCACCCAGCAGGACTTCCTGGAGACCGCCGAGACGATCACCAACGTGCTGACCATCTTCCTGGGGGGCATCGCCGGCATTTCCTTGCTTGTCGGCGGCATCGGGATCATGAACATCATGCTGGTCTCGGTCACGGAACGGACACGCGAGATCGGCTTACGCAAGGCGGTCGGGGCGCGCAAGCGTGACATTCTGGTCCAGTTCCTGGTCGAGTCCTCGCTGCTCAGCCTGGCCGGGGGATTGATCGGCATCGCGCTGGGTTGGTTACTGGCCCTCCTGGTGGGGGCCATCGCTACGGCTTCGGACGCCCAGCTCACGCCTGCGGTGAGCCTGGACGCCATCCTCCTGGCGACGTTGTTCTCCGCCGCCGTGGGGCTGTTCTTCGGACTGTATCCTGCCAAGCGCGCCGCCGACCTCGAACCTGTGGAGGCGCTGCGTTATGAGTAGGCGTTGGGGAGCAGGGCGTGCAGTCGGGGCGGGGCACGGCCGAGCCCGAGGCCGGGCGCCGCTGGCCGTTGTCCTGGGACTGCTTCTGACCGCTTGCGGCGCGGCGACGGCGGAGGCGCCGACCGCGCCGCCGGAGCCGACCGCCTCGGTAACCCCGGCACCGACCCTGCCGGTGCCGCCGCCGACGTCGACCGCCGTGCCGACGGTTCAACCCGGTCTCAACGCGGCGACCGCTCCCGAGCTGGTGCGTCTCGCGACGATCGCCGCGCACGACACGGCCGTCAGCGCTTTGGCCTACTCGCCCGATGGGGCCTGGCTGGCTTCGGGCGCGCTGGACGGCAGCCTGCGGCTGTGGCCGGGCGGGGGAGGCGCCGCGGTCAGGCGGCTCGAGGGTCACACGGATGCGGTCTGGGGTCTGGCCTTCTCGCCGGATGGGGCCCGGCTCATTTCGGGGTCGGATGATCGGACGGTGCGCGTCTGGGAGCTGCCGGCCGGTCGGTCTGTGGATGTCATCCGCAGCGCTTCCCTCGGCCGCGTCCTGCGGGTGGCCTACTCGCCCGACGGCTTGTGGATCGCCGCCGCGGACCAATTCTGCCTGGTACAGGTGCGCAGTGCCCGCACCGGCGTGCTCTACCGCAGCCTGATGCAACCCGGCTGCCGAGCAGCCGGAGGCAACATCGTCGAGACCTGGGGGCTGGCGTTCACTCCCGACAGTGCACGGCTTCTGACCGCCGAATCACAGTCGTGCTGCGGCGGGACGGTGCAGGCATGGGAGCTGGAGGGATACGCCGCGCCGGTGCGCGTGCCGGGCCTGAATCGCGGCGTGCGCTCGATGGCGCTCACGCCGGATGGACAGCTCCTGGCGGTGGCCTTGGCCAGCAGCGCCCAGCCGCGGATCGTGCGCGCCGACAGCGGTGAGGTCCTGCAGGAGCTCAGCGGGCACGCGTACGCGGTGCGGGACCTGGCGATCTCGCCGGATGGGCAGCTCCTGGCCACAGCCTCGGCTGACCGGACCGTGCGGGTGTGGGACCTCCACAACGGCGATCTGCTAACAACCCTGGAAGGGCACCAGGCGCCGGTGAACGGCGTGGTGTTCTCGGCGGATGGGAGCCGTCTGGCATCGGGAGATGAGGCGGGGGTGATCCTGATCTGGGGTGTCGAATGACCAACGTCCGAAGTTCGGAGAACTTCGGACGTTGGTGACTCATCTCTCCAAGTGCGGCTTGAGATGCTGGCCGGTGTAGGAAGCCGGCACTTCACAGATCTGCTCGGGCGTCCCCAGCGCGACCAACTCGCCGCCCCGGTCTCCGCCCTCCGGCCCAAGATCGATCACCCAATCGGCGACCTTGATGATGTCGGGGTGATGCTCGATGATCAGGACGGTGCTGCCCTGGTCGACCAGCCGCTGAAGTACGTAGATCAGCTTGTGGACGTCGGCGGCGTGCAGGCCGACTGACGGCTCATCCAGAACGTACAGCGTCCGGTCGTTGCCGCGGCGTGAGAGCTCGCGCGAGAGCTTGACGCGTTGCGCTTCCCCGCCTGAGAGGGTTGTCGCCGGCTGGCCGAGCTTGACATAGCCCAGGCCGACGTCCTGGAGCGTCTCCAGCTTGCGGAGCATGGCCGGGAAAGCGGCGAACAGGCCGATCGCCTCGTCGACCGTCGTATCGAGCACCTCGGCGATCGTTTTGCCCTTGAAGCGCACCTGCAGGGTCTCGCGATTGAAGCGTGCCCCATGGCAGACCTCGCACGGCACGTAGACGTCGGGCAGGAACTGCATCTCGATGCGCAGCTGGCCCTGGCCCTGACAGGCCTCGCAGCGCCCGCCGTGCACATTGAAGGAGAAGCGTCCGGGCTTGTAGCCGCGCACTTTGGCTTCGGGCAGCTCGGCGAACAGCTCGCGGATCGGGTCGAACAGCCCGGTGTACGTGCCGGGGTTGGAACGCGGCGTGCGGCCGATCGGGCTTTGGTCGATGTTGATCGCCTTCTCCAGCTGCTCGACGCCCTCGATGCGCGTGTGTGTCCCGGCTTGTTCGCGGGCGCCGTGCAGCTGCCGGGCCAGGGCCTTGTAGAGCACCTCGACCATCAGCGTCGACTTGCCCGACCCGGACACGCCGGTGATGCAGACGAACTCCCCCAGTGGGATCGAGACGGTCAGATCTTTGAGGTTGTTCTCACGGGCGCCGACGATCGTCAGGCGGCGGCCGTCGCCGGGGCGCCGCCGGGCGGGCGTGTCGATGCGCAGCTTGCCCGAAAGGTAGCGCCCGGTCACCGAATTGGCGTTGCCGGCCACCTGGTCGACCGGGCCCTCGGCGACCACGTAGCCTCCGGCCTCGCCCGCCCCCGGACCGAGATCGATCAGCCAATCGGCCGCCCGGATGGTCTCCTCGTCGTGCTCGACCACCAGGACGGTGTTGCCCAGATCGCGCATCCCCGTCAGCGTGCGAATCAGGCGCGCCGTGTCGCGCGGGTGGAGGCCGATGGAGGGTTCGTCCAGGACGTAGAGCACGCCCATCAGGCGCGAGCCGATCTGAGTGGCCAGGCGGATGCGCTGCGCCTCTCCGCCCGAGAGCGAGCTGGCATGCCGATCGAGGGTCAGATAGTCCAGTCCCACGTCGACCAGGAAGTTGAGCCGGTCGTCGATCTCCCGCAGGAGTCGCTCGGCGATCAAGCTCTGGCGAGATGACAGGCCGCCCTGCGGGGATTGCAGGCGCCGGATCCAGTTCAGGGTGCGCACGACCGGCCAGGCGGCGACGCCCATGATGTTGTCGTCGTCGACAGTGACGGCCAACGCCTCGGCGCGCAGCCGGCGGCCGCTGCAGGCGGGGCAGGGGCGCTCCGACATGAACTCCTGAATCTTGCTGCGCACATACTCCGACTGGGTGTCCTGATAGCGGCGCTGCAGATTGCCAATCACACCCTCGAAGGCGGTGTGGTAGGTCGAGCGTCGTCCTTCGCGGGTTTCGTAGTGGACCGGGACCTCTTCGCTGCCTGTGCCATACAGGATCAGGTTCAGCTTGTCTTGAGGCAGCTCGGCTACCGGCGCGTCCAGGTCGATGCGATAGTGCCGGGCGACCGCCTCGATCATCTGCCAGTGATAGCCGAGCCGCTCGCGGCTCTGATTGGACCAATCGAGCGAGACGACGGCGCCTTCGGCCAGGGAGACGGAGCGATCGGGGATCACGCGGTCGGGGTCGATTTCCAGCTTGCTGCCCAGGCCCTGGCACTCGGGGCAAGCGCCGTGCGGCGTGTTGAAGGAGAAGGTGCGCGGTTCGATCTCGCTCAGTGTGGTGCCATGCTCGGGGCAGGCCAGGTGTTCGGAGAAGGGCAGGTCGATCGGCCCTGCGGCCGAAGCGGGGGCCCCCGGGCTCTCCGCATTCAAGTGGGAGACCCACACCTGTCCCCCGGCCAGGCGCAGGGCTGTCTCGACCGAGTCGGTCAATCGTGAGCGGAACGCCTCGGGCTCCTCGTCCTGACCGTGGTGGATGACCAATCGATCGACCACCGCCTCGATCGTATGTTGGCGATAGCGGTCGAGTTCGATCTCGTCCTCGACGCTGCGCACCTGGCCGTCGATGCGGACGCGCACGAACCCGGAACGGCGGATCTCGTCCAGAGCCGACTGATGCGTGCCTTTGCGCCCGCGCACCAGCGGCGCCAGGATCAGAAGGCGGGCGCCCTCGGGCATCCCCTCGATCAGGTCGACGATTTCCTGAGCCGATTGGCGGCGGACCTCCCGGCCGCAGATCGGGCAGTGCGGCAGCCCGATGCGGGCGAACAACAGCCGCAGGTAGTCGTAGACCTCGGTGACCGTCCCCACCGTGGAGCGGGGATTGTGCGACAGGCCGCGCTGGTCGATGGCCACCGCCGGCGACAGACCGTCGATATAGTCGACATCGGGCTTGTCGAGTTGCCCGAGGAACTGCCGGGCGTAGGCGGAGAGCGATTCGACATAGCGGCGCTGCCCTTCGGCGAAGATCGTGTCGAAGGCCAGGGAAGACTTCCCCGAGCCGGAGATGCCGGAGAGGACCACCAGGCGGTCGCGCGGGATCTCGACCGTGATGTTCTTCAGGTTGTGTTCGCGGGCGCCGACGACGACGATCTTGTCCTGAGGCATGCCAGACCTGCCCGGGTGCAAACGGGGCAATGGGTGATTATACCGGGAGGGCCAGCAGGTTGCGCGGGGCTTGGGGCGTCAGGCCTGGTCGGCCTGCGGGGTGAGCGATTGGCCGCACCACTCACAGCGGGCGGCCTGGCGCGGTACGACCGCGTCGCATTTCGGGCAGCGACTTCTCTGCTCGGTCGGCAGGATGCCGCCGTCCAGGTCGGCGGCCATGCGCACGACGTCGGAGGCGCTCAGCCCGCCCGTGCTGCCGGAACGCGTGGCGCCGGTCAGCCGCACGCCGTGGGTATCCTCGCTGACGACATAGCCCTGGCGCGCCAGAGCGTGGCTGAGCTGCTCGGGCAGCGGCCCGGTGGACGGCTTCGGCGCGGGCTTGGCGGTCAGCAGCTGGCGGGCCTGCTCGGGCAGGTCCTCGAGCAGGTCCTCGGGCAGCGCCTGGCCCGGCGGCTGATCGGGGGCGGAGATCAGATCTCGGAAACGTCGCGTCCCGCCGCCCTCGGCAGGCGGCTCAGCGGGGAGAGGGGTGGATTCTTGGCTGGCAGCTGCCGGCGCCGGCGGGCACGCCGGACAGACGGATACCCATCCCGCCCCATCCAGTCGGGGCCAGCGCTGCATCGGGGTGCCGCATTGGGGGCAGACAGGGGCTGGGGAGGCTGGCTGAGGGGTCATCGCCGGTCGCCGTCCTCTGGCCGCCCGACTCTAGCATACTCGCCTGGGGACGACAATGCCTCCGCGCTGTGGCGCAGGCCGGGAGAAGGTGGAGGTTCAGCCGCGTGAAGCCGGCGGGGGGACGGCTGGAGCCTCGGGTTCCTCGAGGCGATCCTTGATCTTGGTGACCGCGCCGACGGTCCGCTCGGGATTGGCCTGCAGGAAGATCTCGGCGAAGTTGCGGTTGCGCCACTCGAAGGGCACTTCGGGGCCCTGCATCTCCTGGGCGATATGCAGGGTCGTGCGAATGTAGGCCGCGTCGCGCGGGAGCGGGAAGCGGCTGGCGCGGCCGAGCAGCATCGTCGCCGGCAGGCTGTAGCCGACGGCCAGGAAGAGCACGACCAGGAACAGCCCGATGAGGGGCTGCCGCTGCAACTCGATCACGTTGAAGGCCAGGCCGGCCACCAGGATCACCAGCGCGAAGAGCGCTGAGATCAGATGGGCCTGCAGGCGGGCGTTCCGTTCCTCGTCGCCGCGGCGTTTGGCACGGCGATCGCAGTCCGCACACAGGGGCAGGTGGAACGTCATCGGCCTGGGGCGCGTGAAACCTTGCCCCTGAGGGACGCGGCCGACGACTGCCAGGCGCTTGGGCGCCGGAGAGCGCAGGCAGTGGGCGCAGACGCGCAGAGGGATGGTGACAATCGGACCCTTGGCCACCACCCGGTAGCGTTCACCGTGAGGCGGCTCGCCCGGGCCGGAAAGGGGCACATCCTTGGGCTTGGCCTGGGGGGCCGGCGCGCCCTTCCCGGCAGCCGGTTTGGCGGGCGCCTTGGCGGGCACAGGCGGGATAGCCTCGATGCGCGGGGTCGCCGCCGGGCCGCTCTTGGGCGGTTCCGCAGGAAGCTGGACGGGCGCGGGTTCCGGCCTCGGAGGTGGGGCCGCGGCCGGCTTGGGAGGCGGCTCGGCGGCAGCCAACGCCGCCAGACGATCCAGAGGCGAAGCGCTGGGCGGTGCCGCCTGGGCAGGCCGCGCCGGGGGCGGAGGGGCGGCGGGCTCAGGCTCTGGCACGGTCAGGGCTACGGCCCGATCGGGCGGTCGGGGTGGTTCCGGCAGCGTGGGGATGGGCACGCTGGCTGAGATGGGAGGGCGCGCTGGGGCCGGCCGTTCCGCCATCGCGCTGGCCTCGATATCGTCCAACGCCACCCACTGGCGAACAGCCAGCTTGCGGGTCTCCGGGTATCCGGCCGGCACCGATCCGTACATCACACGCTCGCCGCCGTCCTCAACGACGAAGGCGGACTTGCACTCACTGCAGGTGACATAGTCGGGATAGTCCTTGACGTGGACAACCTGCACCGAAGGGTTGCCGCAGATCGCACAGGGGACCCCCTCGATCAGGTTGTCGTCGATGGTTTGGCGCGGGCGAGGAGTCATCGGTCCGCCTTGGCTGCCTTCCTGGACTATCCTCTGGACTCTAGCACAAGCGCCGCCGCCGGGCAACCGAACCGGGGGTCACACCCCCGGCGGAGCGGACGGGCGGTAGCGGGCAAGCACCTGAGCCAGCCGATCGAGCGGGATCGCCTCCGCCCGGCGGCCCTTGCGGCCGACCATCGTCTCGGCCGCGGTCAGGGCGTTAAGTATGGCCTCTTCGACTGCTTCAGCTCCGGCTTCGAACAGCGCATCGAGGTGGGTGTGCGGAAGCATGGCGATGTCCAGGCGAGGGCCGGGCTTAGCCGGATAGTGATTGGCGGTGCTGAAGGCCAGAAACAGGTCACCGCTTCCGTTATTGCCGACGCCGCCGGTGCGAGCCAATCCGACGCCGGCCCGCTGGGCGAGCCGGCGACACTGCACGGGCAAGAGCGGCGCGTCGGTGGCCATGATGATCAAGATCGAACCGCCGAACGGTGGGCTGGGCCAGGGCGCCGGAACGGAATCCGGCCCGATCTCGCGGCCGACTGGGACCCCGTCGAAGCGCAGCGTTGGGCGCTCGCCGTGGTTGGCCTGCACCAGCGCGCCAACGACGAACGTGCCGGCCTCGATCGTGAAGCGCCTCGAGGCGGTGCCGATGCCGCCCTTGAAGTCGTAGCAGATCATTCCCGTCCCTCCGCCGACGTTCCCCTCGGCCAGCGGGCCGGCGGCGGCGGACTCCAATGCGGAGAGCACATGCTCCTTCTGGAGTGGGAACGAGTCGATTTCGGAGAGCCAGCCGTCGTACGTCTCGCCGACGATCGGCAGGCCGAAAGCGGCTCCCCCGTGCATCCGGGCGCCGTACTCAACCAAAACCTGCGAAGCCAACCCGACCTGGTTGGTGTTGGTGAGCAGGATTGGGCTGGTCAGCAGGCCCGATTCGGTGATCCAATGCACCCCGGTCATCTCCCCGAATCCGTTGAAGGAATGGAATCCGGCGAACGCATAGTCGGCATGGATGTCGGCGCGCGGCAGGATGGCGGTTACCCCGGTGCGTGCAACCGAGGGCGCATCGTGAATCACGGTCGAGTGTCCGACCAGGACCCCGGGCACGTCGGTGACGGCGTTAAGCGGGCCGGGAGAGAAGCGGCCGATGGAGATGCCGAGTTCACGCAGGCGCGCACGGGCCATGGATACCTCAGGGGGGACGGAACTGCGGGCCAAGTATAGAGGGAAGTCGGACCACCTGACAAGGCTGGCCGTCGGTCGCCCCTTCACAAGCCGCTAAGTCGGCCCACTCGGAGAATCCGTCGCGCGGGGGAGGAGGCTTCCCCTGCCGGCGGGATAGACTCAGCCGCCCAGCGTGCGTATTCTGGAGACATGAAGACTGAAGAGCTGCTCGCCTACCAGGCTATGTATGCCGCCCTCCAGGAGGCGCTGAACACGACCTGGCTGGAGTTCGTCCCCGCACCGAGTCCGGCAGCTGGCTGTCTCGCGTACAGCCAACCGGCGCCGGTCGCGGGAGCGGATCGGTCGACCGCCGCGGCGGGTGTGGAGCAGGCTGACAGAAGCTGAGTGCGCGGCGCGCGGTCGGTCGGCCGACCGTCCGGCTACAGCACCGCCTCGAGGTCGATCCCGCGGGTGCGGGCGCGCTCGCGGCGCCACTCCCAGTTGTCGCTGGGCGGCGGCAGGATTTCGGCCTCGTCGCGGCGCACCAGATAGAGCGCATGCTCCGGGCAGGCGACCGCGCAAGCGCCGCAGCCGACGCAGCGGGTCTCGTCGACCTGGACAATGTGATCGAGGAACAGGGCGCTGAACTGGCAGCGATCCAGGCACAGCTCGCACCCGACGCAGGCCTCCTCGACCACCCGGTTGACGAACGCCGAGCGCGCCACCGCGTTGGCGATGCCCAGGTCGGCAATGCCGCGCAGGATCCCGCACGAGCAGGTGCAGCAGTTGCAGATGTACCAGGTGCCGCTCTGGTTGTTGCTCACCGAATGCACC
>DAIRVC010000083.1:0-11251 GCA_036803025.1 Anaerolineales bacterium
GCCGGCTCGCCTCATCGTGGATGGTCGCCGTCTGCATGGGGATCTCGATCGATACCCCGGTCTCGGGAGTGTTACCGGCCGGGATCGACCACACGGTCTGCCCGCCGACGGAAATCTCGAGTGGCGGATTGTCCACTGGCCCACCGGGTAGGACATCGGCCAGGCGCCGCTCTGCTCCGCTGCCGTTGTCGATCGTCCAGAAGACGGAACTTCCGGCCCGTTGGAAATTCGTGAGCCTGAGACCCGGGCAGGCCGCCGCTTCGACCGGCGTGGGTGTAAAGACGGCTGTTGCGGCGGGCGAGGCGGCCGGCGGCGGTGGCCCCACTTCGCCGGGGAGCGTCGCCAGCGGCGCAGCCGTCGCCTCCGGCGTCGCCTCGGCGCCCAACCAGGCCGCCAGTGTCGGATACCCGAGAACAGCGGCCAGGATCAGCGCGGCCCCGGCGACAACGACCAGGAAGCCGGTCAGCGCCGGCCGCCCGCCGCGCCGGGAGCGGAGGTTCGCCGGCAGACGCGGGACCTCCCCCAGCTGGGTGGTCAGCGCCGATGGCAGCTGCACCCCGGGCGGGAGCTTGCCCTTGACCGCCATCTGATAGGCCCGGGTCAAGTCCTGAACGCTGGCGAAGCGGCGGGCAGGCTCCTTGGCCATCGCCTTGAGGATCACCGCCTCGACCTCGGGCGTGATCTCCGGGTTGGAGTAGCGCGGAAGCGGCACCGCCTCCTGGATGTGCTTCAGCGCCGTCGCCATCGGGCTGTCACCTTCGAAAGGCAGGTTTCCGGTGGCCATCTGGTACAGGATCACGCCGAGCGAGTACTGGTCGGCGCGTGCGTCGATCCGGTCGCCGCGCGCCTGTTCCGGCGAAACGTAAGCCGGCGTCCCCATGAGCAGCGAGCCCGTGAGCGTGCTCGATCCCTCGGCCACGCGCGCCAGACCGAAGTCGGTCAGCAACGCATTCCCGGCGCTGTCGATCAGGATGTTGGACGGCTTAACGTCCCGGTGGATGATGCCCTTGCGATGGGCGAACTCCAACGCCGCGCCGGCCTGTACGATCCAACGCACGGCGTCCGCTTCGCTCAGCCGCTTGCGCGCCAGACGGTCCTGCAGCGTGACTCCGGCGATGAACGGCATGGCCAGGTAGACGTATCCGTGCGATTGGCCGTAACCAATCACGGGCACGATGTTGGGATGGCTCAGGCGGGAGACCAGCCCGGCTTCGCGGCGGAATCGGCGCACGAAGCGCTTCTCCGAACCGATGGTCGGAGAGAGCACCTTGACCGCCACCTCCCCCAGCGTGCGCGTGTCGACGGCGCGGTAGACGGTGGCCATGCCGCCCTGTCCGACCTGCTCCACAAGCCGATACTGATCGAGGGTCTGACCGATGAGTGCCGACACGGAAGATCGCTCCCGGCGGAATGCCCCCCTACCTTACCACGCCTTCACCGAAGGCGGCGGGGTACCGCCCTCCCCCCTCCGCGAACTGGGAGGATCAAGGTACGGAGAATGCCTCGATCACTGGCCGCCCATCCATGTCGGGTGGAAGGGTCAGCCCGAGCGCCCAGGCGGCGGTCGCGGCCGTGTCGAGGTTGCGGATGGGGTTGGTGAGGACCTGCCCGGGGGCGATCCTCGGCCCGGCGATGATCCAGGGGACGGTCGTGTCCTCGGGGAGATCGGACCCGTGCGTGGTCCCATGCCCCCCGTGATCGGCGGTCACGATGACCAGGGTGGTCTCGCGCAGCCCGGCTTCGTCCAGCGCGGCCAGCACGCGACGCACGGCCTCGTCAGTGTAGGAGATCGTGCCCATGTAGGTCGTGCTCATCCACCCGTACGCATGCCCGGCAGCGTCTCCCCCGATCAGATGCACGAAGAGCAGGCCGAACCCGGCCTGGACTTCCGCCACCGCCGCTGCGGCAATCTCGAAATCACCGCCGGGGACATAGACGAAGCGATCGACGCTACCCGGGACGGCGATGTGTACGAGCTTCTCTTTGCCGACCACCATGACCGTTCGCAGCCCGGCCGCGTGTGCCAGCGTGAACACCGTCGGCGTGCGGATGTATCCGTTGGCGGGGATGTAATCATTCCACGTCAGACCGTGATCCTCAAGGTCGTACCCGCTCAGCATCGATCCATGGGAGGGGAGCGTCGAGGAGGGCAGGATGGTTTGCGCGGAGAAGGTGGCCGCGCCGGCGGCGGCCAATGCCATCAGGTTGGGCGTCCCCTCCGCTGTCAGGGCGTCGGCGCGCACGCCGTCCAAGCTGAAGATCAGCACCCTCTCGATCGCCGGCGCGGGCGTTGGCATCAGCTCCGGTGAAGGCGTGACCGTGTCGGCAGGCAGCACGCTGGGAGCGGCCGTCTCCGTGTCAGTCGGCGGAGGCAGCGTGGGCGAGGCAGCGGGCGCGGGGCACGGGAAAGCGCAGGCCGCGGCCAACAACCCCGCCAGCACCATCATCCACGTCAGCCGGATCACCCTGGTCACACGGCACCTCCACCGCTGCCGATGCATTGGAGCCGGCAAGGCTAACACGGACCTCGCCGGACGGCAATCGATGGGGAGCCGCGCGATCGGGCCGCGACTGTAGCGGTGATCAGGCGACACACATCCGGTACATCCGCCTCCCCGCACCTTGCACTTCCGGGATCTCCGGCGCGAGCGAGGCCGCTGCACAACTGAGGAGAACGGCGATGGACAGGCGGTTGCCGGGGAAGGGTCAGGCTCCGGTCAGCCGCTTGCGCCAGCTGCATCCGGACGCAGCCCGGCCAGGGGGCGTGTGGTCTCGAGCCAAGCCAGGCGGACGGCCTGGTTCTGACCGGAGGTACGCTCGGCCAGATCGAGAAGGGCGCCGACCTGCTCGCGGCTGATCTTCACTTCCACCCCCAGGAACAGGTCCTCGATGCTGTCGAGCAGATGGACCAGGGTGGCGCCGGCCAGGAGGATCGGCACCAGGCAGGCCTTGCGAATGTCCAGCTCCGCTTCCGGCAGCGTGCAGGTGTAATCGATGCCGAGGCAGAGATGGCGATAGGCGTAGTCGAAGATCGGGCGGATGCGATCGATGCGTCCGTTGCCGTCGAGGGGCAGGTACTCGTGTGGGATGTAGTAGCGGCCCTCCAGATGATCGCGGAAGGCATCCTTGAGGATATTCGTCAGCTGCAGGCCCGCGCCTACCCCGGTCTCGAGCGTTCGCAGGAACAGCAAGCGCGTCATGTCGATCGTCGGCCGGTAGAGGGCGATGAGCGAAGTGACCAGCTCGCCGACGATGCCGGCGACCGAGTAGCAGTAGTCGTCGAGCTGCTGAAGCCGCTGCAGGCGCAGGCGATTGCCGTCGTCGTGATCGCTCACCCAGCCCTGCATCCTTCGGGCGATGCGGGCCACATGGCTGCGGACTTCGCGCCCGTATCCTTCGGGCAGCTTGGCCAGCTCAGCGAGCAGGTAGGGCGTCTCGGCCAGCAGTTCCGCCTGAGCGGCGTCGTCCAGACCGGGGATGGCGGAATAGCGGTCGGCGAAGCGGCGGGCGGTGCGGGCCTCGGGGGCGAGCATCAGATCATGGAAGGTGCCCAGGCCTTCCAGTCGCCGGGCCTTCGGCCAGCGGTAGGCGTCCTCGAGGCTGTCGGCGTTCCGCAGCAGAAGATACCCAAGCGTCAGCCCGTCGCGCAGCAAGCCGGGAAGCATGGGGATGTTGATGGCGAAAGTGCGTGAGGTCAGGAGGAGCAGGCTGCCCAGCCTTTCACGATTGAGGGGGACGGCAGATTCAGTCATCGGCGTGCTCCTCGGCTGGATACGATAACACCGAAGCGCGTTGTCGGAAACGGTGAGCGGCTAGCCCGGGGTCGGCGTCGGCGTGCAGTAGCCCTGTTGCCAGGGGTGGCGCTTGCAGGAGGTGATCCCCGTCGGGGTCGGCGGCGCGAGGGTGCTGGTCGGGGGAGCAGAGGTGGCGGTGGGCGGGGTCACGGGTGTGGCCGTCGGCGGCGTCACCGGGGTATCGCTCGGTGCGGGCAGGTTGGTCGGTGTGCGCGTGGGCGTGCGAGTCGGCGTAACCGTCGGCTGGCCGTACTCGGTCGAGGTGGGTGTCGGCGTGCGAGTTGGCGTGTCCGTCGGCTGGCCGTAGGCGGTCGCGGTGGGCGTGCGCGAGGCGGTCGAGGGTGAGCCGCCGCCCCCGGCGGGACGGGTCCGTGTGGGCGTGCGCGTGACCGGTGTGAACCCGGCCGTCGAGCCGAGCCGGGCCGTCGGCGTAGCCGTCCAGAGCCCCTCGTCTCCGCTGGAGGCGGGTTCCCCCGGCCATACCCCCCAGGCGACCAGGGTCCCGGCGACCGCAGTGCCGACCTCCCCAACGGACAGCCGCCCGCCGTCGGTCGGCCGTGCCAGTTCGGTCGACAGGGCAAAAATCGTCGCCATCAGATCGGTCGGCGTCACATAGGCCGAGTTCGGGTCGCCATTCGCCCGCGAGAGCCCGGCCGGCGGTGAGCCGGCCACCGCCCAGGCCAACGAGGTGCACACCAGCGTGAACAGCAGGGCTGCGGCGGCTATCCGTCGCCGGTCCCAGGCCTTCTGCCCCCGCAGGCGCGCCAGCAGTTCCTTGCGCGGCATCGGGGTCGTCGGCTGATCGGGGAACACCGCCGGAGCGGCCAGGTCACCGTTCGGATCGACCGACCCGGACAGCGCGGCCTGGAACGCGGCATTGAGCTCGGCCACCGAGGCGAAGCGCGCCTGGGGGTCCTTGGCCATCGCCTTGAGCAGGACCCGCTCGACAGCTTCGGGCAGGTTGGGCGTGACCTTGCGCGGCGGGATGAGCGGCTCGTTGACGTGCTTGATGGCGATCGCCATCGGGGTATCGCCGGTGAACGGGAGCCGGCCGGTCGTGAGCTGATGGAGGAGGACGCCCAGCGAGTATTGGTCCGAGCGCGGATCGATCGGCTCGCCCTTGCACTGCTCGGGCGACATGTAGGCCGGCGTGCCGATCATGCCGGAGCCGGTCAGGCTCAGCGAAGCATCCGTGATGTGAGCAAAGCCGAAGTCGGACAGGAACGCATTGCCGTCTTCGTCCAGCAGGATATTGGATGGCTTCAGATCGCGATGGACGATGCCCTGCTGGTGGGCGAACTCCAGGGCCTTCGCCAGCTGATCGACGATCTTGGCCGCCTCGCCCGGCGAGAGGGCCCTCGATTGAAGCCGATCCGAGAGGGTCCCTGCCGTGTAGAACGGCATGGTGATGAAAGGTTGGTCGTCGAAATCCCCGTGGTCGAGAATTGGGACGATGTGCGGGTGCTGGAGCGCTCGCAGGACCTTGACCTCGCGGTCGAAGCGCTCCTTGAATTGCGGCGTAGCGGCGAGGTGGGAGGAAAGGACCTTGACGGCGACTTTCTGGTCGCGTTCGAGGTCCACACCTTTGTAGACGGTCGCCACCCCTCCGAGCCCAATCTGCTCGAGCAGGTAGTACCGCCCCAGGACTTTCCCTGCCAGACTGCTCATTGCCTCCGCACTGGACTGTCCAGGACCCGGCCGTGCGCCTGCCACTCGCCGGGAGTGCGCGGCGGGCCCAAAGGAGGGATACCGTCCACACCGGGACGGCCCCCGTCGTCAGATTATCACACCAGGTTAGCGGGTGACTTTACAGGTGCCTTCCACTCTGCGTCGACAACCCCCGGCGGCCCTGCGGCTTTCCCCGCCTCAGGCTGCCTCCCCCGGGGGCTGCCAGGGCACGAACTCCGCCAGGATCGACCCCCCGATGAACTCGCGCAGGATTGAGTTGTCCGGAATGGTCCCGGTGTCAATGGGAAGGAACCACTCAACGAAGGCTAACAACCGCTTGGCTTCGACGTGTTCAGGCGTCCCAAACGGGACCTGGAGCAGCAGCGGTTCCGCCAGGGGACCCAGGGCGGAGCCTTCGTAGACCAAGGCCGAGTTGAACATGACGTCGGCGTTCTCCTGGAAGGGGAAGATGTGCTGCTTCTCGCCTCGGCGGACCGATTCCCAGCGGCGGATGGTCTCACTGGCGCTGTAGCCTCGCTGAGAGGCATCACGCACGATGCGGCGGATCAGGCGGGTATCGGTCGTTGACACCCGATTGTGCCGGTCGAGGTTCAACTGGGTCAGGGCCGAGACGTAGACCCGGAATGTGCTTTCGCCGGGCACCTCCGGCAGCAGGTCCGGATTCAGCCCATGGATGCCCTCCAGGATGACGATCTGATCCGGGCGCAGCCGCACGGTATCGCCTTCGCGCTGCAGGCCCGCCTTGAAGTCGTAGCGCGGCAGTCGGACCGAGCGGCCGCTGATCAGCTCACGCAGATCATGGTTCAGCCGGGAGCGGTCGACGGCGTCCAGGGACTCGTAGTCGAACTCCCCGCTCTGATCCCGCGGTGTCTTTTCCCGATCGACGAAGAAGCCGTCCAGTTCGACCGGGAACGGCGACAGGCCGAGCGCCATCAACTGGATAGACAGGCGCTTGGAGAAGGTCGTCTTTCCCGAGGCGGAAGGGCCGGCGATCAGGACCAGCCGGACCTGCGGTCTCCGCTCGGCGATCTGCATGGCCACCTGGGCGATACGGCGTTCGTGCAGTGCCTCGGAAACCAGGATGATCTCGCGTATCCGTCCGGCGACGACGGCGTCGTTGAGCGCACCGACGCCCGACACCCCCAGGCGCTCGAGCCAGTCGCCGTACTCGCGGAAGGTCGCCAGGAGCTTCGGGTAGTCGGCCGCCCCGCGCAGCGCGGTCGGCTCGTGGCGGCGCGGAAAGTGCAAAGTGAACCCGCCCTCGGCCGGGGAGAGCGCGAACCAACGCAGGTAGCCGGTCGAGGGGACCATGTAGCCGTGGTAGTAATCCCTCAGATCCCCGAGCTGGTAGAAGACCAGATGCTTCTTGCGGCGATGCTCCAGCAGGGCGGCCTTGTCCAGGAAGCCCTTCTGACGGAAGAAGCTGATCGCCTCTTCCAGGGGAACCTGGAACTTGGCGAACGGCAGGTCCTCCGTGACCATCTCGGCCATACGCCGCGTCAGGCAGTCCAGGTCATCGAGGCTGAGAGGCGGGCGGCCGCTCACCTGGCAGTAGTAGCCGCCCGAGGAGATCGAGTGGTCGACGGTCAGCCCGGCGCCCGGGAAGCACGACTCGAACGCCGCCGCCAAGAGGAAGGTCAGCGAACGACGGTAGATGCGCATCCCGTCGGCTTCGCCCATGGTCACCGGCCGGACGCGCGACTCCATCTCGATCGGGAAGGTCAGCTCGCGCAGCTCACCGTTCACGATGGCGCCGACGGCCGGCTCATCGGCCTGCCCCAGTCCCGCCAGGAAGCCGGCCAGCTGGCTGCCGCGCGGCCCTTCGAAGACGCGGCCGTCCGGGAGATGGATCTGGACCGTCTCCCTGGCGTCTGCTTCTCGGATGGCAGGGGATGTCCCTGCGGCCATGATCTCCACCTCTACTCGCGGGAGGTGATTCTACCCCCATCGCGCAGCGGCTAGCTCAAGTTGTGAACCAGATGCGTTCAGAATCAGTTTAGAGGTGTGCCGTAGACTGAAATTCGTGACCGTGGGGCCTCGGGGCTGCCAGGGGACCTGAGGCGAGTTCTAATGAACGAGAGCGCCCAGCTCATGGGGCGCTCTCGTTCGCGATTCGTGACGGTTCTCCGGGGAATCCGGCTCTCAGGATCGATCGCCGGGCACCCTGCCGCGCCTAGGCCTGGCCGAGCTCCGCCGGCCGGCAGCACAGCACCAACTGCTTGGCCGCCTGGACTTCGTCCAGCCGCCCGAAGGGCGTATTGTGCGGCGCGCTGCGCAGGAGCTCAGGCGTCTCATGCGCCTCGCGGGCGATGGACTTCAGCGCCTCGACGAACTCGTCCAGGGTCCGCTTGCTCTCCGTTTCCGTCGGCTCGATCATGAGCGCTTCATGGACGATCAGCGGGAAGTAGTTCGTCGGTGGATGGAAGTGGTAGTCCATCAGGCGTTTGGCGATATCCAGCGCCCGCACGTCTGGGGCGTCATCCCAGCGACCCTCGGCCACGAACTCGTGCATGCAGATGCGATCGTGCGGGATATGGTAGACAGCCCGCAGTCGGGCGCGCAGGTAGTTGGCGTTCAGGACGGCATGGTCGGCGATCGCGCGCATCCCCGACTTGCCCTGCATGCGGATGTAGGTGTAGGCTCGGACGAGCATGCCGAAGTGGCCGTGGAAAGCCTTCACGCGCCCGATGCTCTTGGCCGGCATGACCAGCCCGTACAGCGGCGGCTCTTCGTCGTCGCCGGCCTCGACGATCTCGACCAGCGGACCGGGCAGGAAGTCGACCAGCGCACGGCTGACCCCGACCGGCCCCGAGCCCGGCCCTCCGCCTCCGTGGGGCGTCGAGAAGGTCTTGTGCAGGTTGTAGTGCAGGACGTCGAAGCCCAGGTCGCCGGGGCGCACAACCCCCAGCAGGGCATTCATGTTGGCCCCATCCCCATACACCAATCCGCCGCACTTGTGGACCTGGTCGACGACCTCGCGCACGTGCTCCTCGAACAGACCGAGCGTGTTGGGATTGGTGAGCATCAGCCCGGCGACGGTCTCGTCGCAGGCCTGGCGCAGCGCCTGCAGGTCGACATTGCCGCGCCCGTCGGACGGAAGCTCGACGACCTGCATGCCGCTCATCGTCGAACTGGCCGGGTTGGTCCCGTGGGCCGAGTCGGGAATCAGGATCTTGGTGCGCTTGGTGTCGCCGCGCGACTGGTGGTAAGCGCGCACGATCAGGATGCCGGTCAGCTCGCCGTGGGCTCCGGCGGCCGGCTGCAGGCTGACGGCGGCGAAGCCGCCGATCTCTTTGAGCCACTCCTGCAGCCGATACATCAGCGCCAGGTTGCCCTGCGCGGTCTGCGGGTCCTGCAGAGGGTGCGAGAAGGCGAAGCCTGTCAGGCGGGCCGCTTCCTCGTTCACCTTGGGGTTGTATTTCATCGTGCACGACCCCAGAGGGTACAGGCCGGTATCCACGCCGTAGTTGAATGTCGATAGCCGCGTGAAGTGTCGGATGACGTCCGCCTCGGAGAGCTCCGGCAGGGGAAGCTCGTCGCGCGTCAGCCCGGTGGGAAGTTCTGCCAGGGGGACATCCGGCTGGGGCAGCGGAACGCCCGGTCGGCCGGGGGAAGACAGCTCGTAGATCAGGGGTTCAGGCATGAGCGGCCTCCTCGAGCGCCTGGACCAGGTCGTCGATCTGCTCGCGGGAGTTCATCTCCGTCACCGCGATGAGCATGTGATCGCGCAGTTCTGGATAGGACGAGCCCAGGTCGTATCCGCCCAGGATGTCGTACTCGGTGAGCAGATGATCATTGATCTCGGCCACCGGCCGCGGGCAGGCGACGACGAATTCATGGAAGAACGGCGCCTCGTTCCAGATGCGATAGCCGTCCAGCCGGGCGATGGCCTCAGCGGCGTAGTGGGCCTTGTGATAACAGAGCTCGGCCACCCGGCGCAGGCCGGCCTTGCCCATCAGCGAGAGATACACGGCAGAGGCCAGAGCCATGAGCCCCTGATTGGTGCAGATGTTCGAAGTGGCTTTCTCGCGGCGGATGTGTTGCTCGCGCGGTGTCAGGGTCAGGACGTAGCCGCGCTGCCCGCGGCTGTCGACGGTCTCGCCCACCAGGCGCCCGGCCATCTTGCGGACGAACTCGTTCTTCGTGGTGAAGATGCCCAGGTACGGTCCGCCGAAGGAGGGCGGGATGCCCAGCGGCTGGCCTTCACCGACCACAACGTCGGCCCCGAACGCGGCAGGGGGCTGGAGCAGTCCCAGCGTCAGCGGGTTGACCGCCACACACAGCAGCGCGCCGGCGGCGTGGGCGGCGTCGGCCAACTCCCGAAAGTCGACGATGTGTCCGAAGAAGTCGGGATACTGGACGGCGACCAGCGCGGTGTCGGCGTCGATCAGCCTGGCCAGGTCGGCCGGGCCGTTGCAGCAGGCCTCGTCGCCCAGGATGGTCAGGCCCATCCCCTGCGAGTAGGTGCGCACGACCTGACGTGAATGCGGGTGGACGGCCGGGGAGAGGATCACCTTGCGGCGCTTGCCGCGGTGATGATTGAGGGCCAGGATCACCGCCTCGGCCAGGGCCGTGGCGCCGTCGTAGTGCGAGGCGTTGGAGACGTCCATCCCGGTCAGGTTGCACAGCAGGCTCTGATACTCGAAGATCGCCTGGAGCGTACCCTGCGAGATCTCGGGCTGGTAGGGTGTGTAGGCGGTGTAGAACTCGCCGCGGCGCAGGATCTGGTCGACCGCGGCCGGGATGAAGTGGTTGTAGGCGCCGGCGCCGAGGAAGCAGGCGAAGTGACGTGTGTCCAGATTGGCTTCTGCCAGCGTTTGCAGCTCCTGCATGACCTCCAGCTCCGAGAGCGGCTCAGGGAGATCGAGGTCCGGGAAGCGCACATCGGCCGGCACGGCGTCGTAGAGATCGTCCAGCCTCCCCACCCCGATGGCCGCCAGCATGGCGCGGCGTTCCTCGTCGGTGTGCGGGATGTAGGCCATCAGTGACTCCGCTCTTCGCAGTGCTTCTGGTAGGCGGCGGCGTCCAGAAGGCCGTCGACCTGGCCCGGTTCGGCGATATCGAACTTGACCATCCAAGCCTGCCCGTATGGATCGCTGTTGACAAGTTCGGGCGTGCCCGGCAGGGCTTCGTTGATGGCTGTGATCACGCCGCTGACCGGCATGTAGACGTCGGCGGCGGCCTTGACCGATTCGACCGAGGCCATGGCCGCGCCCTTCTCCACCTTCTCGCCCACGCTGACGCTGACCTCAACGAAGACGATGTCGGAAAGCTGCTCCTGCGCGTAGTCGGTGATGCCGGCGACGCCCTTGCCTCCTTCGACACGGATCCATTCATCGTTCTCGGTGTACTTGAGCTCTGCGGGTAGGTTCATCAAGGCCTCCTCGGGGCAAGTCCGTCGGTATCGGTGCGAACGAAAAGGACGCACGCGCAGCCGGTGTGCGTCCTCTGTGGGGTACCTGAGAGATTCGCCCAACCTGCGGGCTTGCCCCGTCGGTGCCGGATGGCTTTCCAGAGGCGGGCGCAGACAGGGTCCTTTGACCTGAGAGTTTCGCCGGGCGCTTGCACATCGCCCAGTTTGCCCCTTCGGTGCCCGGCCGCAGCCGCCGGATCTCTCCCCGATCTGCGCTGAGTTGTCATCCCATTCTACGGGCCGGCGGAGTGAAAGTCAAGGAAGTGTATGCGTTCAATACATATGAGACAGTCAGGCGGCCGGGGCCAAGTTGGGGAAGCACTCCTGAAGATACCGCGCCGGGGTCCTTCTGCCA
>DAIRVC010000084.1:0-11084 GCA_036803025.1 Anaerolineales bacterium
ACTGGGTGTAGGGCAGGGCGTGCGTGTCGGTGTCGTTGCCGGGCATTCTGGCGTCAATCCAATCACCGGGGTGACCGATCCCGGTTCGCAGTGCCCGGACGGGCTGAACGAGGTCGACATCAACCTGGCCATCGCTCGGCAGGTGGTCGACCGGCTCGAGGCGGCCGGTTTCGAAGTCGACCTGCTGGAGGAGTTCGACCAGCGGCTGGTGCAGTACCGGGCCGCGGCACTGGTCTCCATCCACGCCGATACATGCGCCTGGATCAACGAGTTCGCCACCGGCTACAAGGTCAGCGGCGCGCTGGATACCGCCATCCCCGATCGCACACAGCGCCTGGTCGACTGCATTGCCGACCGCTACGGCCGCGCCAGCGGACTGGCCTTTCAGTACGGCAGCATCACACGCGATATGACCGAATACCATACCTTCACTGAGATCCACTCCCAGACGCCGGCAGTGATCATCGAGACCGGCTACCTGAATCTCGATCGGCAGTTCCTGACTCAGAATCCGGACAAGGCGGCGATCGGTATCGTCGACGGGCTTTTGTGCTACCTGTACAACGAGCCGGCGGCCGCGCCGATACAGGGCTCTCCGTGAGACGGACCCGGGCTCAGGACCGCGCAGCCAGCCAGGCGCTGCTCGAGAAGGCTCGCGCAGCGCTGAACGCGGGCGAGCGGGGCGAGGCGCGCCGGCTGATTCGTCGGGCGGCCCGGCTGGCGCCGGACTGGGAAGCTCCCTGGATCTTCCTGGCCACGCTGTCGAAGCCGCGCGCCGCCCTGGCGTACCTATCCCGTGCGTTGGAGATCCGGCCGGACAGTCCGGCGGCTCGCAAGCACCTGCGCTCGACGATCCAGGGACTGCCGCCCGAGTTGCGCCAGCGCCTCGTCCGATCAGTCCACCTCCCGGCCGACCTGTCCCTGGAACCGGCACCGTTGGAGGTCCTGGCCGTCCGGCGCTGGTTCTCCGCCCGAGCCGTGCTGCCGGGCATCCTGCTCGTCGCCGCGCTGGCCGTCTGGCTGGGGAGCCAGCCGGCATTCGCCCGTCAGCCGCAGGCCGCCGCCGTCGAGCTCGACAAAGCCACCGCCACGCCGACCCCCACGCCGACCTCCACACCCACACCGACGCCCACGGCTACCGCCACGGCGACCCAGACTCCACTTCCGCCGACGCCGCGCCCGGATGTGTCCTGGGATTACAGCCTCGATCCGTCGGAGATGGCCAACGAAGGCCGCTGGATTGATGTCGACTTGGGCAATCAGCGCGTGACGGCCTACGAAGGCGAAGAGGTCGTGCGGACCTTCGTCGTCTCGACTGGCACCCGCGCACATCCAACGGTCGCCGGCCAGTTCCGGATCTACGTCAAGTACACCGCGACGGACATGGGCGGCCCCGGTTACTACCTGCCCGATGTGCCCTACACGATGTACTTCTATCGCGGCTACGCGCTGCACGGCACCTACTGGCACAGCAACTTCGGCACGCCGATGAGCCACGGCTGCGTGAACCTGGCCACCCCCGATGCGGAGTGGCTCTTCGGCTTCGCCTCGGTCGGCACGCTCGTCAACGTCCACCCGTAGTCGCCCGGCCCTGCGCCGCGGCGGGGGTCTCCCCGGTGGCCCGCTTCTTGCACCCAATCCTTGCCCATGGTATGGTCTCCGCCGGTGACCCGATGCAGGAACCGCTGGAACTCCCTGACCGGCTCTCACGCCGGGAATTCCTGAAGGCCTCCGCCACCGGGCTGTTGGTGTTGGGCGTCCCGGTCCGCTGGGCGGGCAAGCGCCTGGCGCTCGATGACGACCAGCTCGGCCGGGTGGCCGAGGCGACGGCGGATGTCTACAGCCAACCCTCTTTCGGCAGCGCGCGCCGGCGGACCTACTGGCGGGATGAGATCCTGACCCTCGAAGGTGCGGTCGTCGGCGACGTCCTGCCGGAGCATAACCGTGTCTGGTACGAGGTCGCCGGGTACGGTTACGTCCACTCGTCCGTCATCCAGCCGGTGCGCAATGAGCCGAACCTCGGCGGTGTCCGGCTGCCCTCATCGGGGCAACTGATGGAAGTCACCGTGCCCTTGGTCGAGGTCTACTGGCACCCCCGCCATGACGCCGAGAAGGTCTACCGCTTCTACTATGGGACCACGCACTGGATCGACGGGGTCAGTCGCGATTCGCAGCAGAACTCCTGGTACCGCATCTATGATGACAAGTGGGCCTTGCACTACTACGCCCGGGCCGAGGCGTTTCGGCCCGTGCCGCTGGCTGAGTTGACGCCGATCTCGCCGGATGTCCCGGCGGAGGACAAACGGATCGAGGTCGACCTCGGGCATTGTTCCGTCAACTGTTATGAAGGCGAGCAGTTGGTCTTCAGCACTCGGATTTCGCCCGGCGAGCTCCTGCCGACCGGGCAGAGCCTGACGCCGCAGGGCGAGTTTGTCACCTTCCGCAAGCGGGGATCGCGTCACATGGCCGTCGGGAATCTGGCCTCCGGCTACGATCTACCCGGTGTGCCCTGGGTGGCGTACATCACCCGCGAGGGCGTCTCGTTCCACGGGACGTATTGGCACAATGACTTTGGCACCCCTCGAAGTCACGGCTGCATTAACATGACCCCCGCGGCCGCCAAATGGCTGTATCGTTGGACCACGCCGGTCGTTCCCTCGCACGAGCAGGAAGTCTGGGTGGACTACGGTACGCTGGTCCGTGTCCAGGTCGGCTGAATGCGGTATCCTTAGGCCAGGTACCTCCAGCGCGGAGGCTGCATGGCTGAGAAGGCCCTCTTCGAAGGTTTGGTGGTGGACGAGCGTGACCGGCCGGTGCCGACCAGAATCGTCGGCGGCGCGGCCTTCTATGTGATCGACGATGACGGGTTCAGCCGGCACGTGGACAGCGAACATATCGACCGGCAAGTCCTGGCGCACATGGCCGAGCAGATCCGCGGCAACGAGGACCTGGTCAGCCAGGGTGCGATGAAGATGCTCGGGCAGGAGGACATCTTCACCAAAGCCGCCATCGAAGCCACACTACGCAACCTGGACGAGCAGTTCGAGGCTTTGCTAGGCAAGGGGATCCCGGAAGAAGGACGGGCCTGGCTGGGGTTGAGCGGATTTCGAGTGGTCGTCAACCTGCATGGGGATGTGCTGCAAGTCGAACAGCCCCAGACCCCGGAGGAGCCACCCGAGGAGTGAGAGCGGCGCATTGATGCTGGTCTAATGCAGGCGACGTACAATCCTGGGTAGCGGGGTCAGCGACAGGTGGAGCGGTGACTCAATCGGAGAACATTCTGGACGTAACTGAAGCGACCTTCGAGGCTGAGGTGATCATGCGCTCACACAGCCTGCCGGTCGTCGTCGATTTTTGGGCGCCTTGGTGCGGCCCCTGCCGGGTTCTCGGCCCGTTGCTCGAGAAGTTGGCGACGGAGGCCAACGGCCTGTTCCGTCTGGCGCGGGTCGACGTAGACCAGAACCAGAGCCTGGCCGTACGTTTTGGGGTCCAGGGTATTCCCGCCGTCAAGGCTTTCCGAGACGGTCAGGTCTCAGCCGAATTCGTCGGCGCGCAGCCTGAGCCAGTCGTGCGGCGCTTCATAAGCCAGGTGGCTCCGGGCGAAGCCGATCGGGCCGCAGCCGAGGCCGGTAGCCTGCTCTTGTCGCGGCGCTGGCCGGAGGCCGAGGGTGCATTCCGCGACATCCTCGAGCGGGACCCGTCGAATGCCGCCGCCGGCCTGGGCCTGGTCAAGTCGCTCCTGATGCAGGGCTTGGGCCGCCCGTCCCTGGAGGCCTTGGAGCACTTCCCCTCCGGCCCCGAGTGGTCGACGGCGATGCGTCTGAAGCCCGTGGCAGAACTCCTGGCGGAAGTCGAGGCGGGAGCGGCGGCCGCGGACGATGACCCGCTGGGCGCGGCACTGCGCCAGGCCGGCCGATTGGTCAGCCATGGCAAGATCCCGGCCGCTATGGACGGATTGCTGGATATCCTGCGCAGCGACAAGCGCTACCGCGGTGGTCTGCCGCGCGAGATCCTGGTCGGATTGTTCGCCCTGCTGGGCGAGGACGACCCGCTCACGCGCGAGTACCGCGACGAATTGGCTTCGGTGTTGTTCTGAGTGTGAAGACAGGCAGGTTGCGGCCTCCGGGGTTCTGACCCCGGAGGCTTTTTGATTACGCCGGGCGGTTGCGCGCCGAACGCTGCAACCACCAGAATATCACTCCCAGGGCCAACAGGCCGCCGAGCGGGGCGCCGATGGCGACCCAGCCACTCAAAGAAGTCCGGCTGGCCACGCGTTCAAGGAAGGAAGCCTGCCCACTTCCCAGACGGCCGTCCACCCGGATCGTGATCTCCCATACCCCGGGTGATTCCACCGGCAGGTGGGCGGCGAACTCGTCCGGGACCGGTGCGATATCCCTCGACGCCTGGACGTCCAGAGGGAGACCGTCGCCCTGCGCGGGGACGGCACTCACCCACACGCTCACGTCGGTCAGGACCTGGCGCGAGGCGCCGTCGCTGACGCGCACCTCGACGTACAGGTTCTCCACCCGCGGCGGGGTCGGGGAGGTCAGCGCGCGCAGCAGGTAGGGTCCCGCCTGCGCATTCTCCAGGCGCACGCGCCGGCCGCCGGTCCCCGGACCGCCGGCCTGAGCGCTGGAAGGGCAGGCCAGGGCGAACCCCAAGAGCAACAGCGCAATGACATGTCGCCCCGTGTGCGCGGGCACGCGCATCAGCCGCTCCCCTGCACGGTGCCGCGCATGTCCATCGGCAGGTTGAAGATCGACAGCGCGGCGATCGTGATCAACGTCAGCACGAGCGCCCACGGGAGCAGCTGACGAAGGGCGCCATCCGGAGGGAGCCCGCTTCGCAGGCCTGCTCGGGCTACCACCGCCAGCCCGACAAAGAGCCCGCCCAGGACCGCAATCACCTGAAGAGGAAAGACCCACTCGATAGGCAGCAGGGCGCCAAGCGCCCAGTCCGGGGCCGTACCCAGCCAGGTGTTTCCATGGTCGAGCATGAAGGACTGCAGGACCGGGACGATGGTCAACCCGCCGACGGCGACGTGGAAGCCGTAATGAGCCAGCCACAGCCCGAACCCGACGGGCACGAACCCTGGCGCGTAGCGCGCCACCAGAGCCTTCATCGTCGGCCGGACCGCACCGGGCGTCAGCCGCCGGCTGCCCCAGGCGGCTCCCAGAAGCGCCATAGCCGGCAACGCCAGGTTACCGACGGCGAAAAGCACGAGCAGGCGCATGCCGTCCGACTCCATGCCAAGGTGGTCCCGTAGCCAAGCCTCAACCGTCCGGACCGGCGGGACCATGCCGAAGGCGTTGCTCAGGGCGAAGAACGCCAGGCCGACAACCAGGAAGGCCCGATCCCAGCGTTGCGGCCAAAGACCGGACAACCACTCGAAGGCCGGAGGTCTTGCCGCCAGGGCGACATTGTCGTACGGGCAGGCGCGCACACAGTCCAGGCACAGGACGCAATCCATGTTCGAACGGATCTGGGGGACGAACAGTTCAGTCCCGCAGCCGGACACCGCATGGCTGCCGCGCAGACATTCCTTGCCCGTGCAATCCCGGCATGTATTCAGGTCGCGTGCCGCGATCATGAACGGCGAGCCTGTGGAATACGTGAAATTGAACGCGCCTAGCGGGCAAACGTACTTGCAGAACGGCGATTCGGAATAGAGCGCCTCCAACAGAAATGAGCCGGCGAAGTAGGCCACCACCAGCCAGGCGGTGAGCAGCGGACTGGCCCACAGATCCAGCCACTCGTAAAGCCAGAACAGGAAGAAGAGCCCGGCGATCGAGACCCACTTGTTGCGCAGCAGGCGGGGAAAGCGGCGTCCCGGCCTGGCCAGCCTGCGCGCCAGCGTGCGCGGCAGCGCGAACGGGCAGCCTGCACAGAAGAGATTGCCGACCAACAGCAGCGCCAGCACGACGAAACCACGGTAATGGACCCAGACAAGCACTGTGGCGGTATTGGCCGGTGCCAGCTGGGGGCCCGTGAATCCGTCGTAGAGCACAAGCACGGCCATGCACAGAAAGAAGCCCTGGAGGGCCAGCCGACTCCAGCGCCAGCGCAGGACCCGGCCCAGCCAGGGCAGGCGCAGCAGATCGAGCCGAGGCGTAGGTGGTCGCGCCAGAGAAGGAGCGGCCATGGCCTAGGGTGTAGCCTGTACGGTCAGGCTGATCTCCCGCGACAGTTCCCGCCCGTCGGCGAGAGTCGCTTGGACGCTCAGTACCCAGTCTCCAGACATCGGCCAATCCAGTTCGACCACGATCTCGCCCGGCTCAGCTTCAACGCCGCTGGCCAGGAGGGGCGCCATCCCGGCGTGTGTCATATCGGCGCGCAGCCTGAATGATTCGATGCGCACGGGCGCGCCGGTTGAGTCGGTCAGGCTGAAGGTCACCTGCGCGGGGCCCACCACCGCCGGTGATGGGTCGACCGTGCAAACCAGGTCGATATCGGCTGGAAGATCTGTGCCTTGGCTGCGCCGCTGGCACGCGCTGAGCATAATCGCCATCCCCAGGAGCGCTGTGAGCGCAAGCCAGCCTGTGCGTCGTTCTTGACCGCGGCCAGCCTCAGCGCGACTCGACCGGTACATCGACAATCACCTCGCCGGCCTGTTCGAACACCAGCGTGATCGATGTGGATTCGTCGAGAAGGAGATCCCGGGTCAGCCCGAGAAGCATGATATGCAGTCCCCCTGGCTCGAAGACTACTTCGGTATTGTGCGGGAGCGCCACCGCCTCCTGTGCTTCCATGTGCATCATGCCCTGGGCATCGGTGCGGGTGCGGTGGACGTCCGCCTGCGGAGCGATCGCCGCCCGCACGCCGATCAACCGGTCGCTCTCGCCCCAGTTGACGAGCCGGAAGTAGACTGCGCTGTTGCTCCCGGCCAGCGCCGGCCGGGCCCAGGCATCCTCAACGTGAATGCCGCCGCCGAGCAGGCCGCATCCGGTGAGCATCAGCGCAGCCGCGAGCACCTGGACCATGGCCCGGCGTATCATGGGAGCCCCTCGAGCGCGTGGCGCAGGTCGGCCAGCAGGTCGGTGCGCGGCGTGCCGAACGGGTAGCTGGTCACGAGCAGGCCGTCCGGGTCGATCAGGAACAGGCGCGAAGTGTGCGTGATCAGGTATGCCTCCGGATCGGACGACGGCTCCACCTGCGCAAAGACGCCGTAGGCTTCGCGAGCGGAGGCCAGGTCATCCGGCGAACCCGTCAGGCCGACGAAGTGCGCGTCGAAGTTGTCCAGGAAGCGCCGCACGATCTCGGCGGTATCGCGGTCCGGATCGATCGTGACGAAGACGAAGGTAACCTGATCTGCCAGGGGACCGAGCTGCTCCATCGACCAGGCGACGTCGGCCACCGTTGCCGGGCAGACATCCGGGCAGTAGGTGTAGCCAAAGTAGACCAGCGTGACCGCCGCGCCCGACGCGCCGAGCTCGAAGGCCACGCCCGAGGTGTCGGCCAGGGGCAGCGGCGGTGCAGGTCGAGGGTCGGGATACGGGCTGCCGTGCCAGGTATACGGATCGGGTCGGCATCCGGCCGCCAGGAGTGCGATTAGGAGGAATGCCCGACGTGCGCTCTGGATGGACATGGTCGTCTGAAGATTGGGGTTCGATGCTATTCTATCATGCGGCCCCGGCGGCTCCGGGCGCCGCTCGCATTCGGCGTGGAGGTGCGCGATGGAATACCGTGAATTGGGTGGGACCGGCGTCAGAGTGTCGGCCCTGTGCCTGGGCACGATGCAGTTCGGCTGGACCGCCGACGAGGCAGCCTCACTGGAGGTGCTGACCGCGGCCTACGAGGCCGGCGTCAACTTCATCGACACCGCCGATATCTACTCACGCTGGGCACCCGGGAACCCGGGCGGCGTCGCCGAGACCATCATCGGCACATGGCTGCGCAAGGGCGTCGCCCGACGCGACGAGCTGGTGATTGCCACCAAAGTTCGGGGCGAGATGGGCAACGGGCCGAATGAGCAGGGACTGTCGCGAAAACACATCGTTGCATCCCTGGAAGGCTCGTTGCGCCGCATGGGCACTGAGTTAGTCGACCTGTATCAACTCCATTGGCCCGACGAGTCCACCCCGATCGAGGAAACGTTGCGCGCCCTGGATGACCTGATCCGACGCGGGCTGGTCCACCATGTTGGCTGCTCGAACTTCCCTGCCTGGCGGCTGATGCAGGCGCTGTGGGCCTCGGATCGCCTGGGTCTGGAAAGCTTCGCCACCATCCAACCCCACTACAGCCTGATGCACCGAGCGGAGTTCGAACGCGAGCTACAGGCGGTCTGCGCCGCGTACCGGCTGGGCGTCCTGCCGTACAGCCCGCTGGCCGGGGGCTTCCTGACGGGAAAGTACCGACGCGGCGCACCGGTGCCCTCACCCAGCCGCGGCGAGGGCAGCCAGCGCCTTCAAGGCTACATGCAGCAGGAGCGAAGCTGGACGTTGATCGACGAGCTGGAGCGGATGGCCGCGGGCCATGGAAAGACCATCTCACAGACCGCGCTGGCCTGGGTGCTCAGCCAGCCGACGGTCACCAGTCCAATCGTCGGGCCGCGCACCGCCGAGCAGCTACGCGACAACCTGGGCGCCATAGGCGTGAAACTCGAAGAACCCGAGCTGCAGAGCCTCAACTCGCTGACCGCCTGGACGTAACCCAGAAGGTCCCGGGTCTGGCGGCTGCCGCAGCCGAGCGAGATGTAACCCAGAGGCCCCCATGTGCATCTATCCAGATGGCGGACAAGACTCGCCTGCCAGGCCGGGCCGCAGGCAACTGGGAGTGGTGCAACCATGAGCGATCCGATTCACATCACCGATGATGAGTTCGAAGACAAGGTCCTGAAGTCGGCCAAGCCGGTGTTGGTCGATTTCTGGGCGCCATGGTGCGGGCCGTGCCGGATGGTCGCCCCGGTGCTGGACGAGATCGCCCGCGAGAAATCCGACCTGCTGACCGTGGTCAAGGTCAACACCGACGAGAATCCGCGCTGGGCGGGGCACTTCGGGGTCCAGGGTATCCCGACGCTGCTGATGGTGGCGCGTGGCCAGGTCCAGGATCGCGTTTTGGGCGCCCTGCCGGGACCGATCCTCAAAGCGCAAGTGGACAAGTTCCTGGCGACACAGCTCCAACCGCAGACCTAGCCCGGCTGGGCGCCGGTCTACCCCAACTCGCTTGTCCGGAGGAATGCCCCCTCGGTCTCGAGGGGGCTTCTGCGTTATGGTAAGTGGTCGGGGTGATATAATCCGCGTGTCAACTGGAGACCGCGAACCGGCCGTGGACGATGCGATTCTGCGCTTCCTGACCCATCTCAAGACCGAGCGGGGTGCGAGCGAAAACACGGTGCAGGCCTACCAGGCCGACCTGCGCCAGATGGCGCGCGTCTTCGCCGGTCGGCTGGGGCGAGCGCCGGCTCTGGCTGACCTGACGACCGCGTCGCTGGACGGGTACCTGGAGTGGCTGATCCAGCAAATCTATCGGCCGGCCACGGTCGCCCGCAAGACCGCAGCCATCCGCTCCTTCCTCGACTTCCTGGCGCGGGAGGGGGCGACTGCGGTCCCGGCCGCAGCCTCCGTACTGAAGGTCCCGCCGTCGCAGCGCCCGGCCCGGCGAGTGCTCAGCCCGGGCGAAATCGCCTCGCTCCTGGACGCACCGGCCGGGGCGAGCACGCCGCGTGGGCTACGCGACGCGGCGGTATTGGGCGTCCTGTATACGACCGGTATGCGCGCCAGTGAGATCGTTAACCTGCGGCTCGAGGATGTCGACCTGGCGCGCGGCCTGGCCTTCCGGCGCGGGGCAAACTCCGCCGACGATCAGTCGCTGCTTCTGGGGTCGGCTGTCGAGCCGTTGCGCCGCTATCTGCGCGAGGGCAGGCCGCTGTTGGTGCGCAGCCCAGATGAGCCGGCACTCTTTCTCAACCAGCGCGGCCAACGCCTCAGCCGGCAGGGTCTGTGGCTGGTGATTCGGCGCTGGGCCTCGGCCAGCGGGCTTTCCGACGATGTCTCGCCGCACACATTGCGCCGGTCCCTGGCCCAACACCTGCTCGATGCAGGTCAGAGCCGGCGTCAGGTGCAGACCCTGCTCGGCTTGAGCAGCCCGAACGCGTTGAACCGACCCGACGTCGAGGCGCCCGCCCCGCTGCAAGACTGAAAGGAATCTCATGGACTTCCTGACCAGCGAGGATATCGCACGCGCGGCTGAGGCGATTCGTTCGCGCTCGGCCGTGCCTCCCAGGGTCGGCTTGATTCTGGGATCCGGCCTGGGAGGCCTGGCCGAAGAGGTGCGCGATCCGGTCGTCCTGCAGGCGGCCGAGGTGCCGGGATGGCCGAGGCCGACAGTCGAGGGGCATGCCGGCCGGCTGGTGATCGGCCAACTCCAAGGCAAGGCGGTGATCCTGATGCAGGGCCGGTCGCACTACTACGAGGGCCATCCGATCGACAGGATCGGGATGCCGGTCCGGGTCATGCGCGCCCTGGGGGCGGAGGTCTTGATCGTCACCAACGCCGCCGGCGCCGTACACCCGGACTTTGTCCCCGGCGATTTGATGCTGATCACCGATCACATCAACATGCTCGGCATGGCAGGGCTTTCACCGCTGCGCGGGCCGAACCTGGATGAGTTCGGGCCGCGCTTCCCTGACATGAGTCAGGCGTATGACCGCGGCTTGATCCGGCTTGCGCGCCAGGTGGCCGCCGAGCGCGGGCTGCAGCTGCGCGAAGGCGTATACATCTGCCTGGCGGGCCCCTCCTTCGAGACCCCGGCCGACCTGCGTTTCTTGCGCGGCATCGGCGCGGACGCGGTGGGCATGTCCACCGTCCCGGAGGTGACCGTCGCGCGTCACAGCGGTATGCGCGTCCTGGGCGTCTCCGGAATCAGCAACAAGGCGAATCTGGACGGTGAGACGGAGACGACGCACGCCGAGGTGCTGGCGGCCGGGAAGATCATCGTGCCGAAATTGACCAGCCTGCTGAAGGGGGTCCTGGAGCGCCTGCCGCAGAATCCCGGATGACCGACATCCTGCTCTTCATCTCCGACAGCGAAGGCTGGCTGTATGTGCTGTTGGGAGCGGCCGGCTTGATCTACGCGCGCCTGGCCGT
>DAIRVC010000085.1:0-11060 GCA_036803025.1 Anaerolineales bacterium
TGCTCGAAAGCAGACTGGCCGCTGCGCAC
The DNA here is from genome assembly GCA_036803025.1 of Anaerolineales bacterium. Taxonomy (GTDB): domain Bacteria; phylum Chloroflexota; class Anaerolineae; order Anaerolineales; family E44-bin32; genus DAIRVC01. The sequence continues at coordinate 30 of DAIRVC010000085.1, forward strand.
AGCAGAGCAAGCTTGGTGTTGGTGGGCAACCGTGACCGACGCGAATCCATCCCCGCCTCCGTCCGAGACCGCGGGGGATTATAGCACGCCCGTTTCGCCTGCGACCCCGACCGAGACGGCGCTGGGTCTGGCGGCGCGCATCGAGGGCCTGCTGTTCACTTCCTCCGGGCCGGTGGGCACCGACCAGCTGGCGGCGGCACTCCAGGTCCCCATGGCTTCGATAGAGCAGGCGATCGTCCAGCTCGAGAGCGACCTGAAGCCGCGCGGCATACGACTGCAGAGGCACAACAGCCGCGTGCAGCTGACGACCGCGCCCGAGCTGTCTGAGGAGGTTGAGCGGCTGCTCGGCCTCGAGTCGACGGCGCACCTGACGCGAGCGGCGCTGGAGGTCCTGGCCATCGTCGCCTACCAGCAGCCGGTGACGCGCCCGCAGATCGACGCGCTGCGAGGCGTCAACTCCGAGAGCGCGCTGCACACGCTGGTCCACCACGGGCTGGTGGACGAAGCGGGCCGCAGCGACGGCCCGGGGCGGCCGATCTTGTATGTCAGTACGCCGGACTTCCTGCGTCATTTCGGCTTGGGCTCCGTGCAGGAGCTGCCCCCGCTCGAGCTCCCGCCCGCCGCCGCGCCGGCGCCGGGCGATCCGCAGGTGGCGCCGGACGAGCCGCCGCCCGGGAGGGGGCCTTGAGCGCCGAGCGGCTGCAGAAGATCCTGGCGCGCGCCGGATTCGGGTCGCGGCGCGGCTGTGAGGACTTGATCCGTGAGGGCCGGGTGAGCGTGAACGGTCGCACGGCGGAGTTGGGCAGCAGCGCCGATCCGGAGCGCGATGACATCCGCGTCGATGGGGCGCGCCTGAAGCCCGCCGCCGAACGCGTCTACGTGGCGCTCAATAAGCCGATGGGCGTGCTCTCGGCCGCGCGTGCCCAGGACGATCGCCCGACGGTCGTGGAGCTCGTCGGTCTCTCGGAACGGCTGTTTCCAGTCGGCAGGCTGGATGCGGATAGCGAAGGTCTGCTCCTGCTCACCAACGATGGGGAGATGTCGCAGCGCCTTACCCACCCGCGCTACGGCCATGAGCGCGAGTATCGCGTCCTGCTCGACGAAGCGCCGCGGGCGGAGCAACTGGAGAGCTGGCGCCGGGGCATCGTCCTGCCCGACGGGGCGCGCGCCCTCCCGGCACGCGTCTGGGTCGAACGGGAGGGCGATCGCGGCACCTGGATTCGCGTGGTCATGCGCGAAGGCCGCAAGCGACAGATCCGCGAAACCGCGCGCCTGCTCGGTTTGAGGCTGCGGCGCCTGATCCGTGTGCGAATGGATGGGATCGTGTTGGGAGATATGAAGCCGGGCGAATGGCGTATGCTCTCGCCCGTTGAGATCGATAGGCTGCGCCGCTCGACGCACTTGACGGCGGACAAGCCCGCCGGCGGGCCGTCGTCGGGCCGGCGTCGCCGCATGGAGGCGTAAGGGGATGACCGAAGCCGAGCTGACCCCCGAAGCTGGAGCGACCGGCGACCGGCCGCCGGGCTGGCTCGACCGCGCCTTGGCCGACGGGATTCGCGTCAACGCCGAGACCGTCATCATCGCCCTGATCCTGATCGCGGCGGTGATCACGCGCCTGTATGACCTGGGAGCGCGCGTCGTCAGCCACGACGAGGTTACGCACGTCTTCTGGTCCTACAACCTGTACCGCGGTCTCGGCTTCCAGCACAACCCACTCAGCCATGGACCCCTGCAGTTCCATCTCATCTCCTTGAGCTACTTCCTGTTCGGGGCCAGCGACTTCACGGCGCGCATCCCGGCGGCGCTTTCCGGCGTGCTCGGGGTGGGGATGGTGTTTCTCTTCCGACGCTGGCTTGGTCGGGCAGGCGCGCTGGCGGCGGCCGCCCTGATGCTGGTCTCGCCTTACATGCTCTACTACAGTCGCTATGCGCGCAACGAGGCCTTCGTTGTGGTCGAGGGCCTGGCGATGTTCTGGGCGGTCTTCCGCTACATGGAGACGCGCCAGGCGCGCTGGCTGTACCTTCTGGCTGCCTCGTTGGCGCTGCACTACGGCACCAAGGAAACGTCGTTCATCTACGCTGCTCAGCTCCTAATCTTCCTGGCCGCGGCATTCGTCTGGCAACTGGTGCGGACGCCCTGGAGCCGCCGCGCGCACCGGACCGTCTTCCTCGGCGGCCTGCTCGCGGCGGTGGCCGGTTTCGGCGTCAGCTTCCTGGCGTACTTCCGCAACCTGGTGGCGGCCACCAAGGCATTTCAGTCCGGGGAGGTCGTCGGCGGACCGGCGATCACGCCATTGCTCGGGCTGGGACTGATCCTCATGCTGGCGGGCACGGCCCTGTTCGTCGCCGCGCTGCTGAGCGAGTTTGGCCGCCGCCTGCGCGCTGAGTTTCCGGCTCTCGACCTGCTGGTGGTCGTGGGCACGATCACGCTCACGCAACTGCCCGGACTCTTCCTGCCGCCCGACGTCCTGGCCCGCTACGGGGACGGAGGCAACCCGGAGGCGCTGTTGGATCCGCTGGGGGTCCAGCGCCTGACTCTGGCGATCCCGCTCTTCCTGCTCTTGGCGGCCGCAATCGGCCTGGCATGGGACTGGCGGCGGTGGGGGATCGCAATGGCCGTCGCCGCCGCGCTGTACGTCCCGTTCTACACGACGATGTTCAGCCACTCCCTGGGGCTTCTGACGGGCTCTGTCGGCTCACTCGCCTACTGGCTGGGGAACCAGGGCGTTGAGCGCGGAAGCCAGCCCTGGTACTACTATGCGCTTCTTCAAGTCCCGATCTACGAATTCCTGCCTGCCTTGGGCGGCCTGGCGGCTTTGGGCGTCGGCGCCAGCCGGGTCCTGCGCCGCCGACCGGCCGGTGACTCGGCGTCCGAGGCCGTCCTGCCCGGGCCAGGCTTCCCGGTCATCGGATTCCTCGGCTACTGGAGCCTGACCTCGCTCCTGGCCTACACCTACGCCGGCGAGAAGATGCCCTGGCTGACCGTCCACATTACGCTGGCGATGATTCTGATTGCGGGCTGGGTCATCGGCCGGCTGCTCGAGGCGATCGACTGGGCCGCCTTCCGCTCGGGTCGCGCCTGGTTGATCACCGCCGTCCTCTTCCTCGGGCTGGTCGCGGCTGTCAGGGTGGCGGGCCTGCTGGCGGGTACGACCCCGCCGTTCAGTGGAACGGGGCTGGACGGGCTGAACGCCACGCTGGGCTTCCTGACCTCGCTGGTCGTCGTGGCCGCGGTAGCCTTTGCCTTGGCCTTCCTGATCCGCGGCTGGCGTTGGGCCGACCTGTGGCGGTTGGGGGCGTTGATCAGCGTGATCGCGCTCTTCGGACTGACCGCCAGGGCGGCCCTCCGCGCCGCCTTCGTGAACTACGACGAGGCCACCGAATTTCTGGTCTACGCGCACTCGGCCTCAGGCTCAAAGACGCTGCTGGAACAGGTCGAGGAGCTTTCCCGGCGAACGACGGATGGGACGACGATCGACGTGGCCTATGACGATCGCACCTCGTACCCCTACATGTGGTATCTGCGCGAGTACCCGAACACCCATCCATACGGCGCCACCCCCGGGCGCGATCTGCTCAACTACCCGCTGATCATCGCCGGGGATTCCAACTACTCAAAGATCGACCCGCTGGTCGGCGACCGCTACTTCCAGTTCGAGTACACGCGCATGTGGTGGCCGATGCAGGAATACTGGGGCCTGACCTGGGAGCGCGTCTGGAACGCCATTCGTACGCCTGCTTACCGGGCGGCGCTCTGGGATATCTGGTTGGACCGCGACTACACCGCCTATGGCCAACTGACACAGGTCGATTACTCCCTGCAGAACTGGTCGCCGGCGGAACGTATGCGGCTATACATCCGCAAGGACATCGCCGCGTTGATCTGGGACTACGGCGCGCTTCCCGCCTCCCTACAACCAGTCGAGTTCGCCGACCCGTACGAGGAGCGGATGACCGACCTGGCCGCGGACATCATCTGGGGGGTGGGCGGCTCGGTTGACCTCGGCCTGCTCCATCCGCGCTCGCTCGCCGTCGCCCGCAACGGGTCGGTCTACATCGCCGACACCGGCAACCATCGCATCCTGCACGTTGACGAGCAGGGTCAGGTGCTGCACGAATGGGGCGCTTTTGCCGACCTGTTGCAGGGTGATGCGCCGGGCGGCACATTCAACGAGCCGTGGGGAGTGGCCGTCGCCCCGGATGGCAGCGTGTACGTCGCCGACACCTGGAACCACCGTGTGCAGCACTTCACCTCGCGCGGCGATTTCCTGGGGATGTTCGGCACCTACGGAACGGGCGAGAGTGCAGCCGCCTTCTGGGGGCCGCGCGGCGTGGCCGTCGATTCACTCGGCCGGGTGTATGTAACCGACACCGGCAACAAGCGCGTCGTAGTGTTCGATCGGCGAGGGGAACCGGTCGCCTCGTTCGGGACCGCCGGGTATGGACCGGGCCAGCTCAACGAGCCGGTCGGGATCGCCATTGGGCCGGATGACACGATCTATGTCAACGATACCTGGAACGGGCGCATCCAGGCCTTCCGCGAAACCGATCCGGGCGTGTTCGAGCCGGTGGTCGAGTGGCCGATCGAGGGCTGGTACGGCCAATCGGTCGACAACAAGCCGTATCTATCGGTATCGCCCGAGGGCAGGGTGTGCACCAGTGAGCCGGAAGGCTTCCGTATCCTGTGCTTCGACGATCAGGGCGAGTTCCTGACCGGCTGGGGCGACGCTGGCTCGGCCGTGACACAGCTAAGCCTGCCGACGGGGCTGGCGTTCGATGGCGAGGGCAGGCTGTGGGTCGCCGACACCGGCAACGATCGCGTGATGCGCTTCGCGCCGATCTGGCCATAGATCGACGAGGCGTTCCGACGAGATTGAAGGAGAGCGCATGAAGCTGCACGAGTACCAATCGAAGCTGATCTTCGCACAGCAAGGTGTGCCCATCCCGCGCGGCCGCGTGGCCAGCACCGCCAGCCAGGTCAAAGGCATCGCCCAGGAGCTGGGCGGACGCGTTGTGGTCAAGTCGCAGGTGCTGGTGGGCGGGCGAGGCAAGGCCGGCGGGATCCGATTGGCGACTTCGCCCGAAGAGGCCGAGGAAGCCGCCACCCACATTCTGGGCATGCAGATCAAGGGTCTGCCGGTACGCAAGGTCCTGGTCGACCAGGCGGCGGACATCCTGACGGAGATCTACCTGGGGATCACCAACGATCGGGCGGCCCGCAGTCCGGTCCTGATCGCCTCGGCCGAGGGCGGGGTGGATATCGAGCAGGTCGCCCGGGAGACACCCGAGAAGATCATCAAGCTGACCATAGACCCGCTCATGGGGCTGCGCGACTATCAAGCCCGCAACATCGCCGCGGCGATCGAACTGCCGCGCGAGCTGTGGACCGATTTCGGGCAGATCGCCCGGGGATTGTACGAAGCCTACTGCCGCTGCGACGCCAGCCTGGCCGAGATCAACCCATTGGTGATCACTCGCGATCGCCGGCTTCTGGCGTTGGACGGCAAGATCGTGCTGGACGACAACGGGTTGAACCGGCATCCGGATCTGGCCGAGATGCGCGATCTCGACGAAGAAGCGCCCACGGAAGCCGAGGCGCGCAAGTACGGTCTCTCGTACGTGAAGCTCGACGGGCAGATCGGATGCATGGTCAACGGCGCCGGGCTGGCCATGGCGACGATGGACATCATCAAACTCAACGGCGGAGAGCCGGCCAACTTCCTGGACATCGGCGGCGGTGCAGGCGCCGACAAGGTCGCTGCGGCGCTGGGGATCATCCTGGGGGACGCCAACGTCCGGGCGATCCTGATCAACATCTTCGGCGGGATCACGCGCTGCGACGAGGTGGCCCGGGGAATCCTGGAGGCCTTGAAGGACAAGCCTACCTCCCTACCGATCGTGATCCGGCTGGTCGGCACCAATGAAGAGGAGGGCCGGCAGCTCCTTTCCCAGGCCAAGCTGATCACGGCCACCTCATTGGTGGATGCGGCGCAGAAAGCTGTCGCACTCGCTCAAGGACGGAAGACATGAGCATCCTGGTCGACAAGAACACGCGCCTGCTCGTGCAGGGGATCACGGGCCGGGAGGGTCACTTTCACTCGGCACAAATCCTGGCCTACGGGACGAAGATCGTCGCCGGTGTGCGGCCGGGGAAGGGCGGTGAATGGGTACTGGACGGGAAAGTCCCGGTCTTCGATACGGTCAGCAGCGCGGTGGAGGCCACCGGGGCCAACTGCGGCCTGATATTCGTCCCGGCCATGGGCGCCGCCGACGCCATCCTGGAGCAGGCCGATGCCGGGCTGCCGCTGGTTGTGTGCATCACCGAGGGGATCCCGGTTCAAGACATGATGCGCGTGCGCCGCTACCTGGATCAGAAGGGCACGCGCCTGGTCGGGCCCAACTGCCCCGGGTTGCTCACGCCGGGTGAGGCCAAGGTCGGCATCATCCCCGGCCACATCGCCATCCCCGGCGATGTGGGCGTCGTTTCACGCTCAGGCACGCTCACCTACGAGGTGCTGTACGCGCTGAAACAGCGCGGCATCGGCTCTTCGACCTGCGTGGGCATCGGAGGCGACCCGATCAACGGCACATCGTTCATCGATGCCTTGGCGCTCTTCGAGGAGGATGCGCAGACCGAACGGGTGGTTCTCATCGGCGAGATCGGCGGGAGCGATGAAGAGAAGGCCGCCGAGTACATCGCCGACCACATGACCAAACCGGTAGTCGCATTCGTCGCCGGGCAGACGGCGCCGCCGGGAAAGCGTATGGGGCACGCCGGTGCGATCATCGAGGGCGGCTCGGGTCTGGCGGCCGATAAGGTCGCCGCACTCAAGGCGGCGCGGGTGCGCGTCGCCAGACACCCGGAGGAGATCGCCGAACTGGTCACGTGATCTGGACGGCTGCACACGACGAGGGGTGAAAGATGGAAGGAAACCAGGAGCTGGCGGAAATGTTGAGGCAAGCCTGGGCGGCCTACGGCGCCGGGCAGTACGCCCAGGCGGCTGAAATCCTGACCCAGGGGCAGGCCCGCTATCCTGACTCGGAAGAGATCGCCTACGGCCTGGGGATGGCGCAGTACAAGATCGGCAGTAAGGACCAGGCCCGCAGGGCCTTCGCTCGCGCCGTGGCGCTGCTCGAACGCGACGTCAAGCAGGCTCGCGGCACCATGCTGCGCCGCCTGGCCAAGGGGCATCTCAATCTCCTGGATCGGGGGACATGGGACCTCGAAGCTGAGATATGGCACTACGAGTGATGACGAAGCCCGAGCGCCTGAAGGCGGCCATCGCCGGCGAGACCGTCGATCGCACGCCTATCGCGCTGTGGCGGCACTTCCCCGTCGATGACCAGGATCCGCGCAGTCTGGCTGACTCCGTCCTGGCATTCCAGCGTGAACACGACTTCGATTTCGCCAAGATAACGCCGGCCTCGTCGTACTCGGTCCGAGACTGGGGGGTCGGGGACGAGTGGCGCGGGGATCCGGAGGGGACGCGCGCCTACGTCCGGTGGGCGGTCGAGAAGCCTGCCGACTGGCGGCGGCTGCGTGTGCTTGACCCTGGTCACGGCGCCCTGGCGGAGCAGCTGGCCTGCATTCGGCGGGTGATCGACGGCCTGGGAGGCGAGACGCCGGTCATCCCGACCGTATTCAGCCCGTTGGCGCAGGGCAAGCACCTGGCTGGCGAGGCTCGATTGTTCGAGCATCTGCATCGCGAGCCGGGGCTGGTCCTCGAGGGGCTGGAGGCCGTCACCCAGTCGACCATCGCCTTCATCGAGGCGGCATTGGCCGCCGGGGTGGACGGGATCTTCTACGCGATCCAGCACGCCAGCTACCGGATATTCGATCCTCACAGCTATCGGCGTCTATGCGGTGACCTGGATCGGCGCATCCTGGAAGCGGCGAACCCTGCGTGGCTGAACGTCCTGCATCTCCACGGTGAGGCGCCGATCTTCGACCTTGCGCTCGAGTATCCTGCGCAGGTGGTCAACTGGCACGACCGACACACGCCACCCGATCTGGCGCAAGGCAAGCGGCGATTCGCTGGGGCCGTCTGCGGAGGGCTGAGGCGGGAGGAGACTCTGGTTCTGGGCGATCCGGGTGCCGTGCGCGCGGAGGCGCGCCAGGCGATCCGATCGCTGGGCGGGCGGGGGTTGATCCTCGGAGCGGGGTGTGTGGTGCCTGTCACCGCCCCGCGCGCCAATCTTCAGGCCGCGCGTAAGGCAGTGGACTTCGCATAGCCACTATGTGGTGTGGACGAAGGGGGGCCGCCAGCTTATTCCGGGACGCGCTCGAGGCTATACGCACGAGGTCGAATTGGCCGGTCTGCGGGTGATTGCCGGCAAGGCGAAGGGGCGGCGGCTGCAGATGGTCCCGGGTAGCGGGACCCGTCCGATCGGGGACCGGGCCAAAGGGGCGCTTTTCAACATCATCGGCGCCGACATCGAAGCCAGCCGCTTTCTGGACCTGTTTGCCGGCACGGGCAGCGTGGGGATCGAGGCCCTCAGTCGCGGGGCGGCGCAGGCGGTTCTGGTCGATTCCAGCCCGCGCGCGATTCGCACGATCCAAGATAACCTGCGCGCGACCGGGCTGGAATCCGGCGCGCGCGTTTTACGCAGCGATTCGTTCGCCTACCTGAAGACGACCCAGTCCGAAGGCTTTGACTATCTCTACGTCGCCCCGCCGCAGTATCAGAATCTGTGGAGCGCGGCGCTGACGGCGCTTGACCGCCTATCCGGGTGGCTCAATCCGGACGCATGGATCGTGGCGCAGATCCATCCCCGCGAATACGAGACCCTCACGCTGTCTCGCCTGATCGAGTTCGACCAGCGTCGCTACGGAAGCACCCTTCTGGTCTTCTGGGAAGCAGCGAGCGCGTGATCTGAACAGTCGGGTCTCGAGGCCGGTCCCGATGCGGCGCGGCGTGCCGTGGCCGAGCGCCATTCGCCTCGGAGAGAAGGCGCGCCGAGGAGCGCATCGAGGCTGTCGCCCAGCGGGATGACATCTGACCTCACCATGCCGAACATGTGGGCGCCGTCTGGGGCCGCGCAGGATCGGCGCCTCGGCGGTGAAGTGAACGGTCGATCCCACCCATGTCGTCCCGGGTGGGCGCGTGCCTCTCATGCACCGAAACGGAGATGCGGGCGTCCCTGGTCGTCGAATGTGGTCGCGCCGCAGAAGGGGGGCTGCCCGGGTACCCAGGCGAGGACCTTGGGCAGCAGGTCGGGCAGGTCTTCAACCAGCGGCAGTCCGGCAAGATCGGCGATCGGGAACCAAGCCGCCAACCCCTCCGGGCTGGCGTGCGGTTCCTCGTCGTCGATCAACTCTCCCAGGAAGACGTGCAAACCGATCCCAGGAGACCCGCCGGTGTCGACCAGCAGCACGCCGCAGAGTGTCAGGCTATCCGCCTCCAGGCCGGTCTCCTCCAGGAGCTCTCGCCGGGCGCTTGAGAGCGGATCCTCCCCGGGCTCGATGTGCCCGCCGACGCCGTTCAGAAGACCGGCCCAGGCACCGCGGTCCGCCGGGATGCGCAGCAGCAAGATCTCGGACCCGCGGCGCAGGAAGACCAGCGTGCGCGGGACTACCGAGAACCGATCCGGTCGCACATTCTGGCCGGCCAGAGACATGCCAGGGCTCAGTCCGCCAGGTCGCGGACGTCCTCGCTCATCGCCGCTTCGGCGACGTAGTCACTTATGGGAGGCGTGACCACGATGGGCTGTACATACGTCAGCGCGTCACCGAGCGTCTTGCCGATGTTCAGCCGGGTGAAGAGCAGGCGGAATTGCTCCTCCCAGGCTTTCTCGATTGCAGCGAGCGCCGAGGCCTCCAGGTGCCACAGGCGCCCCTTGAACGGGCCGAGGGCGTTCTTGCGCACCTTGTAGTAGAACTGCTCAGCGCTCATGTCCGGCTTGCGTTCCTTGGCGTAATCGCGGTCGAGCGCGGCGTACATCTCCCGGCGCAGCGCCTCCGGCAGCCGGTCGAAGAGCATATTCTGGAAGTTGGTCGCCAGATGGACCTCGCACGCGCCGGCCTCGGAGAAGCGTGAGAACGCCGCCTCGGGCAGAGTCGACGCACCGTGCTGCACCGCGCCGGCCAGGCCGTACTCGCGCTGGGCCAGGCGGGAAAGCTTCGCCAGCGTGTCAAAATCGACCTTGACCTGGGCGATCGAGCCATCCGGGAGGACGACGCCCCCGTGCGTGGTGCCGGTCTGGATGCTGATCTTCGACAGGCCGGCAGCGCGCGGGGCCGACCTCTTCAAACTGCGGTTGTAGCCGTCCATGAAGGCGCGCAGCTCAGGCTCGGTGCTGTTCTGACCGCCGACCTCGCCGATCTCCCCGCCGACCGAGATGGTCACGTCCTTGGGCTCCAGCTTGCGGATGTATGCGGTCAGCTCGGCCGAGAGCGTGCAGTTGACCTGCTGCTGTTCGGCGATCGTCGGCTGCTTGAGGTCGACCAGTGTCGAGGCGTCGATGTCGATGTTGAAGAACCCGGCCCGGACGGCCTCCAGCGTCAGGTCGCGCACGGCCTGGGTCTCGGCCTGCGGCGAATCGGCAAAGCGCTTGGCGCTGACCTGGAAATGGTCGCCCTGGATGAAGACCGGGCCGGCGTAGCCTTCGGCGATGGCCGCCCCCAGGATGCAGCTAGCGTACTCGGAGGGGCGCTGGTCGGTGTAGCCCATTTCCGACCGGGCGATCTCGAAGATCAGCGCGCCGGCCTGGAGCTGGCGGGCGGCGCGAAAGACTGCCCGCGCGGCGTGGAAGGGCAGGGCGCGCAGATTCATGGCCGGGACGGTGAAGTCATTGCGCAGCCGGCCGCGGCCGCGGGCGATGTACAGGTCGTGGATCGAGGACGGCAGCGCGCCCATCTTCAGGGCCAGCATGCGGATCAGCCAGCGGGCGACCCCCCGATCGGGGTCCTGGCCCAGCGCGGCCGTACGCACCAGGGATTCGGTACGCTGGCGCACGGCCTGCGGATCGCGGACTTCAAAGGCGGGGGTGCCGCGCAGGTCGAGCTTGACGGCATCGCCGAGCGGCTGGGCGA
>DAIRVC010000086.1:0-11059 GCA_036803025.1 Anaerolineales bacterium
GAACACGGCCACCAGGGTCGCCTTGGCCAACGACAAGACCAGGAAGGCCGGGGTGCGCAGCGCCGGGTCGACGCCCAGCATGCTCAGGGCGATCTCGATCGCCGTCAAGGCGGCCAGGATCAGGAAGACGATCGCGTAGGTCAGCCGCCGCGGGCCGGCATGAGGCTCGACGCTTGGTGTTGTCATGCAGCACTCCTACACCAGGTAAATGATCGTGAACAGCACGATCCAGACCACATCAACGAAGTGCCAGTACAGCCCGAAGACCTCGACGCCCTCGTATCGATCGGCCGCGTAGCGCCCGCGCAGGGCGCCGTAGAGCGTCGACAAGGCCCACATCAGGCCGATCAGGACATGCAAGCCATGGAATCCGGTGAGCGTGAAGAAGGTCGAGCCGAACAGGCTGCCGTTGAGGGTCACGCCGTGGCCGTACAGGCTGACGAATTCGTAGGCCTGCCCGCCCAGAAAGGCCACGCCCAGCAGAACGGTCGCCGCCAGGAAGCGCACCAGGCCGCGGCGGTCGCCCTGCCGGATGGCTGAAAGCCCGAGCACCACCGTGAACGATGAGGTCAGCAGGACGAACGTGTTGACCCCGACCAGCGGAACATCCAACAGGGCGCCTTCTGTGGAAGGATTGTTGACCTTGTAGTGCAGGAACGCCGAGATCAGGCCGCCGAAGAACATCACTTCGGAGGCCAGGAACAGCCACATGCCGAGTTTGAGGGGTTGGAGGCCCAGGGCCCGGCCGGATCGGTACGCCTCGGCATGGCTGGTCATGTGTTCGCTCATCAAACCGACTCCTGTGCGCGGCCTAGCTGCCGCCGGCGGGCGTGGCGGCCGGCGACACGGCAGGCGTCTGCCCGAAATCGTACGGACCGGACGAGACGACCGGGATGTCTTCGAAGTTCTCCGCCGGCGGCGGTGAGCTGGTCGTCCACTCGAGTGTCAGCGCCCGCCAGGGGTTCGCGGCGGCTTTGGGGCCGGTGGCCCAGCTGACAATGGCGTTGTACAGGAACGGCAGCGTGGAGATGCCCAGCAGGAAAGCGCCCACCGACGACAGGGCATTCAGCGTCGTGAACTGGTCGGCGTAGTCGGCCACCCGGCGCGGCATTCCGAGCAGGCCGGCTTCGAACTGCGGCAGGTAGGCCAGACTGGTGCCGAGGAAGTTCAGCACGAAGTGGACGATCCCCAGGCGTTCGTCGTACATGCGGCCGGTGATCTTCGGGAACCAGTAGTACAGGCCGGCGTACACGGCCGAGACGCTCCCCCCGAAGAGCACGTAGTGCAGGTGGGCAACGACGAAATAGGAGTCGTGCACGTGCAGGTCGATCGGAATCGAAGCCAGGAATATGCCGGTGATGCCGCCGATGACGAACAACGACATGAAGCCCATGGCAAACAGCATCGGCGTATTGATGCGCAGCTTGCCGTCCCACATCGTCGCCAACCAGGAGAAGAACTTCACTCCCGTCGGGACGGCGATCACCATGGATGAGATCATGTAGGGGATGCGCAGGCGCGGGTCCATCCCGCTGGTGAACATGTGGTGGGCCCAGACCGTCAGTCCGAGCACGCTGATGGCCATGCTCGACATGGCGATCGGCTTGTATCCGAACAGCGGCTTGCGTGCGAAGACCGGGATGACTTCGGAGATGATGCCCATGGCCGGCAGGACCATGATGTAGACGGCCGGGTGTGAGTAGAACCAGAAGATGTTCTGCCACAGGACGGGGTCGCCGCCGGCCGCCACGGAGAAGAACAGCGTCCCGAAGAGGCGGTCCATCGCCACCAGAATCAGCCCGGCGGCCAGGACCGGCGTAGCGGTCAAGACCAGCAAAGAGGTGGCCAGGATCCCCCAGACGAACAGGGGCAGCCGCCAGATGGTCATGCCTTCGGCGCGCATGGTGAAGACCGTCGTCACGAAGTTGATGGCGCCCAGGATCGAGGACATGCCCAGGATGACGACACTGATGGCCCAGAGTGTCTGCCCATCCGGCCCGCGGATCGAGAGCGGCACGTAGGCCGTCCAACCCGCCTCGGCGCCGCCGACGAAGAAGCTGGCCAACATCAACAGACCGGCCGGCGGGATGAGCCAGAAGCTGAGGGCGTTCAGGCGCGGGAAGGCCATGTCGCGCGCCCCGATCATCAGCGGGATCAGGTAATTGCCGAACCCGGCCAGGACCGGGATGATCCACAGGAAGAGCATCACCGAGCCGTGATTGGTGAACAGGCGGTCGTACTCGGCGCCGTTCATCAGGTCGAAGCCAGGTCGCAACAGCTCGGCACGGATCAACATGGCCATCAGGCCGCCGAGCAGGAAGAAGATGAAGGTGGTGACGATGTACTGGAGACCGATGACCTTGTGGTCGGTGTTCCACCACAGGTAGCGGGTCCAACTCGGCAGCCGGCCGGCCAGAGAAGGCTTGGGCATGGTCGTTTCTCTCCTCGCCTCGGGGACGGATCTCACTGCGACAGCAGGTAGGCGACCAGGGTGTCGATTTCCTCGGGCGTCATCCGCTCGCCGAGGTTGGAGGGCATCAGGCCGTCGGCGTAACCGGGCACGACGAACGCTCCGGGTTCCAGGATGGACTGACGCAGGTACTCCTGCGCCTGCAGGCCCTCGACCCGTGTGGCGGCCGTCTGACCGATGCCGTCCAGGACTGGGCCGACGCTCCCGCTTGCCTGGGCATCGGCCAGGGTGTGGCAGCCGTAGCAGCCGTAGCGGTCGAACGAGGCGCGCGCCGCCTGGGCCGGGTCTCCGGAAGCGGCCGGCGCGCGCTGGCCGGCCAGCCAGGCGGCAAAGTCGGCCGGACTGTCAACCACCACCTCGCTGGTCATGGTGGCATGACCCGGGCCGCACAACTCGGCGCAGCGGATGGCGAATCGGCCGATCTGGCTGGGTGTCACCAGGAGTTCGGCGACTTGTCCCGGGGTTGCATCGCGTTTGACCCGGAACTCGGGGATCCAGAAGGAATGAATGACGTCATCGGAGGTGATTTCGAAACGGACCTGTCGGCCAACGGGAAGGTGGAGCTCGGCCGAAGTGATCCCCGCCTCCGGGTAGTGGAACTGCCAAGTGAATTGGCGGGCGCTGACCTCGACAACGAGCGGGGAATCTTCGGGCTCTTCGCTGGCGGCCAGCACGCGGAAGGAGTAGAAGGCGATCAGCGCCACAATGACGGCCGGGATCAGGGTCCAGACGATCTCCAGCCGGGCGTTGCCGTGGATCGGGGGACCGTCGCTCTCGTCACCGGGACGCCGGCGGAAGCGAATGACCGCGTACAGCAACCCGCCCTGCACGATCAGGAAGATCACCGTGGCCACGCCCAGCAGCCAGCGGAAGAGCTGGTCGACCAGTACCGCTCGAGTGGAGGCCTGCTCCGGCATCAGGTCGAGGCTCCGGGCGGCCAGGAAGCCAAGCCCCACCAGGGCCGCGGCCACAAGCACGACAGTCGCGATTCGCCTTCCGTTCACGTGAGCTCTGCCTCCCGCATCGTTCTGGGCGGCACACGCTTGTGTGCGGCCGCCAGCAAGCCCTGGCGCGGCACGGGCGCGCCGGGCGCGCCCGGCCCAGGCGCCTCGGCGTATTCTAGAGTAGAACAGTCGGGATTGTAGCACAAGTCACAAGGCGGTCGCCAGCGCAGAAATACGCACCTCCGAGACCCGGCTCGGAGGTGTCTGCACGGTGTGCCTCGCGAAGCCTGCCCTCCCGGTCTAGAGTTCGACAGAATAGGCCACGCCGACCGTCCCCGGTCCGGCGTGTGTCCCGACCACAGGGCTGGCGTCTGCCATCAGGGCCTCGATCGGATGGAAGCGCTTCTTGGCCGCCTCCAGGACCTCGCGGGCCTCCGCCTCGGCCGCAGCGTGGATGGAGGACAAGCGCACGGGCGTGCGCCCGGCCAGGCGCTCCTCGAGAACGTCCAGCATGCGCGCCGTCGCCTTGGCCTTGGTGCGCACCTTCTCGATCGGCTCGATCCGGCCGTCGCGCAGCTCGAGCAGCGGCTTGAGGTTAAGTGCCGAGCCGAGCAGCTTCGAAGCCCCGCCGATGCGCCCGCCTCGGTGCAGGTATTCGAGAGTATCGACGACAAAGAGCACGCCGGTCTTCTGTCTGGCCTGGTTGGCGACGGCGACGACCTCCTCGAAGGACTTGCCCGCTTCGGCGGCGCGTGCCGCCGCCAGGACCTGGAAGCCGAGGGCCGTGGCCGTCGCTTCCGAATCGATGATCTCGATCCTCGACCCGGGCAGCATGTCGCGCGCCATCGCCGCCGATTGCAGCGTCTTGGAGAGCTTGTCGGAGAGTAGCTGCATGATGACCGGCCGGCCGGCGGCAACCAGGGGCTCAAGCATCTCCTTGAACGTGACAACCGCGACTTGGGACGTCGTCGGATTGACGGTGGAAGTCTTCAAGCGGGCGTAGAACTGGCTGGGCGTGATGTCGACACCATCGAGCAACTGCTCCTCGCCCCAGATCAGGATCTGCGGGGCGACTCGGATGTCGTACTTGGCGACCAGGTCTGCGGGAATATACGCGGTGCTGTCGGTGATGAAAGCAATCGACGGCATAAGGCCTCCTGGGGATAAAGTGCGTGCGGGGGATACCCCACTCGTGATAACCCCTCCGGCGAGGGCAGGATGCGCAGGCCACGCGCGGCCAGATTCCGATGGCTTACTCAGGAGGGTTTGAGGCGCTGCCCGGCGGCCGGCGGCCGCTAGTCCCGGATTCCCGGCTGCTTCCAGCGCTGCAGCCAGGCCTCCAATCGATCCACAGGCCAGGTGTTCACCACCAGCCCGGGGGGCACCCAGCCGCGGCGGGCGACGCCTACACCGTATTCGCGCAGTTCGAAGTCCGACGGGCTGTGCGCATCGACGTTGATGGCCAAGAGGCAGCCCATCTCAGCTGCACGGCGAGCATTGGCCTCGTCCAGGTCCAGGCGCGCCGGATGAGCGTTGATCTCCAGCGCCACGCCGGTCTGCCGCGCTTCACGCAGAATCGCCTCGATATCGACCTCGGCCGGCTCTCGCCCTTCGACCATGCGCCCGGTCGGGTGCCCGATGACATCGACGTTCGGGTTGCGAATCGCGCCCAGCAGGCGAGCAGTGACCTTCTCGGGCGACTGGCGCAGCGAGGTATGCATCGAGGCGGTCACAACGTCCAGCTGGCGCAGGACGTCGTCCGGGTAGTCGAGCGCGCCGTCCGCGCGGATTTCGACCTCCGTCCCGCGCAGCAGCCGCAACCCGGCGCCGATGCGCCGCTGGACCGTCTCGATCTCCTTCGCCTGGCGGCGCAGCCGCTCAATGCTCAGGCCGTTGGCCACACCCAGGCTCTGCGAGTGATCGGAGATGACCAGGTAGCGCAGACCCAGACTCATGGCAGCCCGGGCCATCTCCTCGATGCTGTTCTGGCCATCGCTCCAGGTAGAGTGCGCATGCAGCTCCCCGGCCAGATCGTCCAGTCCGACCAGCTCAGGCAGCTGGCCGCGTTGGGCCGCCTGGATCTCGCCGCGATCCTCGCGCAGCTCCGGTGGCACCCACGGCAGACCTAGCCGCCGATAGACTTCCTCTTCGGAGTCGCACAGGATCTCCCCGCCACCAGGCTTCTTGAAGCCATGTTCCGAGAGGGATAAGCCGCGCTGCTGCGCCAGCTCACGCAGCCGCACGTTGTGCGCCTGAGACCCCGTGGCGTACTGCAAGGCCGACCCGAATCGCTCCGGCGGATGCACCCACACCTGGGCGCGCAGCCCATCCTGCAGCTCGACGCTGACCTTGGTGTCGCCCTGTCCGAGGACACGGTCGACCTGAGGCAGCCCGGCGAACAGACGGATCACCTGGGCCGCATCCTCTGCGGCCACGAGGAGATCGATGTCCCCGACGGTTTCGCGCCAGCGCCGTAGGCTGCCGGCCAGCTCCACCCGGTGGACAGACGGCATGCGCTCGATCTCCGCCAGCAGCGACAGGGCGACCGGCCGGGCCCGGCCGATCGACACGCGCCCCACCTGGCGTCGCCGCAGCGACTCGATCCCTTTGAGGATCCGTTCTTCCGAGCGGGCGCCCATGCCGGGCATGCCGCGCAGCTTCCCGGCCCGCGCCGCCTGCTCAAGGTCCGCCAGCGTCGTGATGCCCAGATCCTTCCAGAAGCGAGCCGCCTTGCGCGGTCCGACCCCCTCCACCTTGAGGACCTCCACCAGCCCGGGCGGCACCTCCGCCGCCAGCTTCTCGGCGAATTCCAGCTTTCCGGTGCGCAGCAGTTCGTCGATCTTCGATGCGATCGCCTCGCCAACGCCCGGGATCGTGCGCAGCTCGTCGGCTTCCCAGAGGGTTTGCAGGCTGCGGCCCAGGTTGCCGATCTCCTGCGCCGCGCGCCGATAGGCCAGCACCTTGTAGACCTGCTCGCCCTTGATCTCGAGCAGGTCGGCGATCAGGTCGAACACCGCAGCCACTTCACGATTGTTCACGTCTCACCCCTCACCCTAATTCCTGCGACCACCCATCGGGCCAACCCGAGTGCGCCGGCCGACTCCCTATGCCGCCAACGCGCGCGCTCATTCCCACGCCGGCCGGCTAAGGTCGACACTCGGCCGATACTGCGGGGGCCGCCGGACCCGACTGACCTGCTCGAACGCATAGGCCAGGCTCAGCAGCACCGGTTCCTGCCAGGCTCGCCCGAAGAAGACCAGGCCGACCGGTAGGCCGAAAACGTACCCGGCCGGTACGGTGACCGAAGGATAGCCGGCGACCGCGGCCGGCGAAGTGCAGCCCGCACCGTCGTGATGATCTCCGGTCACGGCGTCGGTCAGCCAGGCCGGTCCGCCGCCCGGCGCAACGATCGCCTGCAGCCGATGCTTGCGAACGACCGCGTCGATGCCTTCGCTGCGCGTCCACCGCAGGCAAGTCGCCCGCGCCTTGCGATAGGCGGCGGCTGAGAGCGGTCCCTTATCCACCGAGCGCAGCATCCGCTCCTGCTGAAAGAAGGGCATGACCTGATCGCGATGGGCCCTGTTGAAATCGATCACGTCCTGCAGGGTGCGGACGCCCGAGGGGACCGTCCGGCCGCTCAGGTACCTCTGCAGATCGGCCTTGAATTCGTAGAACAGGACCTCCAGCTCGCTGATCCCGTACTTCTCCTCCGCGGGCAGCTTGACATCGATCAGTTCAGCGCCGGCCTGTGCCAGGGTCGCCAGCGCGCGCTCCATGACTTTGTCGGTGTGCGCATCCACCTCGAAGTACGCCCGCGCCACGCCCAGCCGGGCGCCGTCCAGCGCTTGTGCGTCCAGGCCGCGGCCATAGTCCCTCAGCGCTCGATCGCGGCTGCGGCGCGTCGCCGGGTCGCGCGCGTCCACGCCGGTCATGGCTCCCAGCAGCGCGGCGGCATCGGCGACACAGCGCGCCATCGGCCCGGCCGTATCCTGGCTGTGCGAGATTGGCACGATCCCGCTGCGGCTGATCAGGCCGACGGTCGGCTTGACCCCGACGACGCCGTTGGCGTGCGCCGGGCAGATGATCGACCCGTCGGTCTCGGTCCCGACGGCCGCGGCGCACAGGCTGGCGGCCACCGCCACGGCCGACCCGGAGGATGAACCGCATGGATTGCGGTCCAGGGCATACGGGCTGTGCGTCTGCCCGCCTCGCGACGACCAGCCACTGCTCGAGTGCCGGCCGCGGAAGTTGGCCCACTCGCTCAGGTTGGTCTTGCCCAGGATCACGGCCCCGGCCTGGCGCAGTCGACGCACCAGGAAGGCGTCTCTTGGAGCCGGTGCGCCGGCCAGGGCGAGTGAGCCCGAAGTCGTCTGCATCTTGTCGCCCGTGTCGATGTTGTCCTTGAGCAGGATCGGCACCCCGTGCAGGCGGCCCCGGATGTGCCCGGCGACCCGTTCGGCGTCCAGTGCCTCGGCGATCGCCAGCGCCTCCGGATTGATCTCGATGACCGAGTTCAAAGCCGGCCCACCCCGGTCGATCGTCTGGATGCGTTCGAGGTACGCGGCGGTCACCTCGCGGGCGCTCCACTCCCCAGAGCGAAGGCGGGAGCGGAGCTCGACCAAAGGGACCTCGGTCAGATCCGGCTTCGGCTGAATGACCGCGTCCACGCGAGTTCCTACGGCCCGATCTCGGCCAGCAGCAAGGTTATCGTCCACCAGGTTCCGTCTCCCGCCAGGCCCACGCCGGCATAGCGATAGGCGCCACTAAGGAGGATCGCCCGATTCTCCGCGCTTGCCATCCAGGCGCTCACGGCTTCGGAAGCGATCGCCCGCGCCTGCGTCATCGTCGCGTAGAGCGTCTCCGCCAGGCCGCCTCCGTATCCCGCTTCGACCAGGATCATCTGCGCAGGCGTGCCCCCGCCGATGGGGTCTGTGTGATCAAAGTAACCGCCGGCCACCATGGATTCGGCCCGTTCAAAAGCCGCCTGCATGAGCCCCCGCGGCGACACCAGCGCCGGCAGGCCGAGACGCACTCGGTCCTCATTCACCCGGTTGAGGATGTCTTCTGCCAGCGGGAGCAGCACGGTCCGTCCCCCGTCGCTGTCTGTCGTCGCCGTCGGGCTCGGCTGCGCAGGCGCCAACACCGTCACAGCGCCCGTCTGCGTTACCGTGGGGGAGGTCACGAGCGCAGTCGAGGTCGAAGGTGCGGCTGTCGGGGTCTCCGCCCTCGCCGTTGATGGGATCGTCTGGGTGGAAGGCAGGACCAAACCCTCCCATCCGGGGCCGGTCGCGGGCAGCGGCAGGAATGGCGAGGCGGTGGGATCGATGGCGGCCTCAGGGACTGGTGGGTGAAACGGGGTCGGCGCGACGATGGGGAAGCTGCAGCCGCTCAGCCCGGCCGCCGCGAACACGGCCCAGGCGAGGAACCAGGACTGCCGGGCGGAGATCTGCGCCGCAGCTCGGAAGCGGACCCTGGCAGACGGCGACCTCGGGCCCGACCTGCGCCCGCTCAAACCGTTAGCCGTCGGGCGATGGTGCATGTCTGCCGCCTCCCGACCAGGCCTCGACGCCGGAGTCGTGCAAGGCACCGCCGGCTCCCCTCGTTTGACGCACGGCGAAGTCGCTCCGGCCGGCTGCCTCGCGGCTTGGACCAACCGGCCGGCCTTTCGATCGCGCGAGATTATACCCTCGCGGTCGGCGGACCCACGGGCGCCGTGTTGCCGCGCCCACCTGCTTGTGCTATTCTTGGCCTTCGCAGCCGCTGGCTGGAGGACAGATGGCCGCGTCGGCCGCCCTGAACCCGATCGTCGTCTACATCGTCGAGCGGCACCCCCTGGAGGATCCGCTCAGCGAATCGGGCTTCGCCTGGCTCGATCCGGCGGACGAAACACATCGACTGGAAGGGTTGATCGGCGCGCACGATCCCAGCCAGGTCAGCTACCTGGTTGACCAGAGCCCCGGCGGACCGGCGTGGAAAGACCTGCTGGAAGCGCTGCTCCAGGAGCGCCTGCGGATGGTGGTCACGCACCTGGCCCCGCTCAGCCCGGCGCAGCGCCAACAGTTGATCGGGGTGTGCGCGCAGACCGGAACGCAGTTGATCACGCCCAGCGACGCCGGCCGCAACCGTACGCTCTCCAGTGAGCCCAAGACTCGACCTCGACACAAGCCCGGCGGCAGCGAGGGCGGCAGTTGACCTTCGAGGTCGTCGGGAACCTCCACACCCACACAGCCTACTCTGACGGCACGGGCAGTCACGAGGACATCGCCGCTGCCGCGCTGCGCGCCGGCCTGGACTTTGTCATTGTCACCGACCACAACGTCTGGGTCGACGGAATGGAGGGTTACCGGCGCGATCGCCAGCGGCGGGTCCTGCTGCTGGTCGGTGAGGAGATCCACGATCAGGTCCGCATCCCGCAGAAGAATCATCTGCTCGTGTTCGGGGCCGGCCGCGAACTCTCCGCGCTGGCGGAGTCGCCTCAGAAGCTGGTGGATGCCGCCCGCCAGGCCGGCGGGGTTGCCTATCTGGCGCATCCCGTCGATCCCGAGGCGCCCCTGTTCAAGCAGGCCGACCTGGGCTGGGTAAGTTGGGAGGTCGAGGGCTACGCCGGCCTGGAGATCTGGAACGCGATGTCGGAGTTCAAGTCGCTGCTGCGCTCGCGCGCTGCGGCGCTCTACTACGGTTTCAATCCTGAACAGGTGGCCTCAGGCCCCTTTCCTCAGGCGCTGCAGAAGTGGGACGAACTCCTGGCGGCCGGCAAACGGGTGGCGGTGGTCGGCGGCGCCGACGCCCACGAGCTGGATATCCGGCTTGGCCCGATCCGGCGCGTGGTGTTCCCCTATGAGTTCCATTTCCGAGCGGTGAACACACATGTCCTGATCGACTCTCCGCTCAGCGGCGATACGGCTGGTGACGGACGCATGATCTACAGCGGGCTGGCGCGCGGCCGCTGCTTCGCCGCGTACGACCTGCCGGCGTCGGCTCGAGGATTCCGTTTCACGGGCCAGGGCAAAGAGACGGCGGCCGAGATGGGCGACACGATCAGCGCCCGCCACGGGGTGACGCTGCAGGTGTGGACGCCCTCGCCCGCCGACATCCGGTTGCTGCGCGCCGGCGCCGTCGTGCGTGAGTGGCCCGGCCAACAGGGCGGCGTGCATACGGTCACCGAACCGGGGGCCTATCGTGCCGAAGCCTACGTCGAGTTCCGCGGCCGCAAGCGCGGCTGGATCTTCAGCAGTCCGATCTACGTGACACCATGAACTACCCGATGGGAGGCAGCATGCGCCGCGCACGAGTCGTTTTCATTGTGTTGATGGTCGGGCTGGCCTCCGCAGCCTGCAACCGTCCGGCCGGCATCTCCGACGTCGAAGTCTCCACCTCGGTGGCCGGGACGCTCACGGCCGAGGCGGTTGTCTCCCCTCCGACGTCGACGCAGCCTCAGGCGGCGGCGGTCGGGACACTCAGCGGACGGATGTGTTACCCGTCGGAGAGCATTCCGGCGATGACGCTCTATCTGGAGAACACCGCCGCCGGCACCGCCACAGAGGTGGCGATCGCACCGAATCAGGGGACCTTCTCGATCGAGCTGCCTCCGGGCACCTACATTGCCTATGCATGGCGGCCGGGGTTCGAGATCGGCGGAGCGTAC
>DAIRVC010000087.1:0-10940 GCA_036803025.1 Anaerolineales bacterium
TCCTGGTCGCCCTGGACCTCTCGTCGCGCATCCGCTCCCGGCGGCGCGTCCGTCCAGCACCAGCCGAGCCGGCCCCAGCGGCGCCAGCCGAGACGCCTCCGACGGAGGCCGCCAGCCCGGCAGCGCATGCGGCGGGACCGTCTGCAGCCGAGGACACTTCGACGCCTGTTCAGCCGCCAGCCGTGACCGACCTGCCGCCGGCAGATGACGCCAGTCACGCCCCGGACGACTCAGGGCAGGACGTCTCTCACACGCAGGCGGAGGATGAGGCGGGACAGGAGCGGCCCCATGCCTGAAGCCCGCCCTGCCCCGGCCGCCCCGCAATCATCCACACATTACGTACGCTTCGATGTCGGGCGGCGATTAGAACACGCCCTGCTGCTGCTCACCTTCACCACCCTGGCCGTCACCGGACTGGCGCAGAAGTTCGCCACGAGCGGCATCGGCGGCCTGATCCTGCGGCTGCTCGGGGGGATCGAGTTGGCCAGGCAGATCCACCGCCTGGCGGCCGTCGCCCTGATGGTCGAATCCATCTATCACATCTTGACGATCCTCTACCATGTCCTTGTTCTGCGCACACCCTTCAGCATGCTGCCCGTGGTCGAGGACTTCAAGCACCTGATCCAAGACGTCCTGTTCGCCCTCGGCCGGCGCGAGCACCGGGCTCGATACGGCCGCTATTCATACGCCGAGAAGGTCGAGTACCTGGCCGTCGTCTGGGGCACGGTCATCATGGGCATCACCGGCTTCATGATGTGGAACCCCATCGTGACAGTGCGCTCGCTCCCGGGCGAGGCCATCCCGGCCGCCAAGGCCGCCCACGGCGGGGAAGCCATCCTGGCCGTGCTGGCCATCCTGCTCTGGCACTTCTATCACGTCCACGTTCGCCACCTGAACAAGAGCATGTTCACCGGCCGGTTGACGCGTGAGGAGATGCTCCACGAGCATCCGGCTGAACTGGCCGAGATCGAGGGCCAGCGCCATGTCCCGCCGTCTACCCCGGTCATTCGGCGCCGCATGCGCGTCTTCATCCCGCTGGCCATTCTCTTCGGGTTGGTGTCGGTCTTCGGTATGTACCGCTTCCTGACCATCGAGGTCACCGCGGTCACATCCATCCCCCCGGCAGAAGACGCGCCCATCTTCGCCCCTCAGACGCCCACGCCCGCCCCTGCAGCTTTGCCTTCCCCAACCCCCGGTCCGGTGTCCCTGATGACTTGGGAGGCCGGCATCGGTGATCTGCTCAACCAGCGCTGCGGCGCCTGCCACGGCGCGGCGGCCATGGGTGGTCTGTCCCTCAGCAGCCTCGCCTCGACGCTGCAGGGTGGTGACCACGGCCCCGCCCTCCTGCCCGGCGACCCGGATGCGAGCCTGCTGGTGCAGGTCCAGGCCGCCGGCGGGCATCCCGGTCAGTTGAGCGAAACTGAGTTGTCCGGTATGATTGGTTGGGTCGAGGCGGGCGCACCCGAGCGCTAGCCCCACAAGCTACGGAGTCCCAGGATGGAATCCCTGAAGCGACGTCTGCGCGCTTTCTTTCTGCCGCCGGCTGAATCCCCGTTGTGGATACGGATCCTGCCGTACCTGACCCTGGGCGTCCTGACGCTGGCGGTCCTGGTCGGCAGCGCTTACGCCTGGGACTACACCAACTCGCCTCAGTTCTGCGGAACGGCCTGCCACACCATGCCGCCCGAATACACGGCCTATCTGACCTCGCCCCACGCCCGGGTCGATTGCGTCGAATGCCACATCGGGCGCGGCTTCATCGCCACACGCATCTCGCGCAAGGCCGGCGACATGCAGCACGTCTTCGCCACCCTCTTCCACACCTATGAGTTCCCCATCACCGCCGACAACCTGCGCCCGGCGCGCGAGACCTGCGAACGCTGCCACTCGCCGGAAAAGTTCTCCGATGACAGCCTGCGTGAGATCCGCACGTTCGGCGACGATCCGGCCAATACGCCGCTCTCGATCTTCCTGATCCTGCACACCGGCGGCGGCGTCAGCCGCGAGGGCCTGGGCCGCGGCATCCACTGGCATATCGAGAACCGGGTTTACTTCTACCCGACCGAACCCATCCACCAGCAGGAGATCCCGTATATCCGCGTCGTCGAGGCGGACGGGTCGATCACGGAGTACCTCGACGTCGAGGCGGGGCTCGACCCGGATACCATCGCCGAGGCCGACCTGGTCGAGATGGATTGCATCACCTGCCACAATCGCATCACCCATCTGGTCCTCACCCCCGAGGCCACTGTCGACACGCTCATGCAGCGCGGGCTGATCTCGCCGCTGATCCCCGAGATCCGCCGCCGGGCGGTGCAGACCTACGCCGCCGAATACGAAACCAACGCGCAGGCGCTGGTCGGCCTGGCCGGCCTGGCCGAGTATTACCGCCAGGCCTACCCCGACTTCTATGCCGACAACACCGGGTTGGTCGAGTCGGCCGTGTCGGCGTTGCAGCAGGCCTACGCCGACAGCGTCTTCCCCGAACAGCGCTCCGATTGGACCACGCATCCCAACAACATCGGCCACGAGGACTCGCCCGGCTGCTTCCGCTGTCACGACGGCCGGCACCTGAACGCGGCCCAGGAGGCCATCCGCCTGGAGTGCAACCTGTGCCACTCGATCCCGGTCGTGGCCGGTCCGCCGGACTTCCTGGCCGACATCGAGGTCAGCCGCGGCATCGAACCGCAATCGCACCTCAACCCGAACTGGATCACACTGCACCGTGACGTGTTCGATCCCACCTGCGTCAGCTGCCACACCACTGCCGACCCGGGCGGCGTGAGCGACACCTCCTTCTGTTCGAACAGCGCCTGCCATGGCAATGTCTGGACTTACGCCGGATTCGACGCGCCGGCACTTCGCGAAGCTCTGCTCGGCCAGCTGCCCACGCCGGCCGCCACGCCCGCCCTGGTTGCCGGCGAAGCGACCTACGACGCGGGTATCGGCTCGCTTCTCCAATCGCGCTGCGGAGCCTGCCATGGCCCGAACGGGATCCAGGGGCTGGACGTCAGCAGCTACGCCACCTTGATGGCCGGCGGCGCCAGCGGCCCGGCCATCCAGCGCGGCAATCCGGACGGCAGCCTGCTTATCGTGAAACTGACTGGCGACCAACCACATTTCGCGCAATTCAGCGCCGACGAACTCGACCTGCTGCGGGAGTGGATCGCCGCCGGGGCGCCCGAGTAGCCGGCGCAGCTGCTGCCCGGTCTTCCGTTCACCGAACCGCCCGGCCCCAAGTAAGAAGCCGCGGACCGGGCGGCTGCAATAGCACCTGGAACTCGCCGAAGGAGGGGAAGCGTGAGCGAAGAGAAACCGATCACCCGACGGAGTTTCCTCGCCACCGCGGTTTGGGCCATCGGCGGCCTGATCAGCGCCGGTTTGGGTATACCGGCCATTGCCTATCTGATCGGGCCGGCACTCAGATCACGTGCAGCCGAGACCTGGATCGCGTTGGGCTCGACAAGCAAGGTCGAGCTCGGCACGCCGACATTGTTCCGAGCCCGCATCCAACGTCAGACAGGTTGGATCGTCAACGAGGAGGAACTGTCGGTCTACGTTCTGACGCAGGACGCCCGGGACTACACGGCCATGTCGAACATCTGCACGCATCTGGGCTGCCGCGTGCGTTGGATCGCCGACCGCGGGGAGTTCTACTGCCCGTGTCACAACGGCGTGTTCGACAAGGCCGGACAGGTCGTCTCCGGTCCGCCGCCCCGCCCGCTCGACCGCTACGAGACCAGGGTCGAGAACGGCCAGATCTACATTCTGGGAGGCTGACATGCGTGTCGCCGACTGGCTCGACGAGAGGCTCGGATGGCGCCGGGTGTGGGAGGCGATCTTCCTGCGCAAAGTCCCCAAGGTCAACTGGCTGTACACCCTTGGCAGCGCCACCTTGTTCGTGGCGGTCAACCAGATGGTCACCGGCATTCTGCTCACCATCTACTACGTACCCACCCCCGACCAGGCCTACGCCAGCGTCCAGTACATCACAACCCAGGTGCCCGCCGGGTGGCTGATCCGCGGGCTGCACCACTGGGGCGCCAGCGCCATGGTCGTACTGAGTGTGCTGCACATGCTGCGTGTCATCCTGCACGGGTCGTTCAAGTTCCCGCGTGAGGTGACCTGGTTCACCGGCGTCGGTCTGCTGCTGGTCGTCATCGGATTCGGCTTCACGGGCTACCTGCTGCCCTGGGATCAGAAGGCCTTCTGGGCCACGACGGTCGGGACGCGCATCGCCAGTGTCACCCCCTTGATCGGCGACTCGTTGATGCGCATCCTGCGCGGCGGGGCTGAACTCTCAGCCGTCACCCTGGCGCGCTTCTTCGGAGTCCATATCTGGGTCCTGCCCGTCGGGCTGACGGCTTTGCTTCTTGTCCACCTGTACCTGGTCATTCGGGTCGGCATCAGCGCACCGCCCGGGCCGGAGGAGTAGCCATGGACGAGAAGGACAAGCGCGAGTACCTGGAAAGGTATCAGGCGGCCAAACAGAAGGGCGCACCCTTCTTCCCGGACATCCTGTTCAAGGACGCCGTGGCCGCCCTGGTCGTGTTCGTCATCCTGGCCGCCCTGGCCTACTTCGCGGGCGCCCCGCTCGAGGCGCGCGCCGACCCGTCGGATTCCAACTACACCCCCCGCCCCGAGTGGTACTTCCTGTTCTTGTTCCAGTTGCTGAAGTACTTCCCTGGGAACCTGGAAGTGATCGGCGTGATCGTCCTGCCGACGCTGGCAGTCCTGGCCCTTCTGGCGCTGCCGTTTCTGGATCGAGGCCCGCGTCGCAACTTCCGCGCCCGCAAGATCGTCATCGGCGCGACGGCGCTGGTCGTCCTGGGTGTGTTGGCCCTGACCGTCCTGGCCGCCAGGGAGGCTCCCCCGCCGGCCTCGGCCGCTTCCGGCGATCCAATCGCCGCCCTGTACGCGCAGAACTGCGCCTCCTGCCACGGCCCCAGCCTGCGCGCCCCGGACGGGACCGATCTACACGCAGTCATCGCGCAGGGCCGACACGAGGGGATGCCCGCGTGGAGCGCCGATCTCTCGACCGATCAGATCGATGCGCTGGCCGGCTACATCGCCTCTCCCGGCGGCAGCCAGCTGTTCACCAACAACTGCAGCGTGTGCCACCCGGCCACGGAACTGGTCGGCGCCGACCCGCAACGGCTGCGCCGGTCGATCGAGCAGGGGCCGAATTTCCCCGGACACGGCGGCATGGGCATCCCCAATTGGGGGGAAACCCTAAGCGCCAGCCAGCGCACGGCCATCCTCAATTTCCTGATCGCCCCCGACGGTCAGCGGCTGTTCGCCGTCTACTGTTCCTCATGCCATGGCCAGGCGGTCGCCTTCTCCGGTGAGGAGCCCGAGCTGCGCGCACTCATCAGCCAGGGCGGCCTGCACCTGGAGATGCCGCCTTGGCGCGGCGTGCTCTCGCAGGCCGAACTCGAGGCGCTGTCTGAATACGTCGTCGACCCGTCCGCCTTCGCCGGCGGTCAGGCGCTGTTCGAACAGAACTGCGCCTCCTGCCACGGGCAGCGTATCCCCGCCGCGGCGGACGTCGAGGCAGCCATGCGGATCATCGCCGGCGGCGGGGCACACACGACCATGCCGGTGTGGGGAGAGGTGCTCACTCAAGAACAGCTCGACGCGTTGGTCGGCTACACCCTCCAGGCGGCCCGCGGTGCGCCGACCGAGGTCGGCCAGCGCCTCTTCTCCCAGAACTGCGCTGCCTGCCACGGCGACTTCGGCGAAGGCGGGGCGAACCCGGCTCGGCCGGGCGATATCATCGCCCCGATCAGCTCGCGCGAGTATCTCGCCACCCGCGATGATCAAACCCTGCGCTCGATCATCGCCATGGGCCAGCCCGACTTCGGGATGTCTCCCTTCTCGACCGCTTTCGGCGGCCCGCTCGAAGACGATGAGATCGACGCGATCCTGGCCTTCCTGCGCACGTGGGAAGCCAGTCCCCCCGTCGAGGCTCCGGCGGAAATCCTGCCCGGCCCGGTCCCGCTGAGCGGTGCAGAGATCTTCGCCCAGATCTGCTCACGCTGTCACGGCCCCAACGGGGAAGGCGGATTGGGGCCGGTGCTGCGCGGTCCCGAGTTCCAGGCGCGCTACAATGCCCAGACGCTGTATGACGTGATCAGCCTGGGGCATGAGGCGACGCCGATGATCGCCTGGGGTGAGATACTGACCGGGGACCAGATCCGCCAATTGGTCGACTTCCTGCGCCGCCTGGGCGCGGGCGCCTCTCCCGCGCCAGCGACCGCGGTCAGCTTTTCCGCCGACATCGTTCCCATCCTGGAGACCTACTGCTTCGCCTGTCATGGCAGCCTGGGCGGCTGGGACGCCAGCAGCTATCCGGCGGTCATGGCTAGCGGCGACCACGCGCCGGTGGTCATCCCCGGCGACGGGGCCGGCAGCCTGCTGGGGCAGAAACTGCTCGGCACCCAGACCTTCGGTACGGTGATGCCGCCAGGCGGGAGCCTGTCGCCAGAGCTCATCCAGGTCATCCTGGATTGGATGGACGCGGGCGCGCCGGACAACTGAGCGCGCCGAAATGCAGATGCCGGGGAGGCTCGCCCGACGAGCCTCCCCGGTTGCGGTGTAGGCCCCGGTCCTTCCGTGTGCGCGGCTTGCCGGCGGCGCATCCCCCTGGCCGCGCCGGTTAACTGGACCGGTCCTCTCGTATTAGTCTTGCCGAAATCCGGACAGGCCTCGCGTGGGGGACGAATGGCCCTTGACACCGCGGATGCCTGACATGTTACAATACCCACAATGCGTGGGGTGAATGCCCCACGCGGCCTGGGTGGCTCGACCCGCCCTTCCAAGCGCCAGTGTAGGTGCGGCGGGGGTATCCCGAGCGAGCTTGGGCCTCAGAGGTCGATCACTAGCGAAGGGTCGCCTGCCGCCCGCCCGCCGTCCCACGCCACTACCATGGTTGGCCTATGTGGGAGGGTCGGTGACCGGCAGAGTCTGGGGAGGAGAGGAGGGGCTCACTCAAATCCAGAACGCGCTTCTGCCGCTCAGTTCTGCTCACCGGTTCTCTCAGAGGAGAATGGTCTCACATGCACCGTAAACTGATTCTGCTCGGCTTGACCCTGCTCGCCGCAGCGTTGCTGCTCGCAGCCTGCGGTGGCGGGGAGACGCCGGCCGAGTCGCCGGAGGCAACCGAAGCCCCCGCCGCGCCCGAGTTGGTGATCCCGTTCCTGGAAGAGTGGAGCGGCTCGGGCCACGCGGATGCCGAGGCGGAGGCCTTCGTGCACTGGAACGAAGACGACCCGGCCGAAATCCCGGTTGAATGCGCCAAATGCCACAGCGAGGTCGGCTACCGCGACTTCCTGGGCGTCGACGGCAGCGCCGCTGGGACGGTAGACGCGGCGGCACCGATCGGCAGCGTGGTCACCTGCATCACCTGCCACAACAACGCCACGATGGGCATGACCAGCGTGACCTTCCCCTCCGGCCTGGAAGTCACCGGCCTGGGCGACGAATCACGCTGCATGCAGTGCCACCAGGGACGCGAGTCGACCGTCAGCGTCAACGAACGCACCGCCTCGCTGCCCGACCTCGATACCCCGAACGCCGACCTGCGCTTCATCAATATCCACTACTATGCAGCCGGCGCCACCCTGTACGGCACGCAGGCGCAGGGCGGCTATCAGTACGACGGCCAGTCCTACGACGCGCAGTTCCGGCATGCCGGCGACCTGAACACCTGCATCAGCTGCCATAACCCGCATACCCTCGAAGTCCGCCTCGAGGCCTGCCAGGGTTGCCACTCCGACGTGACCAGCGTGGAAGACCTGCGCGATGTGCGCATGGCCGGCTCGCTGGCCGACTACGACGGGGATGGCGATACCGAAGAGGGCATCTTCTTCGAGATCGAGGGCCTGCGCGGCATGCTGCTTCAGGCCATGCAGTCCTACGCCAGCGAGGTGGCCGGAGCCGCCATCGCCTACTCGCCGACCGCCTACCCGTACTTCTTCGTGGACACCAACGGCAACGGCACGGCGGATCCCGATGAGGCGGTCTCAGCCAACGGCTTCAGCGCCTGGACCGGACGCCTGGTGCGGGCGGCCTACAACTACCAGACCTCGCTCAAGGATCCTGGCGCCTTCGCCCACGGCGGCAAGTACATCATCGAGTTGCTGTACGACTCGATCGCCGACCTGAATACGGTCCTGTCGGCTCCGGTGGACCTGAGCGCGGCGCACCGCACCGATCCGGGCCACTTCGCCGGTTCGGAAGAGGCCTTCCGTCACTGGGATGGCGAGGAAGACGGCGGCATCGTCCCCGGCTCGTGTGCTCGATGCCACTCCGCCGAGGGGTTGCCGTTCTTCCTGGCCGAGGGCACGACCGTCTCCACCCCGGCCGCCAACGGATTCGAGTGCGCCACCTGCCATGACGACCTGAGCACGTACACCCGCCGGACGGTGGAAGAGGTCGCCTTCCCCAGCGGTGCCAGCGTCAGCCTGCCGAACCCCGACGCCAACCTGTGCATCCTGTGCCATCAAGGACGCGAGTCGACGGTCAGCGTGAATCGAGCCATCGGCAGCCTGGGCGACGACGAGGTGTCGGAGAGCCTGCGCTTCCGCAACGTGCACTACTTCGCCGCCGGCGCGACGCTCTTCGGCGGTGAGGTCCACGGCGCCTACGAGTACGACGGCCAGGAGTATGCCGGACGGAACGCACACGTCCAGGGATACGATACCTGCGTCGCCTGCCACAACACGCACGAGCTCGAAGTGCAAGTGGCCAACTGCAGTGTCTGCCATCCGACCGTGACGGACGTGGAGACTCTCGGCACAATCCGCGGCCCGAACTCCACCACGGACTTCGACGGGGACGGCGACACGACCGAGGGCATCGCTGGCGAGGTCCAGACGATGTACGAAGCCCTCTACGCCGCCATCCAGGCCTATGCCGCCGACACGGCCGGCACCCCGCTGGTCTACTCGCCCACCGTCTATCCGTACTTCTTCGCCGACGCCAACGGCAACGGGGCGATCGACGAGGGCGAGGGGCAGTACGCCACCTGGACGCCGAGACTGCTGCGAGCCGCCTACAACTACCAGTACGTCACCAAAGACCCGGGCGCGTTCGCACACAACAGCCGCTACATCCTGCAGATTCTGTACGACTCGATCGCCGATCTGGGCGCTGCCACGGGCACCCGCCCGTAGCCGCACCACGCTTCACCGAACGACCGGGCACCCCTCAGGGTGCCCGGTCTCTTTTCCTCCCTTGAACGCGCCGCTTCGGCGAGCCGCCCAAGCCCCCCTAGGGCAGATGGCCCACTCCTTCATGCGGAACGGGCCGCATGGACAGCCGCGCTCCCAGGCAGTATCGTGAAATTGAACGAAGGGGGCATGACCCGGGAGGGTGACATGCGCAACCCAACGCTCGTCGCTGTCGTCGCCACGCTCGGCTTGGCCATCCCATTTACGCTCCTGGCGTTGGCCGGCGTCGCCTGGACCACGGAGAACCTGACCCAGATCGCCACGGCCCTGGCCAGGCCGGCGCAGCTCGACTGGGGCGCCTTGGCACGCGAGACCTGGGCCCGCCTCCCCGAGGTGGCCGGGATGATCATCGGCCAGGCGCTGATCCTGTTGATCTTCCTGCTCGCCCGCCGCGAGGTGCGCGCCGACCCGGCCGGCGTTCCCAACAACCACTAGGCGGGCGGCCGGGGACCTGCGCCGCCCAACGGGCCCGTCTCGAAGCGCGAGAATGCGCCGCCTCGAGACGGGTCTTTGATTCCCCGCCCTGGGTGGCGCGTCGCGGGGGCGGCTGGCAGCGCTTGATGGAAACGCAACCGGCGCGCCTGCCGAGGCGCGCCCGTTCACCGACCCTCGCCATAAGCCGGGCTATGCCTGGATGATGCCCTTGCGGATGGCGTACTTGACCAGCTCGGCCCGGGAGTGAAGGTTGAGCTTGCGCATGATGTTCTCGCGGTGTCGAGCCACCGTCTTGGGGCTGATGCGCAGCAGCTCGCCGATGTCTGGATTGCTGGCGCCCTCGGCTAGGTGCGTCAGCACCTCTTGCTCGCGGCTGGTCAACCCGCCCAAGGCACGCTCGCTACGCGACTCGGAATCCTGCGCCAGAAAGTCCTTCACGAGGAACTTGGCCAGCGAGGGATACAGGTAGACCTCTCCCAAGGCCGCGGCCTGGATGGCGCTGATGAGCTCCTCCGGCGCGGCACGCTTGGGGACGTAGCCCACGGCACCGGCTTCGAGCATCTTGAAGAAGTACTCTTCATCCTCATGGATGGTCAGCGCCACAACCGCCGTCTCCGGACGCAGGCGCCGGATCTGACGCGCCGCCTCGATCCCCGACAGTCCCGGCAGGCCGATATCCATCAGCACGACGTCCGGCGAGAGCGCTGCAACCGCCCTCAGGGCCTCTTCGGCCGTACCGGCCTCACCGACGATCTCCATCTCGCCCTGGTCCTCCAACAGCATGCGCAGCCCCGAGCGCACCACTGCGTGGTCATCGACGAGCAGCAGCCGAATGGTCATCCCCAACCTCGTTGTCGGCCTGGGCGGGCACGCTCACCTTGACGCGCGTCCCCTGCCCCGGGCTCGACTCTAGTCGCAGGTCGCCACCGATCAGCGACGCCCGCTCGCTCATCCCGGCCAGCCCCCAGCCCTCACCTTTCCCAGTCTGGATTTGCCCGCTGTTGAAGCCGCTACCATTGTCGACGACCTCCAGGCTGACGGACTCGGGACGGTAGGTCAGGTTCACGCGAACCTGCTCCGCGCCGGCATGTTTGACGACATTCGTCAACGCCTCCTGGGCGATCCGGAACAGCGCCGTCGTCACCTCGCCGCGCATATCCCACGCCTCGCCGTTCACCTCCACGTCCACGGCGATCGGGAAGCGCTCCTGCAGCTCACCGCAATACCAGCGCAGCGCAGCCGGGAGGCCCAGATCGTCCAGATGGGAGGGAC